>JAHDDP010000014.1 GCA_020629285.1 Maribacter sp.
GAAAAAGGACATATTTGGACAGGTAGTGATGACGGATTGGTTTACTTGACCAAAAATGGTGGGGAAACTTGGGAGAATGTAACCCCTAAAGGATTAAAAGAATGCTTGATTAATGCGATAGAGGTTTCTCCGCATGACCCGGCTACGGCTTACATTGCTACAACACGATATAAATTCAATGACTATACGCCAGGTTTCTATAAAACAACAGATTATGGTAAAACTTGGACGGCTATAAACTCAGGGATACCTTATGGTGCTTTTACGCGTGTGGTTCGAGAAGATGAGTTTAAGAAAGACTTGTTATATGCAGGTACCGAAAAAGGATTATATGCCTCATGGAATGGTGGTGAATCTTGGGAACCTTTTCAATTGAATTTGCCTAATACCCCAATTACAGATTTAAAAGTACATCAGGGCGATTTAGTGGTGGCAACATCGGGGCGTTCATTTTGGATATTAGATGATATTATTGCGCTGTCTCAGTATCAACCGTCTAAGAAAGGACTTCAAATATTAAAACCAAAAGATGCTTATAATGGCTTTTGGGGCAGTCCGCTAAGTGGTAATTCTAGTTCATTTACGAGTAGCGATGCGTTTAACGGTATTAACCCTGCCAATGGGGTGGTATTATATTATGAGCTCCCAAAATTAGCCGATAGTGCTTCTATAACATTAGAAATTTCTGATGCTAATAGGAAATTGATAAGAACTATTACTTCAGAAAAGGACCCTACGTACAAACCACACAATGGTGGCGGTGCTCCTCCGGCACCAGTGTTGAGTAAAAAAGAAGGACTAAACCGTTTTGTGTGGGATATGAAATACCCAATTATGCCAAGCGTACCTGATGTATATATTGAAGCAGGATTTAACGGACATAAAGTTTCCCCTGGTACATATACTTTTACATTAAAGGTTGATGGGCAAACAGTATCCACCACAGGTTTAATAAAAGAAGTGCCTACTTACGAGACGAAACCTGGTCAGTATGAAGAGTTTGATGCTTTTATGACCAATGCGGAAGCCGAGTTGACCGAAATGCATAGTATGGTGAATCTGTTGTACAAAGCACAACAAGATTTGGCAGAAGTGTTGAAAAAGGTAACCGATGTAGAAGCCAAATCTAAAGGTGAAAAGTTGCTTGCTGATTTAAAAGCTTGGGATGCCGATATGGTACAACGAAAATCTCAGGCATATGATGATGTAGAGAATTTTCGGAATAAATTTACGGCAGAATATCTGTTCATGATCAATCAGACCAATAGTAGTATCGCAAGATTGAATAAATCTAATAAAGACCGAAAGGCTGAATTGGATAAGAAATGGGAGGCATTAAAAGCAAAGGGAAATCAATTGAAGAATACGGAAATACCAGCCTACAATAAAACCTTATGGGATGCAGGAGTAGGTGCAATAAGATTATAAGGTAAGTTCTATCCGCTTTCGCTAACTTTGAACTTGTTTAAGTTGAGAAAATAGAAATGAGAAATTAGTTTTGCACTTGAACTTGAGTTTGTTTTATAAGCACTATGACAGAATATTACAATTATATAAAATCCCTGCATCTTATCTTCGTAATAACTTGGTTTGCAGGGCTTTTTTATATTCCTAGATTATTCATTTATCATATAGAAGCTCACCTAAAACCATCACCAGAAAAGGAAATTCTTTCCAAACAATTAAAGTTGATGACCAAACGCTTGTGGTATATTATTACTTGGCCATCGGCTGTATTGGCGGTATTTTTTGCCATTTGGTTGCTTATTATTTACCCAGGATGGTTATCGCAACCTTGGATGCACATAAAACTTGGTTTTGTAGTGTTACTGATACTATATCACCTTAAAAACCATCAAATATTCAAGAAGTTTCAACAAGATGATATTCAGTATACTTCTAAATTCATGCGTATATGGAATGAAGGTGCCACGCTAATTTTATTCGCAGTTGTCTTCTTGGTGATTTTGAAGGGTTCTTTTAATTGGATTTTTGGGGTAGTTGGTATTATAGTTTTAGGAATACTTTTAATGCTGGGTATAAAACTCTACAAAAGAATAAGAAATAAGAATCCGGAAGCTTAATTAGTGATGTTGTTCTTAAATTCTATGCTTAGGATAATATGGAATTTTTTGCGGCAATTTTAGCTTTAGGTAAAATCAGTTTAAACGTTGACCCTTTTTTTATCCCTTCTGACTCAGCTACAATGGTACCGCCATGGGAATGGGCAATTTGCTTTACCATATATAGGCCTAAACCGGTTCCTTTAATTTTTTCATGAAATCTTTCGAATGGGGTAAATAGCTTTTCTAAGGCAGCCTTATCCATACCTAAGCCGTTGTCTTTAACATAAAAAATATTGTTGTCTCCGTCTTCTTCGAAATCTACAACTATTTTAGGATTGGCTTGGTCTCCCATATATTTTATGGCATTATCTAAGAAATTTCCAAATACTTGTATAATACGATTGCGATCACCAAAAATATCTGGTAGATTTTCTGCTATGGTAAAATCAATATTCTTTTTGTTCAGTTGACTTTTTATAAGGTTCGTTGATATGGATAATATTTCGTTTGTTTTTAATAGCTCATTTTTGTTTTCGATTTTACCTAACCTGGCTATTTCAGTAATATCGGATATTAATTCGTTCATGTTATTGCACGAGACATCTATCAGCTTTAAATACTCTGCTATATCTTCGTTTCCTTTTAATTCCATTTCCAATGGTATTAGACTGGCAAGTCCTTTTATATTGCTTAACGGACTTTTTAAATCATGTGATACTGCGTAAGTAAAACGTTGAATTTCTTCGTTTTTAGATTTTAGATCATTGGCAGCTTCTATAAGTTTATTTTTTTGTAACTGTAATTCTTGGGTACGCTCGGTAACCATTTGCTTTAAAAGGCGTTGATTTTTTTTAAATGATTTTACTTTAAAATAATATGCAACATAAATCAATAGTAATAAAGAGCACACTATTAAAAGTTTAAACCACCACGTATTCCAAAACGGAGGAGTAACGGTTATATGCAGGTCTATTTCATTATCTACCCATACGCCGTCAGAGTTGGTAGATTTCATTCTTAATACATATTCACCTTGATTTAAGTTGGTGTATGTTGCAGTTGGTTTATTGCCTACATAATTCCAATCTTTTTCAAATCCCTCTAGAAAAAAGGCATAATTTACATTTTCATGATGTCTAAAAGTAAGTGCCTTAAAATCAATATTGATAACAGATTGGTCATAACTGAAGGTCAAAGAATCTACCTGGCTAATGTCTTTTTCCAATACGCCAAATTCGTCATTGGGTAAGACGGGTTGGTTAAAAATCTTTAGTCCCGATACAAATAAAGTAAGGGTATCTTTTCGTTTTTCTACTTCACTAGCGGTAAATATGTTTAGACCGTTTACGCCTCCAAATAGATACTCTCCTTTTTTGGTAGTTAGTGAAGAACTTGCTATGTATTCTTTAGCTTGTAAGCCATCGCCTAAATCATAATTAATGGTTTCGCCTGTTTCATAATTATATTTAATAATACCGTTTTCTGTACTAAGCCATAAATGACCATTTTTATCATTGATAATACCCTTTATGGCGTCATTTTTAAGTCCATCTTCTTTTGTTATCGCCGTAAAAGAATCTGTCTTGTTAGAATATTTGTGAAGGCCACCTTGTGTACCCACCCATACGGTGTTCTGATCGTCTTGGATGATTACGTTCACAAACCTATTGTTAAGACTATTTTTGGTATGAAAATGTTTAATTGACCATTTATTGTCTTTTTCTGTTAGTTTAAACAAACCTGAGTTTAATGTTCCTAGCCATATGTTACCTCGGTGATCTTCATATATTTTGTGTAAAGAATTTATGAAACGACCGTCAATATCTGAAATAAGCTCTATATTTTGATGTGTTTCTGTAGCTGGATCATATAGTTGTACACCTGCAAAATAATTTACGACCCATATTCTATTCTTTTTATCTTTTAAAAGATCAATGATGATATTGGATTTCAAAAATGAATTTTCTGAGGTTAATACACTGTAATCTTTGGTTTCGGTATTGAAAACAGAAATACCATGGGTCCAAGTTCCTGCCCAGAACTCATTTTCTTTCGTTTTCAATATAGAAAGGACAACATCGCTATTGAATGTTTTATTTTTTAAAGAATAGGTGTCAAACGTATTTAGCGATTTGTTCCAATAGTTTAAACCTCCGCCATCAGTACCTATCCAAATATTACCCTTTGGGTCTTCTAAGAAGCAGTTTACCAGTTTATTACTTAATGATTTCGAATTAAAAGGATTGGGTGAAATATGTTTGAACTTGTAATATTCCTTGTCGTAAAGGTTTAGTCCACTTTTATACGACGCAACCCACATAGTACCATTTCTGGTGCAACGTATAGCCCAAATTGAATTACCCGCCAATGAGCCCGATTTTCGAACATCATATTCTAAATGGTTCTTAAATTTTAAGTCTTTGGTGTAGATATATAGTCCGCTATTTTCAGTACCTATCCATAAATCCCCATTTAAATTTCTTTCAAGCGAACGTATGCCAAAACCCGGACATATTTCTTTTTCTTTATTAATAATGACTTTGTCGTTTTCAACCGTTAAATTATAGAGTATACCACTACCAGATCCTAACATATATGTGTCGTTGGGTAATTTAATACCTGTGATAATAGCCTTTGTTGTTTTGATATTACTAACAACATTCATGTCATGATCCATTAAAAGTGAATTGTAAGTGAAAACGGCAAGTATTTTATCACTATCTAATATTTCAACTTTCACCACTTTGTTCATTCGTGGATTTTTAATTTTTACAAGTTCGTTTGGTGGTGCAAAATGTTTAGTTTTCCCTGTTTTAAGTTCATATCTGTAGATGCCACTAGATTCTGCACCAAGCCACAGAATATCATCTTTTTTGACAATAGTTTCAAAAACTTCGTCTATTAATGATGTACCCTCGTTTTTAAAAGGGTATGGAGTAATTGTATTTAAACTTCGATTATAAAGGCTTAACCCTTCATTAGTACCTATAATGATGTTTTCACCGTCTTCATATAATGAAACTATATATTCATGTTTAAGCCCAGTTTTACCGTCTGTGCTTTTATTATATATTTTAAAATCCTTACCGTCATATCTATTAAGGCCGTTTCGTGTGCCGATCCAAAGAAAACCAAAGTTGTCTTCTAAAAGTACAGTAGCGGTACTTTGAGATAGACCATCGGTAATGTGCTGAAATTTTATTTCCTCTTCTTGCTGAGATTGTAAGCAAAAGGGAGTAAGAGTTAGGGCAAGTAAGTAAAAAAAAGTAACGTAATATTTTAATAACATGCTTAGTCTCTAAAGAAGTGTTTAGTTTAAACGCAAATAAATGTAAGAAATTACTTTCAATTGCATTTTATTGATTTATAAATTTTTATTTATTCCATATTTCATCTTTGTTTTATTGCACAACGCTCGATTTACTCGTTTTTGGTGCGATATTTGCTAACTTTAAACGAAATAATAGAATATTGTTAACAAGAGTATCTTTACGGTCACGTATTTTCTTATCCATGATATTTTTGGTGCTCATTGCATCGGTGTTGATTGCGGGTGTTACGGTATACCAATATCGTGAGCAATCTAAGGATTATCATGAAAATAGAATGGAACGTAAAGAAGAGCAGATACGACAGAGTATTGATCTTGCCATTCAGAAAACCACTTATCCCGTAACCACGGAAAATCTAGATTTAATATTTAAAAATGAAATTTATGAGATTGCCGTTGTGCAAAATATGAATTTCAATATCTATAGTTTAGACGGAGAACTTATAAAAAGTTCACGTCCAAAATTTGCCAACGATTCTATTTCGATGTGCTTGGATGCTGAGGTGTTAAACGAGTTGGAAATAAGTGCCAATAAAAGATATGTACGTGAAAATGCCTTGGCAGGAGACAAGTATCAAGCATCTTTTACCTATATAGCCGATCAAAAGTTTAAACCTATAGGTATTCTTAATCTTCCTTATTTTGAAGATAATTCTTTTAACGACTATGAATTAAAAGAATTTCTATTTCGTTTGTCAGGTGTTTACTTGTTGATGTTGCTTATGGCAATTGCCTTTGCATTTTTTATATCCAAGTACATAACCCGTTCTTTGGAGACCATATCTACCATGATGGGTAAAACTAACTTAAGCAAACAGAACAAGAAGATTTATATCGACAACCCTGGTGAGGAGATAGAAAAGTTAATTGCCGCCTATAACGGTATGATAGATGAATTAGGTCAGAGCGCCGTAAAATTGGCACGTAGTGAGCGTGAACAGGCTTGGCGCGAGATGGCAAAGCAAGTGGCGCACGAGATCAAGAATCCGCTAACACCAATGCGACTTACCGTTCAGAGTTTTGAGCGTAAATTTGATCCAGAAGACCCGTTGATCCATGAAAAACTTAGAGAATACTCAGACACTTTAATTCAGCAAATAGATACTATGAGCAGCATAGCATCTGCCTTCTCTAATTTTGCCGAGATGCCTGCGCAACAGAATGAGACGCTGAACGTGGTTAAAATTGTTAAACTGGCTTTAGATATCTTTAATGAAGATTATATTCATTTCATTGCTGAGGAAGAGGAAATAATTGCGAAATTAGACCGTACACAGTTAATACGTGTAGTAACCAATTTGGTAAAGAACGCCATACAAGCTGTGCCAGATGTGGTATCTCCAAGAGTTTTGGTCAGTGTGGCATCTGAAGGTGATATGGTTAAAATATCTGTGGCAGATAATGGTTATGGTATTGAAAAGGATAATGAAGAAAAAATATTTGAGCCTAAGTTTACCACCAAAACGAGTGGTATGGGGTTAGGCTTAGGAATGGTAAAAAATATTGTGGAAACTTATAAGGGATCGATCAACTTTACATCTCATTTAGGTAAGGGTACGGTCTTCTGTGTAAAGTTTCCCAAAGAAAATGTATAATTCAACAAATCAACAACAATGTCATACGAAACATTATTAATTAAAAAAGAGGATACTACTGCAATCGTAACTATTAATCGTCCTACTAAATTAAATGCTTTGAATAAGCAAACCATAGGCGAACTACATGAAGCTTTTAAAGATTTGAAAAAAGATGAGACCGTAAAGGCTATTATCTTAACCGGTAGTGGTGAAAAGGCATTTGTTGCCGGTGCCGATATTTCAGAATTTTCTGATTTCAGTGAAAAAGAAGGGAAAAAATTAGCGGCTAAGGGACAAAAACAATTGTTCGATTTTGTAGAAGACTTATCTAAACCTGTAATTGCAGCAGTTAACGGTTTTGCCTTAGGTGGCGGATTAGAACTAGCAATGGCCTGTCATTTTAGAGTGGCAAGTGATAATGCCAAAATGGGCCTGCCAGAAGTGTCTCTAGGTGTTATACCTGGTTACGGTGGTACACAACGTTTACCGCAATTAGTGGGTAAGGGAAGAGCTATGGAAATGATCATGACCGCAGGTATGATTACTGCAGAACAGGCAAACAATTATGGCTTGGTAAACCATGTTACTACGCAAGAAGAATTATTGCCTTTGTGCCATAAAATTATCTCTAGAATAACCAATAACTCATCTGTAGCCATTTCACATGCAATAAAAGCAGTAAATGCTGGTTTTAAGAATACTGTAAATGGTTATGAGCAGGAAATTGAAGCTTTTGGTGCCTGTTTTGGAACAGATGATTTTACCGAAGGTACCACTGCGTTTTTAGAGAAAAGAAAAGCAGAGTTTCCAGGTTCATGACATAAACCAATCTGGTTATGTTAAAACGTAGCGCTTTTTTATTTTTATTTCTTATTAATTTTATAAGCTCCTTTGCTCAAGAAGAATTGGTATCCTATACTATCGGTGAAAAATTTCATGATAAATATAGATACTCTAACATGCTTGCTATCGCAGATGATGGTAGCGAAGGTACTGTTGTGGTACGTGCATATTATACAGGTATCGTATTAAGACCAAAAGGGTATTTTATTGAACATTATAATAAAGATTTAGAGCTTGTCTCAGAATATAATTATAAACTTAAAAATGCCAATTTTATAGACGCCTATGTTCGTAACGGCCAGGTTTATTTGTTGTTTTTAGAGTACAACTATAATACTAGAAGTTATCAATATGAAGTGCATAGAAGCCCGTTCTCTCAATTTCAGTTTACAAAAGAAACCCTGCTATCTATAGCGTCTGAGCCGGTAGAACAGCCTTTAGATAGAAATTTCTATAATAGAAACTTCTCATCTGGCTTTACCACTTCTATTTTATTTAATGATGATAAATCTGCATTTGCCATAACTACACATTATAAGAAAAGAAAGATCGATCAGCACACTATTCATGTATTCAACGCCAACTTAAACAAGTTAATGGAGCATGATTTCTCTGATGAGGTAGAAGAAAAGAATTATGCCTTTGAAAATATAGCCTTCTCAAAAGATTTGCAGAATGTGTATTTGGTAGGTAAAGCATATTTTAAAAAGAAACGTTTTAATGCTACAGAGCGTAAGTTTCAATACGAAATGATTCGAATTTCTAACAGCGGTAGAAGTACTCAATCATTTTATACTCCGGGTAAGTTTCCTGAGTCTTTAAAACCCATTTTTAGAGGTGATGAATTGCTTTGTATCGGTTTTTATGCGGATAGAAAAGATAATCGTTATAATGGAATATCTTATTTCAACTTAGACCCGAAAACCTTAGAAATGAAGACTCAAAAATTTAACCCGTTTTCTGAACAGTTTATGATGGATAAGTTTGGGCGTGAAGATGACAAGGCTATAAAAGATTTAGTGTTTAAAGGAATGGATATTACAAATGAAGGTAATATTCTGTTTAATGCAGAAGAGTATTTTACAAGTAAAAGTGTACAGTCTAACTCTAGTGGTGGTCGCGTTGCAGTAACTAGATATCACCATAACGATATTGTTAGTGCGAAATTGAGCTCTTCGGGAGATTTAATTTGGGCAAGAAATATTAACAAGACAGAGGTAACACAGGGCGACGGTGCTTATGCCTCTTACAGTGCTTACACAAAAAACAATACGACCTACTTTTTTATCAGTACGTCTTCAGAGAATCCGCAGCAGTTGAGTGAAGACCGTATCATGTTCAAGCAAGGATTAAGTAGAAATAGAAATGTCTTTTTAATTCGATTGGATGAAAACGGACATATGAAATACAACAAGGTTATTGACGATACAGAAGCTCGTTTACCTTTGATGGTGTCTGTACCTTATATTGATAGACTGAACGATGAATTAGTGTTCTACGCGAAAAGAGGAACCAAAAAACAATTGGTTCAAGTGGGTGTTAAATAATCTGATTTCGTGCTTTAAAATTATATGAGATTCTAATACCAAGCCCTATGGTTCTGGTATTATAATTATCTTTTGAGAACGATTGGGCATTAAAATCTAATTGATTGAGCGCTTTACCGGCATTTAAACCATTGTAAATGAGGTAAAACCCGTATGTTGCATTGTTCGACCATTTAGATTCTTCTATACCTAATGCAAAAGACCAATAATACATTTTTAATTTTGTAACTTTTTCTAACGCTACATCATCAGAATCTAAGAAATTACCCTTGGCACGAATTTTTCCAAAATGATACTTAGGGATAAAAACCACTCGAGTACCTTCTTCTTCATAAAAGAGCTTTGGTGAAAACCCCAATACGAATCCTTCAAAGTTTTCATTTAAATAGGCGGCATATGTTGGTGGTCCTGTTTGTTCGGCATCAAACATTTCTTGTGAGTTTAAGCCATAGTAGTATGAAACATCAAACTCAGGAGCAATAAATTTGAATGAAGTCAATTCAGAGCCTAAAGTTATTTTATGAAAAATATTGTCGTTAAATTCTTCATCGATAAAAACATCATATTCGCCATAAAGGCTTGGTGTGCCTAATTGACCAAAACAATGATAATTGAGAAAAAGAAGTGCTATTACTAATAGGTTTTTCATTCGTCCAATTTAGACATTTATAACCTTGAAACTATAAAAATGTATTTTAATAGGAATATTTCCATAATTTTGGAATAAATCCTATTAAATGAAATACAATTCTTCGGTTAAAGGAAGAGGTGCCCAGAAAAATACTAGCAATAAATTTTCTGCGTTTAGTTATGAAACTAGAGATGATTTTCTCGAATTCTGCCGAGTAGAAGGGGAAGTTGCGGATAGAAATAAAACCCAATACCTTCCTATTTTTCCAAAAACGATAGTCAATAAAGTAACTAGTCCAGATGTTGGTATGAGTTACTCCATGAACATGTATCAAGGTTGTGAGCATGGTTGCATATACTGTTATGCCAGAAATGCACATGAATTTTGGGGATATAGTGCAGGATTGGATTTTGAACGAAAAATTCTGGTAAAACACGATGCACCTAAGCTGTTAGAAGCTAAATTAAGAAGTAAAAGTTGGAAAGCGTGTACCATAGTCATGTCGGGTAATACAGATTGTTATCAACCTGCAGAAAAAGAATTTGAACTGACTAGAAAATGTCTAGAGGTGTTTTTAAAATATAGACATCCGGTAGGTATCATAACTAAAAATGCGTTGATTTTGCGAGATCTGGATATTTTAAAAGAACTTAATGAATACGGATTAATAGGCGTAAACATTTCGGTTACTTCCTTATCCGAAGAAACAAGAAGAATTTTAGAGCCGAGAACCACGACCATTAAAAAACGGCTTGAAGCTATACGTGTTCTATCTGAAAACGGTATACCGGTCAATGCAATGTTGGCACCAATAATACCTGGTATAAATAGTCATGAAATTTTGAATTTGGCTAAAGCGGTTTCAGAAAATGGTGCTGTGTCCATGGCATTCACCGTAGTTCGTTTAAACGGGGCAATAGGTGAGATTTTTACTGATTGGATCCGTAAAACGCTTCCTAATAAAGCAGATAAGGTATTGCATCAAATACAAGAATGCCATGGTGGAAATTTAAACGATAGTAGATTTGGAGTAAGAAGTAGAGGAGAGGGTAAAATTGCTACTCAAATTCATGACATGGTGCGTTTGGCAAAGCGAACCTATTTTAAAGATAAATCTTTTCCTAAATTAAATAGCAGTCTACACGAATCTTGTAAAGACGGACAGCTAAAACTCTTCTAAGGTTGATTTGTTTTTCGTATGTGCATTGATTACCCAACTAGTATTCTAGCGCTACTTTTTTATTTAGAATTCTTATTTCTAAAGTGTAATAGGTACAATATTATTTGTCATTACAATTGTATGAAAATGAGTTAAATATTGTAAATAAGTCAAAAATTTATGGTTTTAAATTAGTATGTGAAGTTTAAAAAACGTGCAATAGTTTAAGGTAAATATTTTCTTTAAAAAGTTTTGTTAAAATAAGATCTAAAAGGTAATTGTAAGCGTAGATAGGGCAGAAATAAATATTAGAACTATTTATGAAAACCAAGAACACTACCAAAGAAGATATGAAAACTTTAAAAAACACTACCAGTAAAACAGAAAAGAAGCCTTTCTTTTCTAGAATGAAACATCTCATTGAAAATGCCAATGCATGGGGCATATTTGTTATGGGAAGCACCTTTGTAATGATGTTTGGTTCTGCTTACCTGGCTTATATTTTACAGAACGATTTTACACAATTACATTTAGAGAGAAGAAGTAACATGATCGGATTCATTTTCATGATTGTAGCTGCTGCTTTTTTTGTATTTAAATTGAGTTTCTTTATTTACACTTTTATAAGATTTTTAAAGTATAAGGCAATACCATCTGTTTCTAATGAAGAGTTACCAACGGTTACCGTTATCGTACCTGCGTATAATGAAGGTAAACAAGTTTGGGCAACTTTGAAGAGTTTAGCAGAAAGTGATTACCCTAAAGATAAAATTCAATTATTGGCTATTGATGACGGTAGTAAAGATGATACTTGGACTTGGATGCAGGAAGCTAAAAAGGAATTAGGTGATAGGCTTTCTATTTGTCAACAACCTAAAAACATGGGTAAACGTCATGCATTGTACAGAGGTTTTAATGAAGGTACTGGTGAGATATTTGTGACTGTAGATAGTGATTCTATCGTTGATAAAGATACCTTGAGAAATCTAGTAAGTCCGTTTATTGTTGATGAGAACTGTGGTGCCGTTGCAGGTAATATTCGTGTATTGAATAATGATAAGATCCTACCTAAAATGCTTGACGTAAGTTTTGCACTTAGTTTTGAGTTTGTACGTTCATCAGAAAGTACTTTAAACTCCGTTTTGTGTACGCCAGGTGCTTTGGCAGCTTACAGAGCTACTGCAGTATTCGGTTGTTTAGATGAGTGGATCAATCAGACGTTTATGGGTCAAGCTTCAGATATAGGTGAAGATAGAGCTATGACAAACATGATTTTAAAGCAGGGTTTCCACGTGTTATTTCAAAGAAATGCCTTTGCGTATACTAATGTTCCTGAAAAGTATAAAGGGCTTTACAAAATGTTTATTAGATGGGGTAGAAGTAATGTGCGTGAGAACATTCAAATGTCTAAGTATGTATTTAGAAATTTTAGAAAAGGGCCAAAAGCAGGTACAAGGTTATTGTTCTTTAGCCAATTCTCAAGAATTGTGTTATGCTACCCATTTGTATTGTTCATGTTGGTATTTGTATTCACACACCCATTATTATTCTTAAGTTCTACATTTGTGAGCATATTGGTTTTATCAACATTCCCTGTGTTGTTCTATGCAAAAAGATACTCTTTTTCAGAATCTTTTTGGGCATATTCATACAGCGTATTGTTCACTTTCGGTCTATTCTGGATTACACCTTATGCAATTGCTACGGCAAGTAGAAGTGGTTGGTTGACTAGAGAGTTGCCAACAAAATAATTGAAAATATCATAAAATGAAAAAAGGGTCTCAATGTATGTTGAGACCCTTTTTAATGGTTTGATGTTGTTGAATTACGTTATGAATTTAAGTTAAATTTTTTAAAGGATTCCATTCTTGATAAAATTGTTCTAGAAAATCTAACATATACTGGTGTCTTTCTTTTGCTAAACGTTTACCGGTTTCAGTATTCATTTTGTCTTTTAGAAGCAATAATTTTTCGTAAAAATGATTTATGGTAGGTGCTGCAGATTTTTTATACTCTTCTTTGGTCATATTTAAATTAGGAGGTATACTAGGGTCGTAGAGTGCACGATTTTTGAATCCGCCGTAATTGAACGCCCGTGCAATACCAATAGCGCCTATGGCGTCTAAACGATCTGCATCTTGTACTACTTTGAGTTCTTTAGAAGTAAATAGCTTCTTCTTCATCTTGCCGTCTGTTAAGCTGGCTTTAAATGAACTGTATTTTATAATATTGGTTACATGGTTGATCGTTCTTTTAGGTACACCAAGACTCAACAAAAAATCCTCTGCCATTTTTGGTCCCAAAGCTTCATCACCATCATTAAACTTAGCATCTGCAATATCATGAAGTAGTGCACCTAGGCTAACGACTAAAATATTGATATCACCTTCTTCTTTTGCAATTAACATGCTGTTATTGAATACACGTTGAATGTGAAACCAGTCATGCCCTCCTTCGGCATTCTTCAAGGTTTCTTTGACAAAAATTATGGTTTCTTCTACAATTTCTGAGTGGGTCATTTAAAGGAATTTATCCCGCTAACTACGGATGCTTCAATTTGTTGGATCAGGTCATCTAAATTGCCTTTATTCTCTAAAGGTTGCTGAACTTCTAAACGAACCTTAGCTCCCAATCCCATTGGAAATTGCCCGAAACGGACCAATTTCCACGAATTATTGATACTTATTGGAACAATTAGTGCAGATGGAGCCTTTTTAAGAAGCATTTTAAGCCCCATAGGCTTAAATGGTTTTGGGTGTCCGTCTCTACTTCTGGTACCTTCCGGAAAAATAACTGCGCTTCTGTTATGCTTTTCTATATAGGTACCCAGTTTACCAATTTCCATGAGGGCAGATTTACCATCTTTTCTATCTATAAGCACAGATCCACCGTGCACTAGGTTAAATGAGACGCTAGGTATGCCTTTTCCCAATTCTTTTTTACTCACAAACTTTGGATGGTGTTTACGCATATACCAGATCAAGGGCGGTATGTCGTACATGCTTTGATGGTTGGTGACAATGATCAAAGGTCTATCGGTCGGTAAATCAAAATTATTGGTAAAGTTGTATGTAGTACCTAAAATGTTTGTACTACGCATTAAACAAAAGTTAAGCTTGCTTACCGTAGGCTTTAAGCCTTCATATCCAAAAAGTTTAAAACCTAACCATTGAATAGGATGAAATATTCCTAGGCATAGACCAAAAGCTATAAAAAAAATGGGGGTTAGTATATAAGAAAGCAATTTCTGCATCTTACAAAAATAAAAAACCGCTCAATTAGAGCGGTTTTTTAATCCTATTATTTTATAGGAATATTGTTTATGCCGTAAAATTTAGCAAAACTCGTCGTAAGCCTGTGCTAAATTCTGAGCGATCATTTCAGCTGGTCGACCTTCAATATGGTGACGCTCGATCATATGAACTAGCTCTCCGTTTTTGAACAATGCCATAGATGGTGAAGATGGAGGGAAAGGAACCATTAGGTTTCTTGCCGCGTCAACAGCTTCTTTATCTACACCTGCAAATACAGTAACTGCGTGATCAGGTTTTTTATCGTTCTGCAAGCTCATTTTGGCAGCAGGTCTTGCGTTTGCCGCTGCACAACCACAAACAGAATTTACAACAACTAAAGTTGTTCCTTCTTTATTAATGGCATTTGCTACTGCATCTGCTGTATATAATTCTTCAAATCCGGCAGAAGCCAGATCATCTCTCATTGGTTTTACTAATTCCGCAGGGTACATATTCTTAATGTTTTAATTAAACTGTTACAAAGATAATCAATTAGTCGCAGCACTGCTTCAGACCTTAACTTTTCATTGGCCTAACTTTCTATTCGTAATATTTTATCTTTGGCAAAATTGAGCATACGAAATGATTAAATGGTTGGGAGCCATAATAGGCTTTTCTTTTAGAGGATTATCTGGAGCGGTGTTGGGTTTCTTTGCCGGTAGTATTATAGATAGCTTTTTTGGGTCTAATAAAGGCAGTGCGCGTAGCGTGTTCGAAGATTATACTAGACCAAATGTAACTGCGGCAGATTTTGAATTGAATCTTTTGTCACTCTGTTCTATAGTTATTAAGGCAGACGGACAAGCAAGCCAGTCAGAAATGGATTATGTTCGTCAGTACTTTGTTAGTACCTATGGTAAAGACAAAGCGAACGCTATTTTTAGAAGTTTTAACGAAATCAATAAGAAAGGTCAGATATCTGCACAGAAGGTATGTACTTTTTTGGCGCAGCGTACGCGTTATGAAGTACGTTTACAATTGCTTCATTTTTTATTCGGTATTGCACAAGCAGATGGTAATATTAGCAATCTTGAAATTCAGAAAATTAGAGAAATAGCAGGTTATCTGAGGGTTTCTTTAAACGAATTTGAAAGTATAAAGGCCATGTTCGTTAAATCTGCGAACAACTCTTATAAAATTTTAGATATTCAAAAATCCGCTACCGATGCCGAAGTGAAAAAGGCGTATAGGGCAATGGCTAAGAAATATCATCCGGATAGGGTGAATACAAAAGACGAGGCTATTAAAAAAGGTGCAGAAGAAAAGTTTAAGCAAGTACAAGAGGCTTATGAGACCATTCAAAAAGAGCGTGGACTGAATTAGACTACTAATTATTTAGATATACTGCAATGCAAGAATTTTGGTTTTATATAGAATTAGGTTTGCAACATGTGTTGGATATCAATGCATATGACCATATATTATTTTTAGCTGCGCTGGCACTACCATTTACTTTTAAGAGTTGGAAAAATGTATTGCTTTTAGCTACTGTTTTTACTTTTACCCACTGTTTGGCATTAGTATTTTCTGTTTACGAGGTGATGGTCATAGATGCTAGTTGGATTGAATTTTTAATACCTGTTACCATTGTTAGCACGGCTCTTTTTAATTTAGTGGGTAGTACCGATAAAAAAGGCGATAATACTATTTGGTTTCATGTTCTCGTTACCGGTGTTTTTGGATTAGTACATGGTTTTGGATTCTCTAATTATTTTAAAATGATGATTATGGGCGAAGAAGACAAGATGGCGCCGTTATTAGGTTTTGCCGGTGGTATCGAATTAGCTCAAGTAGTTATAGTTTTGCTGGTATTGATGTTGGCCTATGTGATCCAAACCATTTTAAAGGTGAAACAAAGTTTATTTGTAATGGTAGGTAGTATTTTGATCATATTAATAACGCTACCATTGCTTTATGAAACATTTCCATTTTAGATTGTTAAAGTTTAGCCTAAGATATTGTTGATACTGATCAAAGCAACTACCTTAGGGATAAGTGCTTGAATAAAGCTTACTGTAAATGAAGAAAGAGAAACAATTAAAATATGATAGGGCCTATTTAAGAATGGCCAAAGAATGGGGTAAATTGTCTTTTTGTAAAAGAAAACAAGTAGGTGCAATTATAGTGAAGGATAGAATGATTATCTCTGACGGATATAATGGCACCCCAACGGGTTTTGAGAACTACTGTGAAGATGAAGAAGGGTATACCAAATGGTATGTTTTACATGCAGAGGCTAATGCCATACTTAAAGTAGCCAGTTCTACACAATCATGCCAAGGGGCTACATTGTACATTACTTTATCACCGTGTAGAGAATGTAGTAAACTAATACATCAATCTGGCATTAAACGTGTAGTGTATCAAGTAGGCTATAAAGATGATTCAGGATTAAAATTTTTAGCAAAAGCTGGAGTTGAATTACAACATATGCCAGAAATAAATGTTACTATCTAACGTTTACATTAATGATGAATAAAAAATACAGTGCTCTATTTCCTTTAATTATCGCTTCTGCACTTGCATTAGGGTTTTTTATAGGCGGAAAACTGAATTTTAATGACTCTCCAGAACGTCTTTTTTCTACCAATTCTAAAAAAGACAAACTCAACAGGCTTATAGATTACATAGATTATGAATATGTAGATGATGTAAATACAGATAGTATCGTAGATGTTACGGTAAATAGTATACTAGAAAAATTAGATCCTCATTCTGTATACATTTCAGAAAAAGAAATGTCTGGTGTAACCGAAAATATGAAGGGCGATTTTGTAGGTATCGGTATTAATTTTTATACCTATAAAGATTCTATAGCTGTTATCAAAACCGTTAAAGACGGTCCAAGTTATTCTAAAGGTATTTTGCCAGGTGATCGTATCTTAATGGCGGATAAGGATACCTTGTTCGGTAAAGAATTTCCTAGTGAGGTTATTGTTGAAAAATTAAAAGGGAAAGAAGGTACATCTATTGATCTTAAAGTATACAGAAAATCTGAAGATAGAACTTTCAATGTCAAGGTTAGGCGTGGTATAGTGCCTTTAAAAAGTGTTGACGCCTTTTACATGCTAACTCAGGATATTGGGTATATAAAAGTGAATCGTTTTGCAGAATCTACTTATAAGGAATTTAAGGATGCTTTGATAAAATTACAAAAGCGTGGTGCAGATAAATTAGTGTTGGACTTACGTGATAATCCTGGTGGTTATTTAGGTATGGCAGAAGAAATGGCTGATGAGTTTCTTGAAGACGGTAAGCTGATCTTATTTACTAAGAACAAGAAAGGAAAAATCAATAAGAGTTTTGCCACGGATCACGGTAGTTTTGAAGACAAGCCAATTTATGTATTGATCAATGAAAGGTCTGCCTCTGCTAGTGAAATTGTAGCGGGTGCTTTACAAGATAATGACATAGGTACTATTGTTGGTCGCCGTTCTTTTGGTAAAGGTTTGGTACAGCGAGAAATGGCTTTAGGTGATGGTTCTGCCGTAAGACTTACTGTTTCTAGATATTATACTCCCACGGGTAGAAGTATTCAAAAAACGTATGCTAACGGTACCAAAGATTATTATCAACGTTTTACAGATCGGTTCCATAGTGGTGAAATGATATCCGTAGATAGTATTAAAGTAGCAGATTCATTAAAATTCACGACTCCCAAAGGAAAAGTCGTATACGGCGGCGGTGGTATTATACCTGATGTTTTTGTGCCCATTGGCAGCAATGAAGAAGAAGCTGTAGAGAGTATGGATAATTTAGGTTTTCTTTCCTTTTTTGTTTTTGAGCACTTAGATGAAGATAGAGAAAGATATGCTCAATATAATCAGGAAGAATTTGTGAACGATTTTAGAGTTGACGATATACTTTTTGAGAAATTTGTAACCTATTCTGTAGATAGAAATTTGAGAATGAATTTCTATGATTATGAGAATAGTATAAAAAGATTTTTAAAAGCAAATATTGCAGAACAGTTGTTCAATACCAATATACACGCTAAAATCAAGGCAGATGAAGACCTTATGCTTCAAAAGGTTTTGGAACTAGATGGCGGGGTAATCACCCAAGAAGAATCTGCTGAAATTAACGCTAACAACTAATCTTTATTGATCTTATCTTGAATTTTTCTACTGGTAACAAATACCAAAAGAAGCACAATGGCGCACAATGAAGCCATTATTCCAATTAATGCTATGGTACTGTTTTTCTCAAAAGGGTCGGCAAAATTCACTAGAGTTACATTATAGGCTATAAGTGCTACTGCAATTACTATGAATATTATGGATAATGTCTTGCTCATAAACTTGTTTTTATAAAAGTACAACCTTCTAACGGTCTAGAAAAGTTCATTAATATTTGCGGCGAACAATTTAACAGCTATGGCCATAAGAATTACTCCAAATACTTTTCTAATGACGTTTACCCCATTCTTACCTAACATTTTTTCAATCTTAAGAGATGATTTAAGTACTATAAAAACAAAAATAATGTTCACCACGATCGCTACTATAATATTCTCTACATAATATTCTGCACGTAAAGAAAGTAACGATGTCAGCGTACCTGCACCGGCAATTAGAGGGAAGGCAATTGGTACAATGGAGGCACTTTCCGGTTCATCGTCTTTGTACAATTGAATGCCTAAAATCATTTCAATGGCCAAAAAGAATATAATGAACGCTCCGGCAACGGCAAATGAATTTACATCAATGCCGATCAAACCTAATATTTCATCCCCTAGAAACAAAAATGCGACCATAATCACCGCAGCTACGATCGATGCCTTTTCAGACTGAATGTGACCTACTTTTTTTCTAAGACCAATAATAATGGGTATACTGCCTAAAATATCAATTACGGCGAATAAAACCATACTAGCGGTTGCAATTTCCCTTAAGTTAAAATGAAATTCCATCTTTCAATTTTTTTGCAAATTTACGTTTATAACTATGCACTTAGATGTTTATTGTTAAAATTTTCTAAGACCTATACTTTTTAAAAAATGTATCTTGCGCCCTTTAAATTAGGTTATGTTTCAATTAGGGAAAACCATAGTATCCGAAGAGATAATAGAAAACGATTTTGTATGTAATCTTAGCGCATGTAAAGGCGGCTGCTGCGTTGATGGCGAAGCAGGTGCACCGGTAGAGGATTCTGAAACCGAAATAATGGTTGATATCTATGCTAAAGTAAAACCTTTTTTAAGACCGGAAGGTGTTGCTGTTATTGAAGAGCAAGGTGCTTTTGTAAAAGGTGAAGATGGGGAATGGGAAACTCCTTTAGTAAACGGTAGTGAATGTGCCTATGTTATTTTTGATGATAAAAAGGTGGCTAAATGTGGTATTGAAGAAGCATATAACCAAGGTGAAATTGATTGGAAAAAACCTGTTTCATGTCATTTGTACCCAATTAGAGTACGTGAATACACAGAATTAACTGCGGTTAATTACCATAAATGGCAAATTTGTGATCCAGCTTGTGCCTTAGGTGACGAACTAAAAGTGCCGATTTATAAGTTCGTAAAAGAGGCTTTGATACGTAAATTTGGAGAAAAGTGGTATGCTGAATTAGAAGAAGTGGCAAAAGACCATCTTAAATAGTAGGTATGTAAATTACGATCTGCGTGCCGATCGGGTTGGTGTCATCATCGAACTTATCAATGATATCTACATGAAAATAGTTTTCATAATCTCTCGAGAAATTGGCCAAGCGTTCTTTGGTGATATCTATACCTACAGATTTTCTTTTTAGCAATTTACCGTCCTTAATCTTTTCTGCAGCGTCTCTACCTACACCATTGTCGGTGATAACTATTTCTATAAATCCGTTTTTACCTTTTTTAACTTCTAAATCAATATTCTTTGCTCCTTCTTTCGATGATAGGCCATGCCATAAAGCATTTTCTAAAAATGGTTGCAGTATTAACGAGGGTATTTTAATATGGTGTGGATCTAAATCATCCTTTATATCTATATTAAAGTTAATTTCATTTGAAAATCTAATATTTTCAATATTCATATATAACTCTACCGTTTCAAGTTCTTCTGCCAGTGATATCTCTCTTTGAGAAGATGCTTCCAAAATTTTACGTACCAGTTTTGAGAATTTATTTAAATAATGAACGGCATTCTTTTTTTCATTATTTATAATATATAATTTAATGGAATTCAGTGAATTGAATAAGAAATGTGGATTCATCTGACTACGCAGCATACTTTGTTCTAAAGTCAATAGCTTTTTGTCTGCGTTTAATTGACTTTGACGGTAAAGAATGTACAAGATACCAATCAATAAAATTAAAGAAATACCAATGATGATAAGCATGGTCTTATTCTTTTTTAGCCTTAATCGCACAGATTCATTCTCTTGGGCAAGTCGCTCTAATTGGTTGGCTCTTATTTGAGATTCGTATCTTAAAATCATGTCATTGACATACCTAAGGTTGAGTGCTTTGGTTATACGTTGTTCATATTTTTTAGATTCTTTAAAATAGGTCATGCCTTTTTCATAATCATCTCGCTTGATCCAAAGCTCAGATAAGAATTTATTGGCGTCAGCTATTTCAACGTCAAATTCGTATTTTTCCGCAAGTGCCAGTCCAGATTCTAAATTGATTTCTGCGGCCTCATAATTTTCTGATCTAATATATGCCCAACCTAGATTAATGTAAATTGTAGTAATAATTTTTTGATTGTTTAGAGAAATGGCTTTAAGTAAGTTTGATTTTAAAATTTCAATAGCCTCTTGTACTTTGCCTTCGTGAACATAAACATGTGCTATGTTGTAGTTACATTTAATTTTACCAGTTTCAGAGTCTATAATTTCATAGTATACCAACGACTTTCTGAAATTTTTTAGACCGGGTTCCAAGTCTCCTTGAGATTCATAACATTCCCCTAAGTTGAGGTGATTTATGGCTAAGCCCAATTTATCATCAAGTTCTTTTTCAAGAACCATGGCTTTTTCATATTTCTCTATTGCAAGTTTATATTGCTCAAGTATTTGGTAAATACTACCAATACTGTTTAAAGACACGATGATACTTCTTTTTAAATTTAAACCAGGGTCTGCTACGGTCTCGGCAAGTTCTAATGCTTCTTGACTATAGTCTAAAGCCGATTTAAACGCATCGGTACGTTTGTAAACCGTACTGATCATGTTTAGATTAGATACCCTAAATTCAAGATTCTCGTCTTCAACAGATACTCTAAGTGCTTCTTGATAAAGATCAAGGGATTTATTGTATAATGAGCGGTCGCGGTAAATACTACCAAGTTTGTTTAAAGCATATGCTTGTCCACTATAATAATTTTGTGAAAGCGACTTTTGCTCAATATAGCGTAAAGCCGTACTATCGTTGCTGAAAGGGCTTAGCAAATTATCTATCTCTTGACAAGTGTTGGGTTTGGTTGTTAATAGACTATCTAAATTGACTTGTAAACCAATAGGTATGTCTTGAGAGTAACAATCGTGTGATAACACCAAAGTGTACAGAAGAAGAAATAGAATTTTGTACTTGAATTTATGCACTATACGTTTATGGAAAAGCTTGAGTATTATGTTATAAACCAAATTAAGGATTTATAACATGTCTAAAAAATCTGATTTTTTTTGCCTTGATACAGGTATTTTATGATTCGATTTTAAGACAACATAACCATCTGTCTTTAAAAATTCCTTTATTTTATTTAAGTTGATAATATACGAATTATGAATTCTGAAAAAGGAATCAGACGGTAGTAATTCATTTACTTCTTTTAGTTTTTTGGTAAGCACGATTTTTTGACCGTCGGCTAAGAATATAGTGCTGTAATTTCCGTCAGATTCAGCATATAATATTTCATCGCTTTCTAAAAATAACAGTTTACCATCTGTATTAAGCGTAATACGTTTATGTAAGGCTTTAGAGTTGTAATTGATAAGTGCCATTTCCAAATTTTCAACAGAGAAATTCTTACTGTTAAATTTTTTGATTTTTACAATGGTCTCTTCTAGATCATCTGTATCAATTGGTTTCAAAAGATAATCCAGAGCCTGACTTTTTATCGCTTTTAAGGCATATTGGTTGTAAGCTGTGGTAATTATAACCGGAAAATTTTTATTGATCAGTTTACTAATAAACTGAAAACCGTCCATTGTTGGCATTTCTATATCTAAAAAAAGACAATCTGGTGTATGTTTTTCTAAATAAGCTAGAGCTTCATTAGGGTTTGTAAACGAAGCTATTACATTGATTTCATCACTAAAATTTGTGAGCTCCCAAGTTAAACTTTGAAGGGCTTTAATTTCATCATCTACAATAACAGCTTGTAACATAAACGGTAGGTATCAAGTTAGAAAGTTATGAAAAATTACGCGCTTGTGTTGCTTTCAAATACTAATTTGTACCAATGGAAGAGAAATTAGTGTAATCGGTATATTTCAAAGCAAAGGTGTCTAGAACCTAATTAGCATATACATCTTGTAGGAAAAATACTATATATTTTTTTGTATGAATTTTTTCTCTTTTTCTGTATCCGCTTATACATAAAAAGGTACGAGTTATACAAAACAACTCTATCATTTTTGAGCATAAATCTACCTTTAGCAAAGAAATTCAGTATGTTATAAAAATAGATGGCATGAGAAAATGTGGCATAATGTTGACATTATTTGTTGTTGTGTTGTTAATTGCTTCGCAATTTTTAGCAGAGAATAAAGAGTTAGATGAAAATTTGGCTGTGGCAACCGAAGTGCGAAAAGAAAATACAACCAGACCATAATAAGAGATTATGCAAAACATTAAACGATTTATAAATAAGTCTTTTAAAATGTTTTGTTTTGGGTTTATACCGTTAATGTTGCTTGCGGGTACATCAAAAGAAAATTTTGATACCCCTAGACTAGATAACGGAACATGTAGTTTTAAAGTAGATGGAGAATTAAGCTTTAATTTGAATGGAGCTGCAACCTTTGAAAATAAAACTGAAGTGGATAGGTTAGGTTACAAGACAAATAAATTATTGCTTCATTTTACATCATGTAATGATAAAGAGATGCAAATTTTGGAAATTATGATTGCATCTGATAAAGTAGATAAGCTTGATGTACAAATTGGCAAACATAAAATTAAAGACCTAAACCATTTGATAAATAATTTCAATGGGGTTTATGGCTTTGCAGATTTAGGTAGTGTAAGTGAATTACCTTTTTTTATAGATTCTGGAGATATTACAATCACTGAAATCTTTTCTAACAATGTCGATGGCAAGTTAGAAGTAAAATTAGTAAATGCTGAGGGAGTTTTTTTGAAAATCAAAGGATCTTTCAATGCAGATATAAAAGCTTAGATTTAGTACGGTTCTTTATGAGATAGTGTATGTTATCTTATATCTAATGTTTGAGCGCCAAAATAAGTATAACTACGATTCGTCGTACGATTACATTCTAAGAAAAGGTTTCGGGGGAACTACCTTTATTAGACTTGGTGGGCATTTTTCATAATAGAAGCATTAGTGGGGCCGTACATTTTTTATACTTTCCATTCAATAGTATATTTATTTCATTTTATAAAAACTTTATACGGTTTTATTCAACACATGCATTTTTAGGTTGATAGATTTTAATGTAATCTACCTAAAAGTCGTTTATGTGTTATAATAAAAGGAGGGCTTATCTTGTATAATATGAACGTTGGTTAACCACTACTTTTTTTTAAAAGGATTTAAAATAAGGGAATAAAAAAGACCTCGCATGTAGAGAGGTCTTTTTTATATACGGCTAAGCCGAGGTTAAGTAAGGGGATTCTTATTTATCATTTTTGATATAGGGCTTTAATACTGTCGAGAAAAGAAGTGCAGCTGCATATATCAATAATATTGTGATGTAGTTTTCCATAACTTAAGTATTAGAGTATAAGAGATATACGTAGCAAATTCCGTTTTGGATTACGGAAACTTAATGGTATTGTTAAAAATGCTATGAAAAGTTAATTTTATGGCGTTTTTGAGATTAAACCACATATAACTGAGTCTAATTTGAAACAAGTCAAAAGAATGGGACTTAACCTTTTTATAGATATAAAAAGATAATTTGGAGACCAGAAGTAAACTGGCATATACGAGTACTGCTTGTAGGTATTGGGACATATACAAAAGAACGCATAAGTAAGTAAATTCTTACATTTGTAATATGTATTTCATCGAAAAAGCATCAACTATTCGATGAAATGCATATTATGCTCTTTAGCTTATGTCTAATAACAATAAAACAAACGATACAGAATTATAAAAAAGCATCCACTTTTTTATATGCTTCAATTACCGCTAGTTCTCCTTCTTTACCATCTCTAGAGTTACCGTGCTCCATGCCAAGTACTCCATCAAATCCTTGTGTATGTATCCATTTAAATACATTGTGATAGTTAATTTCACCTGTAGTTGGTTCATTTCTTCCAGGGTTGTCCCCAATTTGGATATATGCTATTTCTGACCAAGAAGCTTCCATATTAGGTATTATGTTTCCTTCTTGAATTTGTTGATGGTAGATGTCAAACAGAATTTTACACGATGGTGAGTTGACCGCCTTGCAAATTTCGAACGCTTGTGGCGAATCTGTTAAAAACAGCCCCGGGTGATTTCTTAAATTCAATGGTTCTAAAACCATGGTAATATTATGAGGTTCTAATAGTGCAGAAGCCTGTTTTAAACTTTCAATAACATTAGCCGTTTGGTAGCCCATTCTTAATTTAAGGTCTAAATGCCCCGGTACTACGGTCATCCATTTGGCATTAACACGTTTAGCAACTTCAATGGAATTTTTTATGTCATTCAAAAATTCTTCTCTTTTGGTTGGATCGCCAGATGCTAAATTTGGTGTTTTCCAATGTATTTCGTGAGCAACGAACACACCCATTTCTAAACCACGTTCTTTCATGGTTTTTGCCATCTTTTCTTGTAGTTCAATTGGTCTTTTACGCATTTCATTATCTTCAAATGCGGTATAACCTTGATCCGCCATAAAATTTAATTGGTCGATTGGATCATCACCTGCCATGTGTTTAAACATACCTATATGTGGCGCATATTTTAAATTGTATTTATGGGTATCTACGGTTTTGTTTATTGTTTTGGCATATGATAACGTGCTGCCTATGGAAATTGCACCAGTAGTCAATGCAGATTTTTGAATAAAGCTTCTTCTTTTCATGAGTAGTGTTTTATAATGAAAATAGCCAAGAGCAACGTAAGAATGCTCTTGGCTATTGAATACATAAGATATTATAAGATTATAAAGACCATGCTTTACCTTCTGTAAGCTCTTGAAGGTCTCCACAAGGTACATATTCACCTGGTACAGGTAAGTATGCCAAAACATTTTCGCCTACATATTCAGAAGCTTTATAGCCCCAAATAGTCATACCTCTTAAGTTGTTGGCAAAAGCAAATCTTGAAACTTCGTCATCTAATTCTGCTGTATCTCCATTTGCAATAGCTTTTGTGTAGCTATTAATGGTTTTGAACATTTCTGCTTGCTCATCTTTGTTGTATTTTAAAGAACTTGCCAAGACAGGTTCTAAGTCTTCAGCAGTCAAATCTTCGGCTTTTTCTTTTCCAGAATCTGCCAAAGCTTTGTTTGTGAATTTTGTCATGGACATTTTAAGAAAATCTTGTTTTTCCTTTTCCATAACATCTTTGGCGAATCTATCAATGAAAACATCTACCTGTACTTCTGAAGCGGAAGGTGTGTCTGTTTTTGGTAAAATAATGTCTACCAGCTTAGAAAGTACGGTACCTTCTGTTTGGGTCAGAAACTCTGGAGTCCAAGTTAGGGCCGGTTCACTTTTACAGCTTTGAACAATTGATAATAATGTTGGGGTAGCCACCATATATCCAAGCGACATCCCCATATTTTTTAATACGCGTCTTCTATCCATTATATGTTTCCTTTTTTAAGTTGTTCAACTGCATGGTTTGCAGCTCTGGCCGTAAAGGCCATGTAAGTCAATGATGGGTTAACACAACTGGCAGAAGTCATAAAAGACCCGTCAGTTACATATACGTTAGGTACATCGTGTAATTGGTTGTTTCCGTTTAGTACAGATGTTTTTCTATCTCTACCCATACGTGCGGTTCCCATCTCGTGAATTCCAAGCCCTAATGCGCTTTCTTCATCATATCCTTTTACATCCCTAAGACCTGCTTTTTCTAGCATATCTACTGCAGATTCCAACATGTCTTTACGCATTTTTAGCTCATTTTCTTGAAGCTCTGCATCAAAAGTTACGGTTGGTAAACCCCAGTCATCTAATTTATCGTAGTCTAATGTAAATCTATTGTTTTCATAAGGTAGCACTTCTCCAAAGCCCATCATACCAAACGTCCATCCACCTGGTTTTAAAATAACATCTTTAAGTTCTTTACCATGGGAAAGTTCTGCAATAGATTCTTGCCAGTTTCCTCTAGATGCACCACCTTGGTATCCAAATCCTCTTTTGTAATCTTTTCTATCGGAATCTCCGCCCAAGTTTCTAAATCTAGGAATATAGATTCCGTTAGGCTTTCTTCCTTTGTAATATTTGTCATCGAATCCGTCAAATTTTCCGGAAGCACCAACCTTTAGTTGATGATCCATAATGTTACGACCCAATTGGTCAGATTCATTACCCATACCGTTAGGGAATGTTTCAGATTTAGATTGCATTAAAATAGATGTTGATGCAATTGCAGATGCACATAAGAATATAACTTTTGCCTTGAATTCAAAATTTTCCTTGGTATTTGCATCTATAACCTTTACCCCTGTTGCTTTCTTTGTCTTTGGGTCATAAATGACTTCATGTACGATAGAGTCTGGTCTTAGTGTCATATTACCCGTAGCCTCTGCTGCTGGTAATGTAGAAGATAAACTACTGAAGTAAGCTCCAAAAGGACACCCTCTAATACATCTATTCCTAAACTGACATTTACTTCTTCCGTTAAACTGCTTGGTTCCTGTAATATGGGCTGTTCTACCGGCGGTTACTACACGACCGTTGAAGTTTTCAGCAACTTTTTCCCTGAATTCCTGCTCTACACAGTTCAGGTCCATCATTGGTAAAAATTTACCATCTGGTAATTGTTCTAAGCCTAGGTTTTCACCACTTACACCAATGTACTCTTCAACCTTATCGTACCAAGGTGCAATATCTTTATAACGAACAGGCCAATCTACGGCAATACCTTCTTTTTTGTTTGCTTCAAAATCAATATCGCTTAAACGGTAACTTTGACGCCCCCATTGTAAAGAACGACCACCTAAGTGATAGCCTCTCATCCAATCAAATCGCTTTGTTTCGTTGTATGGATGCTTAAGGTCATTTACAAACCACATATTACTGGCTTGGTTTGTTGTATAACCGGTTCTATTTTGCTTTGGTTGTTGCTCTATTATTTCTTTAGTCGGTTCACCTGCATTCGGAAAATCCCACGGATCCATATTAGCGGTCTCGTAATCATCAATATGTTTAACCATTCTACCACGCTCCAGTACTAGCGTTTTAAGGCCCGCCTCACATAATTCTTTTGCGGCCCAACCGCCACTAATTCCGGTACCTACAACTATAGCGTCGTAGGACTCCTGTTCTTCGTTATAATAAAATTTGCTCATAAAAGTTGTTTAATCTCTAAATTTATTAAATATTAAATTAATTCTATACATTTAATGTCCATTCTTATTGCGAAATTCGCTAAAATTAACTTTGAGTTAGATTAATTGGTTTATTCAAGAGTTTAACGTCAATGGTTAATATTATATTTCAAACAACAACAAACTACCAAAACATGAGAAGAAAAAGTTTTATCCGATTCGCGTCTATGGCGGGTATAGGTATATCGTTACTAGGAACTTACGCTTGTAAGGAAACAAAAAAAGAGAAAGAAGGAAATGAAGAAATTGTAATGGAAGAAGATACCAAAACTCCATTTTTTAAATTGTCTTTGGCACAGTGGTCCATGCACAAAATGATCAGAGAAGATGGTGTAGATCCATATTCTTTTGCCGAAAAAGCAAAAAATTGGGGGTTTACCGGTTTAGAGTATGTAAGCCAACTGTATAATCCTGAATTGGAAGATGCTGGTTATTCTGAAGAGGCAATGGCAAATTTTGTTGCAAAATCTAATGCAGAAGCAGAGAAATACGGAATGAAAAACGTGTTGATCATGATCGATGGTCAAGGTAATTTGGCCGTTGACGATGAAACCGAAAGAAATGAAACTGTTGAGAAACACAAAAAATGGGTAGATGCGGCCGCAGCAATGGGTTGTCATGCCATTAGAGTAAACCTTAATGGAAGTAATGTGCCAGATCAATGGATCAAGAATTCTGTAGACGGTCTTACAAAATTAGCTACTTATGCAAAAACGAAGGGTATTAATATTCTGGTAGAAAACCATGGCGGTTTGTCATCTAATGGAGAATTGCATGCCCAGGTTATGAAAACCGTGAATATGGATAACTGTGGAAGTTTACCTGATTTTGGAAACTTCTGTATAGAACGAAAACCAGATAGCAGGGACTGCCTTACGGAGTATGACAAATACAAGGGTGTAAAAGAATTAATGCCTTATGCAAAAGCGGTAAGTGCAAAATCCAATAATTTTGATGCAGATGGTTATGATACAGGTATCGATTACGTAAAAATGCTCAATATTGTAAACAATGCAGGCTATAACGGTTTTATCGGTGTGGAATATGAAGGGTCTGAAATAAGTGAGGCAGATGGCATCATTGCTACAAGAGATCTTTTGCTGAAAGCTGCAAAAGAAATAGAATAATCAACAGCGTAATTTATGGAAACTTTTTTCAATGAAATTTTTGACTATAATTTTCACTGCAACAAGAAGCTTATAGAACAGTGTTTGGCACTTAATACTGTGCCGCCAGAAACCATGCGTTTATTTAGTCATATCTTAAATGCACATCATATTTGGAACTCAAGAATCTTAAATAAACCTAGTGAGTATAAGGTTTGGCAAGAGCATGATGTGAAAAAATGGGCTGATATTCATTATGAAAATCAACGTAGTTCTTTCGAGATAGTAACTAATGCCGATAATTTTGACAGGCGTATAGATTATGAAAATTCTGAAGGGCGATTGTTTACAAATACCTTACAAGATATTCTTTTTCATATCATCAATCATTCTACTGGTCATAGAGGGCAAATTGCCGTAGATTTTAGAAATAATGACGAAACCCCAATAAGCTCAGATTATGTTTATTATAGGAGATAAATGATATCACATATTTTAGATTTTTTATATGATATAGTTCTTTGCGGTTTTCATAATTTTATTCTTTATTAATTCTGATAAATAATTTTATTTAAAAATTTCAATTTAAACAACAACCAAAATGCCAAAGAAAATACGATTAGGAATATTAGGTGGCGGAGGAGATTCGCTAATAGGAGTGTTGCATAGAGTAGCTTCATTCATTAACGATAATTATGAAATTACAGGGGCTGTATTTAATCCTGACTATGATGCCAGTATAGAATTCGCCAAAGAAATAGATGTTCCGTTAAATAGAATATATAAAGATTTTGATACCTTAATACAAGAGGAGTTAAAATTGCCGGTAGATGAGCGTATTCAGGTATGCTCTGTTCTAACGCCTAACTTTTTACACTACCCAATGGCTAAGAAGTTATTGGATAACGGTTTCCACGTAATCTGTGAAAAGCCCATGACCACTACTTTAGAGGAAGCTAAAGATTTGCAAAAATCTCATGAAAAAGCTGGTACTGTCTTCGCTTTAACGCATACATATACAGGCTACCCAATGGTTCGCCAAATGCGTGAAATGATAAAAGCCGGTGCTTTGGGTAAAATACACAAAGTTGATGCGGTATATTACCAAGGTTGGATCAATACTATTATTCATGACAAGGAGAAAAGATCTTCTGTTTGGAGATTAGATCCTAAAAAAGCGGGTATTAGTTCTTGTATGGGAGATATTGGTGTTCATGCTTTTAATATGGTAGAATATACTACAGGACTTAAAGTGAACGAACTACTTTGCGATTTCAATTACTTGTATGAAGATAACCAAATGGATGTTGATGGCACCGTACTTATACGTATGGGCGATCATGTAAAAGGTGTTATTAGAGGAAGTCAAGTAGCTACAGGTGAGGAAAACGGACTAGCTATATCTATTTATGGTGAAAAAGGTGCTTTTAGATGGGAGCAAGAAAAACCTAATTTTTTATATAAGTTAAGTGATACGGAGCCTACTCAAATTTACAAGCCGGGTCATGCATATAACTCTGAACTATCTTTGGACGGAACAAAATTGCCGGCAGGTCACCCAGAGGGTATTTTTGATTCTATGGCTAATATCTATAAAGGTGTTGCAAGAGCTATTAGAGGGGAAGAATACAATGATGGTGAATTTCCTACTATGACAGACGGTGTTCGTGGTATGAACTTTATCGAAGCAACCGTAGATTCTCATAAAAGCGGAAATACTTGGGTAGCTTTAGAAAACTAAGTTGAACTGTAAACTATAAAAGAGAGCCGCATTTTGCGGCTCTTTTTGTTTTGTATAACATTATAGAATGATCGTTAATTTACTTTTTTAAAGGTTTGGCAGACAACGATCATACTTTCTCTTGGTTCTCTTTTAAATTCTTGTAATTCTTTAGTAAAGAAGTCCCAATGATATTTTTTCCAGCTGTCTAATGATTTATCCCCATTGGCTTCTAATTGGGCATAAGCAGGGTCAATACTAAAATATGGTTTAAGTGTAACTGCAGTGGTTGCAACAATACATTGTGCCTCGCCATTCCAATCTGTTACCACAATATAGTCTCCTATTTTAGGTAACGGTTCATTACGGTTTTGTAAACCTAACAAAGAATGTGAGATTGCTTTTTTATAGCCATTTTGTATTAGCCTAACGCTTTCATTAGCATCGTGTTCATTATTGCCAAAAAACATTGTTTTTGGTGTCTCATGAAAGACATCTTCGAGATGATTTTTCAAATAATTACCCCACATATTTCTGGCCGAAGCATTTTCCATAAGCTGATATTTTCTTTAATCTATAGGATGTAATAAACGTAATACTTTGTAATTAATTTTAATATTAAGAAAATTTACCTGCTTTTAGTTGTTCAGCTGCATGATTTGCTGCCCGCGCGGTAAATGCCATATAGGTCAATGATGGGTTTACACAACTAGAAGAAGACATAAAAGCACCATCGGTTACATACACATTAGGTACTAAATGTACTTGGTTGTTCTTGTTGATTATAGAAGTCTTTGCGCTGTGGCCCATTCTGGCACCACCCATTTCATGAATACCCAAACCAGGTCCGCTAGGCTCTTCGTAAGATGCCACATCTTTAAAGCCTGCAGCTTCAAACATGTTCACAATTTCTTTTTTAATGTCTTCACGCATTTTGTATTCGTTCTCTTTGAACTCCACATCAAAAGCTAATTGAGGTAGTCCCCATTTATCTTTTTCGGTAGGGCTAAGCGTTACCCTGTTGTCGTCGTATGGTAAAAACTCTCCAAATCCGGTTACGCCAATAGTCCATCTACCTGGTTTTAGTACAGATTCCTTTAAATCTTTTCCATATCCTAATTCACCAATTTCTGCAGACCAATCTCCTCTACTTGCTGTACCTTGATAACCAAACCCACGTAAATACCCTTCGCGTTTAGTTTCTTCATTTAAGTTTACAAAACGAGGTATGTAAAATCCGTTTGCACGTCTTCCTTTGTAGTATTTATCTAAATATCCATCTACCTTTGCTGTTGCACCTAATTTATAATGGTGGTCCATTATACCTCTTCCTAAAGCATCAGAATCATTTCCTAATCCGTTAGGGAAACGTTCAGATTTAGATTGCAACAAAATACCCACCGATGCCATTGCAGACGCGCACAGAAAAATCACCTTTGCTTTAAATTCTATTTTTTCATTGGTCTCTGCATCTATTACTTTTACACCCGTTGCTTTTTTAGTAGTATCGTCATATACAATTTCATGTACTATAGAATTGGGTCTTAAAGTCATATTACCGGTACGCTCAGCAGCTGGTAATGTAGAAGAGTTGCTACTAAAATATCCGCCAAATGGGCATCCGCGCCAGCAACGGTCTCTATTTTGGCATGTGCCACGACCTTCAAAAGTGGCATTGGGATCTGTAATATGTGCCGTTCTACCTATGGTAACTAAACGACCGTCATCAAACTTGTCTGCCGTAGTTTTCTTAAAATCTTCTTCAACACAGTTTAATTTCATGGCGGGCTGAAATTTTCCATCTGGTAAAACCTCTAATCCTAAGGCTTCGCCACTAACTCCTATATATTCCTCAACCTTATCGTACCAAGGTGCAATATCTTTATATCTTACAGGCCAGTCTACACCAACACCATCCTTTTTATTCGCTTCAAAATCAATATCGCTCCATCGGTAGCTTTGTCTTCCCCAGGTCAATGATCTACCGCCTACTTGATAACCACGAATCCAGTCAAAGCGTTTTGTTTCTACATAAGGGTGGTCTAAATCGTTAACGAAAAAGTGTTTAGAATCTTCGGTAGGTGCCCATATCACTCTTTTTTGTACATGATATTTTTCTTGGTCCTCTTTTGATAATTTACCTTTTAATGGATAGTCCCAAGGATCATCGTTCATAGTAGGATAATCTTCAATATGCTTCACCATTGGACCGCGTTCCAACACAAGTGTTTTTAAGCCCTTCTCTGTTAATTCCTTAGCAGCCCAGCCGCCACTTATTCCTGTTCCAACAACGATTGCGTCGAATATTTCATTCTTATTCATGCTTGAAATTTTATCTTTTTCTGATGGTATTCCCTATATTTATAGCAAATCTCCAGTGTATCGAGAAGAACTTGATACAATTCTTAAATATAAGATTTTTTGAGAGATTTTATATCTCAAAATCAACAACAGATTCAAACAACAACAGATAGTATATTTTTATGAAAACAATTAAAGGACCAGCCGTTTTTTTGGCGCAGTTTGTAGATAGTAAAGCTCCATTTAATTCTTTAGACGGAATGTGTAAATGGGCAGCTGACCTTGGTTATAAAGGAATTCAAATTCCTACTTGGGAAAGTTTTTTAATCGATTTGGATAAAGCAGCTGAAAGTCAGACGTATTGCGATGAGCTTAAAGCCAAAGTAAACTCTTACGGATTAGAAATTACAGAACTTTCAACTCACTTACAAGGGCAATTGGTTGCTGTTAACCCTGCATACGATTTAATGTTCGATTCTTTTGCACCTAGTAATGTTCATGGCAATCCAAAAGCTAGAACAGAATGGGCAATTGAAACCGTAAAGAAAGCGGCAACGGCAAGTAGAAGATTAGGGTTACATGCTCATGCTACCTTTTCTGGTTCTTTATTATGGCATACTATGCACCCATGGCCGCAAAGACCAGCGGGTTTAGTGGAAATGGGTTTTGAAGAATTGGCAAAAAGATGGACGCCAATCTTAAATCATTTCGATAAAGAAGGTGTTGATGTATGTTATGAAATTCACCCTGGTGAAGATTTACATGATGGTGATACTTTCGAGCGTTTTCTAGAAGCTACCGGTAACCATAAAAGAGTAAATATTCTTTATGATCCAAGTCACTTTGTATTGCAACAATTAGACTATATCACATACATCGATCATTATCATGAGTTTATAAAATCTTTTCACGTGAAAGATTCTGAATTTAACCCAACAGGTAAAAAAGGTGCTTTTGGTGGTTATAACGATTGGGGCAATAGAGCTGGTAGATACCGCTCATTAGGTGACGGACAAATTGATTTTAAAACCATATTTTCTAAATTAACACAGTACGGTTGTGATGTTTGGGCGGTCATGGAATGGGAATGTTGTATTAAGAGTCCGGAGCAAGGTGCTCGTGAAGGAGCTAAATTCATTTCAGACCATATCATTGAGGCAACAGAAAAGACTTTTGATGATTTCGCAGGTGCAGAGATAGATAAAGAAATGCTGAAGAAAATGTTAGGTCTTTAAATTAGATGATAAAAAAATACATGGCAAGCGTTGCTTTTTTATTAGTTTTCATGGCTTGTAAACAAGAGAAAAAGGACACAGCTAAAACGGCCATAGTTAAAGAAGTTGCCGTAGTTGAAAACGATTGGGAAGTTTTATTTGATGGTACGTCTTTAGATAAGTGGAAGGAGTTTAAAACCGACGGAATAAGTGATGCCTGGAAAATAGAAGGTAATGCTTTGGTATATACCCCACCGGCTGAAAGTGAAGAGAATGAAAACCATGATTTAGTTACTAGAGAAGAGTATACCAATTTTGTATTGACATTAGATTGGAAAATTTCTGAAGCAGGAAATAGCGGTGTATTTTGGGGCGTTAGTGAGGACGAAAAATTTGGAACTGGTTATCAAACCGGACCAGAAATTCAAATATTGGATAACGATAAGCACCCAGATGCTAAAGCAGGTACAACACACCAAGCGGGTGCTTTGTATGACATGGTTTCTCCAGCAAAAGACGTTACTAAGCCAATTGGGGAATGGAATACTATGGTAATTACCGTTAATCATGAAATGCATTTAGGTAGTGTTACCTTAAATGGTACAGAAATGGTAACATTTCCTGTAGCGAATGAAGAATGGGATGCCATGGTGGCAAAATCAAAATTTGCGGATTGGGACGGATTCGGAAAATACACCACCGGAAAAATCGGACTACAAGATCACCAAAATGTGGTGGCATTCAGAAATATAAAAATCAAACGACTTTAACAGCATTTACGTATGAAAAATAAATACTCATTACTATTATTAGTTGCTTCTTTGGGAGTAATATCTTGTCAAGAAAAAGTAACGGTAGCTACTGATGGAGGGCTAGAGGCTGTTAAGGATAGTGTTATCGTTTATGAAGAATACATGGGTGAAGAACCAACTACACCCGAAGAAACAGAATTTTACGAGCCTAAGGTTGCCGTGGTTAAACCGACAACCGCTAGTGACGCACCAAGTGATGCCATTGTTCTTTTTAATGGTACCAACTTAGATAATTGGATCAGTACAAATGATAGTACTGCCGCTAAATGGCATTTGAATAAAGATGGTAGTATGACGGTAAATGATAATACCGGAAATATACAGACCAAGCAGAACTTTGGCGATGTACAATTGCATATAGAGTGGAAATCCCCTTTGCCTGTGCAAAGGGAAGGTCAAAACAGAGCGAATAGTGGTGTATTTTTAAACGGTATATATGAAGTGCAGATACTAGATCAAAATGATAATGCCACCTATGTAAATGGGCAAGTGGGTTCTATTTATAAGCAACATGTACCATTGGCAATGGCTTCCGTGCCAACGGGGGAGTGGAATACCTATGATATCATTTATCACGCACCAGAATTTAATGTGGATGGTGGCAAGATAAAATCTGGAGATATTACCGTAATCCATAACGGAATTTTGGTTCAAGACCATGTAGAAATTAAAGGAACTACGCCTTATATTGGTTGGCCTAAAAATCCAGCTCATGGTAAAGGACCTTTAATGTTACAAGACCATGGGGACGATAGTCGTGTTAGTTTTAGAAATATTTGGGTTAGAGAACTTTAATATTTTACCAGTTATAATTTAAGGAGCAAACAAGAATATTTTTTGTTTGCTCCTTAACTGTTTAAGTAGGGAGGGAAAATTCATAATAAATTTTTCATTTACCTTACCTTTGTCTTAATCTTAAAATGTATTTATGATTCAATCGATGACCGGCTTCGGAAAGCATGTAGTTCAATTACCTAATAAAAAAATTACGGTAGAAATAAAATCGCTTAATAGTAAGAGTATTGATTTAAATGCACGTATGCCCTCAAGTTATCGTGAGAAAGAATTGGAATTAAGAAAATTGGTAGCTAATTCATTATTGCGCGGTAAGGTAGATTTTAACCTGTATGTTGAACTCACCGGTAATGAAACCTCTACCCAGGTCAATGAAGTAGCTGTTAAACAATATATGGGCCAGTTGAAAAATATTGCCGATGGTGATGACCTTAGATTGTTAGAAATGGCATTGCGTTTTCCAGATGCCATGAAAACAGATAAAGATGATATTGACGAATCTGAATATGAGGCTATTAAAGAGGCGTTAAAAGGGGCTTTGGTAGAAATTAATATGTTTAGGTCTGAAGAGGGCAGTGTTTTAGAAAAAGATTTTTTAGCGAGAATAGCTTCTTTGGAGAAGTTGCTAGAAAAGGTAATTGCTATTGATCCAGACAGACAGGCAACAATACGTGAGCGTTTAGAAAAGGCGGTTCAGGATATAAAGGCAGATGTTGATGCAAACAGGTTTGAACAAGAGCTTATATACTATTTAGAAAAGTATGATATTACAGAGGAGAAAGTTCGCTTGGCAAATCATTTGGATTACTTCAGTAAAACGTTACAATCAGACGATAGTAATGGTAAAAAATTAGGTTTTATATCTCAAGAAATTGGTCGTGAAATTAATACGATCGGGTCTAAGGCCAACTTTGCCCCAATGCAGCAGCTTGTGGTACAGATGAAAGACGAGCTTGAGAAAATAAAAGAACAAATGTTAAACGTACTATAGATGAAAGGTGGAAAACTAATCATTTTTTCTGCGCCCTCAGGAAGTGGAAAAACAACCATTGTACGCCATCTATTGGCACAGCCAGAATTAAATTTGGCTTTTTCGGTATCTGCAACTTCACGCCCTAGAAGGGGTAAAGAAAAGAATAAGGAACATTATTATTTTATGTCGGTTTCCGAATTTAAAAATCACATAAAGAATGATGATTTTTTGGAATGGGAAGAAGTATACCGAGATAATTTTTATGGTACGTTAAAAAGTGAGGTAGAACGACTTTGGGCAGAAGGTAAGAACGTAATATTTGATATTGACGTTGTTGGTGGCTTAAGAATAAAAAAGAAGTTTCCTGATCAGACTCTAGCTGTTTTTGTGAAGCCGCCAAGTGTAGACGAGCTTAAGATCAGACTTAAAAAGAGAAGTACTGAAAGCGAAGACAAAATAAATATGCGTATCGCAAAGGCATCGGTAGAATTGGCAACCGCACCACAGTTCGATAAGGTGATAAAGAATTATGATCTTGATGTGGCCTTGAAGGAAGCAGTGGATTTAGTGGCATCTTTCGTTTCGGACGATAAAGAATAAGTGAGTATGAAACAGGTAGGACTATACTTTGGCACCTTTAACCCTATTCATATTGGTCATTTGGTTATAGCGAACCATATGGTCGAGTTTTCAGACTTAGATGAGGTTTGGCTCGTAGTAACTCCTCAAAGTCCGTTTAAGGTCAAGAAAACGCTTTTGGATAACCACCAAAGGTTTGAAATGGTCTATGAAGCAACGAAGGAGTATGATAAGCTAAAACCTAGTAATATAGAATTTAACCTGCCGCAGCCAAACTACACGATAAATACCCTGGTGCATTTGGAGGAAAAATATCCAGAAGGATATGATTTTTCTTTGATTATGGGTGAAGACAATCTAAAAGGACTTCACAAGTGGAAGAACTATGAAGCTATTTTAGATCTCCATCATTTGTATGTCTACCCAAGAATATCTGAAGGGGTAATTGAGCATCAATTTAAAGAGCACGATAAAATTCATAGGGTTAACGCTCCAATTATGGAAATCTCCTCTACATTTATACGTAAAGAGCATAAAAATGGTAAAAACATTAAACCGTTATTACCGCCAGAAGTTTGGAAGTATATAGACGAAATGAATTTTTATCGCTAATCTATACTACTAGCTTTGCGAAGATCATCCGTTGCAAGAAACACATCACCTTTGTTATAATACCACTTACGTACTTTTGGTATTTTGATTCCGTTTACGGTAATTAGCTCTGAAAGTAAAATGTATTCTCCGTCATTTTTGCTTTCATCATGAAAGAATTGATAGACTTCCATAGCATATGTCTTTGGGTCGAAGTAAAAGTACCAAGTATCGTTACCTACTTCTTCATCATATGTAGCTTTTAAGACTAGGTACTCTTTTCCTTTAAAGGTTTTCTTGATGACCTTGTTATCTATAATGGTGCCTGGATCCTTTAATTTCATTGGCAATCCGTATAGATAAGTGTAGTAGTTTTTCATCATTTTAGCGCGATCACAGCTAATATTCAAACTATCCTTTATTTTAGGAAAAATAGAGGTGCTACCATTTAATTTTAACGTACAGTGGTTATTATCCAGTTCAGATTCAATAATATAATTGTCTTTTGTTACTGTGGTCTTAAAATAATTGTTAGGTAATTTCATTTCTACCACGGTACTGCGCATACTGCTTTTTGGATTCTCCATCTCAATAAGCATTTTACCTTTAAAGGTAGACCAGTTGTTCTCTGGGTCATGAAATGCTATAGCGCGTTCTAATAATTCGTTGCCAGTCATTTCTTGAGCATGGTTTAAAACTCCAGAAAGCATAAAAATGATTAGCAAAAAATATTTCATAAGTGCGGTTTAAGTGTAAAATAGTTTCTTAATCTAAAGTAGCTGGCGTAACATCGGCATCATGCTCCTTGTAATACAGTTCTAAAAGATTCATGGTCGCAGTCATTAAATCTTTTGTCTCTAGCAAAATTGTGAAATACAAAGTTGTGTTTTTAGGACTAGATTCTTCTGATCTGGTACGCTCTACTTGAAGGCTTATTTTTTGAGATACCAAATCATATAATTCTTGCTTGTTGTTCAAAATATTACCAATTTTTTCAAATGATCTTTCTTCAAAAGCATGGTAAGTATTGTCTAAGATCTCCGCTAGTTTTATATCAATTTGTTTAAGCTCTTTTATTTGATTATATTTTAATTTCTTGTGGTTATTGTTAACATGCTTGTGGCTTACTTTACCGATGTATTCCAATGATTGAGAAATATCGGTTAAATGCCCCATAGCATTAATATAGAAATTACTTGCACCAATATGAGCTTCTTCTAGATTCTTGATAAAATAGAAGGTATGATTTCTAAGATCTTCAATTTCATTCGCCAGTTTAGCGCCCTGCTTTTTGTTTTTATGTAGCGAGTTGAGGTCTTGTTTTGCTAACCCGTTAATAGAATTAGAATATATCTTATTCGCTCTTTTCACAACATTTGCAATGTTCTTGGCACTTTCTTCGATAACCCCTTGAATAGAACTGCTCTCTGCACGTTCTAAAATTTCTTCTTCTTTAGTCTCTTTCAATTTCTTGGTATGAGAAAGGTAATTCTTGCCAATTAATACAGTTGCAAAAATTAATAATGCGCCAATTGCATAGATGCCGCCTAGGTGAATAATGTAGGCAATAGTGGCTGCAGCTACGAATGCTACTATTGCGGTAAAGAACCATCCGCCAATAACGTTTAATACACCTGCAACTCTATATACGGCACTTTCAGAACCCCAGGCTCTATCTGCCAAAGATGTACCCATAGCCACCATAAAAGTTACATATGTAGTGGATAATGGAAGTTTTAATGATGTTGCCAATGAGATTAGTACACTTGCTACCATTAAGTTTACAGAAGCTCTAATCAGATCAAATGCAGGTTGGTCTTTTGCCTTTGCTTTTTGAGCGTACGAAGTTGGTTTTATGAACTGGGTGTCAATTCTCTTTTGTAATGATACCGGTACAATACTATTTAAATTTTCAGATGCCTTGATTGAAAACTTTACTATTTGTCTGGATAAGTAATTTGGCTCAAAACGTTCTTCACCTTCATCTTGTCTAGATAGGTCTACACTAGTTTTTACAACATTTTTAGCTTTTGAAGAAAACCATAAGGTTACTACCATAATTGCACCAGAACCTAATAACAGGTATGTTGGTGTCTGTACCGCAACCGCCAATCCTTTCATGTTGTAATCGGTAGCTAATTGTCCTGAATTTGACCAGCTCAAAAACGATTCATACGCAGCTAAAGGCACTCCAATAAAGTTTACCAAATCATTACCTGCAAAAGCCATTGCCAAGGCGAACGTACCTAGAATAATGATAATGGTGTAAATGTTCCATTTCATGAAAGTCGTTACTAGCCAAGATAATGCAAACCATATAATGAAATTCGCCAATGAAAATAATTCAGGATTATCGGAAATAACCATTGATGCTTCAGGACTAATGATAGACGTACCTTTAAGACCCTTAATAAGTATAAAATATATAATCGCCGTAATAGCCATACCACCAAAAATAGCACCTACCCATTTCGGTTTCTCATTAAATTTGAACGATATTAATACTCTAGTAATAAATTGAACAATGGCGCCAATAGTGAAAGCGACGACGACAGATAATAAAATACCTAATATGATTTCGGTCGCCTTATCTGTATTAATGTAGTTTGAAAGTTGTGTAAAATTACCATCTCCTGAATAAATTTTTACTAAGGATATGGCAACAGCGGCACCTAATAATTCAAAAACGATCGAAACCGTAGTAGATGTAGGCATTCCCAAAGTATTGAAAAAATCTAGCAAGAGAATGTCGGTAATCATAACGGCCATAAAGACAATCATGATTTCTGCGAAGACAAACTCCGACGGATTAAAGATTCCTTTTCTAGCTACTTCCATCATTCCGCTAGATGATACCGCACCAAAGGCTATACCGACACTGGCAACTAGCATAATGGTTTTAAAGGAAATTGCTTTTGAACCTATTGCTGAATTCAAAAAATTGACGGCGTCATTACTAACACCAACAATTAAATCTGTTATGGCTAACACAGCCAACGCAATAATCATGAATAAATATATGTTCTCGCCCATCAAAAAATTAAATAAGGAACAAAAATGACACTATAAATTATCATTAAGGTTAAAATAAGGTTATGAAGTTAATATCGTATACTTCGCAATACTTGTTATACACAGGTCAACAACAAAATTTAGTTGATGAAAATACTAAATTCTTTTGGAAAAAGAATGTTTGTTTTAATATCTATATCACTTGACTAAAACCGAAGAGTGGGGTAGGTTTTATTTTAAGAGGTTGAAAATATTATTTGGTTTTGTTAGCTGCTAATTTTAAGGAACTTACGGTAGATGCTGTTGAAGAACCAACCTTTGCTGTTTTAGGTAGTGTTATGCGTTTTGCATAAAGTGTCTCTAAAATTTCAGCTTGTTCTCCTTCTCTCACCTTAATTTCTAGGTTTATAGGCTCATAGCCCACGAATTGGACCAAGATATTATGTGTGCCGGCAGCTATATCGTTAAATTCAAAATTGCCTCTAAAATTTGTTTGGGTAGAAAGAGTGGCGTTGTCCAAACTTATAGAAGCCATCAATAATGGTTCATTGTAAAACTCGCCATCTAAAATTTTACCTTTAATAGAACTATTTTCTTGTGCATAAGACAAAGAGCAACATACTAAAACGAATAAAATGTAAATTTTTTTCATAGGTAAATTAACTGTTGCAAATAAAACAACCCAAGGTTAAGTTAAGGTTAAGTTAGAATTACCAATATATGTTTTAAAGGTTAAGTTTCTAATTCCTAATGTTTTATTGTAATTGGCACCTGCTGCATTAAAATAAGCAAATGGCGTATCTTGCGAACTTTAAAATAATGTACATGAATTGGGAGCAATTACTTTCTTTAAGAAGACAAGGAGATAAGAATAAAAGGTTACGAAATGAGCAAGATGAAACTCGCTTAGGGTTCGATGTTGATTATGACCGCGTAATATTTTCTTCTGCATTTAGAAGTCTTCAAGATAAGACCCAAGTTATACCGCTTTCAAAAACCGATTTTGTACATACAAGATTAACACATAGCCTTGAAGTTTCTGTGGTTGGTAGAAGCTTAGGTAGGCTGGCAGGGAAAAAAATAATTGAAAAACACCCATATCTAAAAGAGGTTCACGGATATCAATTCAATGATTTTGGCGGTATTGTAGCTGCCGCAGCTTTAGCGCATGATATAGGAAATCCGCCTTTTGGTCATAGTGGTGAAAAAGCTATTGGAGAATATTTTAAAACCGGAAACGGATTAAAATTCAAAGCATTACTTTCTGATGTGGAATACCAAGATATTATCGATTTTGAGGGTAATGCCAACGGATTTCGATTATTGACCCAAGATAGGGCAGGAGTTTCTGGCGGTCTACGTTTAAGCTATGCTACTCTGGGCGCTTTTATGAAATACCCAAAGGAGTCATTGCCTAAAAAACCAACGAACCATATCTGCGATAAAAAATTTGGATTCTTTCAAAGTGAAAAGCACATTTTTGAAAGTGTTGCCGAAGATTTAGGTCTGCAAAGCCGAAGCACTGATGGTACCATTTCTTACAGTAGACACCCTTTGACTTTTTTGGTGGAAGCTGCAGATGATATCTGTTATACCATTATCGATTTTGAAGATGGTATTAATTTAGGACTAATTTCAGAAGATTATGCTCTAGAATACCTAATAAAACTGGTTAAGGACACTATAAATACCAAGAAGTATAATTCTTTGGAATATATGGAAGATAGGCTAAGCTACTTACGTGCCCTGGCCATAAATACACTCATTCAAGATGCTGTTTCTATATTTATCGAGAATGAAGAAAGTATATTAAATGGTTCTTTTGAAGTCTCTTTATTGGATAAAAGTAAATTTAAAGCCCAAATTGAAGATATTATAAGTTTAAGTGTTCAAAAAATATATCAATCTCAAGAAGTGGTAGAAAAAGAGATAGCTGGTTATACCATTATTTCCGATATTCTAGATGTGTATATCGATGCATTGATCGGTAAGAAAAATAATAAAGCGTCTAATTACCATAAACTTATTTTAAGAACGCTGCCCGGGTTTTATCAAGATACGAATGTATCATTGTATCAAATTGTTTTGAATACGTGTTGTTATGTTGCAAGTCTGTCTGATAGTGCTGCAGTACATATGCACAACAAGATTAAAGGAAAAACTCTTTAGAAGGCGTATAAAACACCCACGCCTAGTACTTGTTTAAACTGAATTTTTGGTACACCAGGATTTACAATAGTGCCATTATCGTTTTTGACAACGTCAAACAGAATATCGTCATCATAAATTATTTGTGTACCTAAACTGGTGCTAATGAATTTATTGACCTTCATGTTAAAGGTAAGTTCCCAATCTACATCAACGTTTCCAAAACTTTTAATATAATCCGAATATAAGTTCAGTCTACTTTTCATTTCAATATTATCTGCAATAGAATAATTAAAGTTGTTGGTAATTAAGATACCAAGTTCCAATAAATGATTTTCACCTGGTGTAATGACATTACCATCTGCATCTAAAACAGCTTTTTGAACACCAAAAGCCCCATTGTCTGCCAAATCTTGATCTAATACAAAGGTTGATTTTTGAGTTAATGGCGAAAGGTAAAGATTAAATTTCTCGTCTTTCGTAATATATGATGTACCCGCACCAAACAGTAGATAGCCGGGCGCCATAAACCTTGATATAGGTGTATCTCTATCAGGGTATTTATAACCGTTAGAGAATTGTGTGTTGAAGTTTAACTGGACCGAATAAAACCACCTACTATCATTGTCTTTTTTGAAACCCAGGTTGGAACTTAAACGAATTACATCTTCGGTTTTTCTAAGTTTTCGTCCTTCTTGAGCATTTAAACCATAACGTAGTTCTAAATTGTTGTCCCATTGAAAGTTGTTGAATTTATACTTTCTCGCAAATTTTAAAAATCCAAGACCACTGATCGCATTGTCACCACCAGCATTCCAGTTTACAAAGGCTACTTCACTTATGTTGATACCAAAGCTATTTTCCGTTTCCCAGAAAGAAGGTACCCTAAAACGTTTAAAACCTTTTTGTAAGGTCTTGGTTTTTTTAAAATCTATATTGGGTATTTGAAGATTTACGTCTTTTTTAGGAGTATAAATTTTATCGACTGTTCTTCTTATAACAATGGTGTCTACAGCTATACTGTCTACGGTAACACTATCTACAAGAATTGGAGCCGGTATGGTGTCTTGACCAAATGAAAACGTGGCTACCAACAGGAATAACGGAATTAAGATTTTAAGCGATTTTGAAGCCATTATATTTTATAGAAACTGTTGTACATATTGTTTTACGGACATCTGATCTATTCCTGCTATTTTATACAGATTTTCGGTCGCACCGTGGGTAATGAAATAATCAGGAATGCCAAATATCTTAATTATTTTGTGGATTCCAATATTATTTGCAAATTCTAATACAGCGCTACCAAATCCACCAACAGCTGAACCATCTTCTAGCGTAACAATATGATCGTATTTCTGTAAGATTTCTTTTAACAAAATAGTATCCAGCGGTTTAATGAATGGAAAATCATAATGAGCAATTGCTGTGTGTTGGTCCAATTCTGACAGCAAATTTGATGCCATATTTCCTATTGGGCCTGTACTTAAAATGGCAATTTTATTTCCTTCTTTTAAAACTTTCGCTTTTCCAATTGTAAGTTTTTCCATTGGTGCTTGCCAATCTATTAAATTACCTCTACCACGAGGATACCTGATGGCAATAGGATGGTCTAAACCTAATTGTGCGGTATACATTATATTGCGTAGCTCAATTTCATTTAGTGGTGAAAATATAATTAGATTTGGTATGCATCTTAAATAAGAAATATCAAAAACACCGTGATGCGTTGGTCCGTCTTCACCCACCAATCCTGCACGATCCAAGCAGAAAATCACTGGTAAATTTTGTATAGCTACATCATGTATAACCTGATCATAGGCACGTTGTAGAAATGTAGAGTAGATATTACAGAATACGACCAAACCGTCAGTAGCCATACCTGCAGCCAACGTTACTGCGTGCTGTTCTGCAATACCAACGTCAAAAGCCCTGTTGGGTATAGCTTCCATCATAAATTTTAGAGAGCTACCTGTGGGCATAGCGGGAGTTATACCTACTATTTTTTCATTCTTTTGGGCAAGTTCAACTAATGTCTTACCAAATACATCTTGAAACTTGGGTGGTTGGGTAACGTTTGTTTTCTTTTGTAGTTCACCCGTTTGCTTATTAAACTTACCGGGCGCATGATAGGTAACCTGATTCTCCTCTGCCTTTTTTAACCCTTTTCCTTTCGTGGTGATTACGTGTAGCAATTTAGGACCTTCAATATGCTTTAAACGTTCTAATTCTTTTGCCAGACCGTGTAAATCATGACCGTCTATAGGACCTGTGTAATTAAAATTAAGGCACTCAAAAATATTCTCTTCTTTTGCGGTACCTGTTTTTACGTTGGTTAAGTATTTTTTTAATGCACCAACACTTGGGTCGATCCCCATGGCATTGTCATTGAGAACCACTAGAATATTCGCGTTGGTAACTCCGGCATGGTTTAATCCTTCAAAAGCCATACCGCTGGCTATAGAAGCATCTCCAATAACGGCAATATGTTGTCGTTGTAATTTACCTTGTAATTGGGCTGCTAAAGCCATACCCAACAAAGCGGAAATAGAAGTAGAGCTATGCCCCGTACCAAAAGCATCATATTCGCTTTCTTCCATTTTTGGAAAGCCACTTATGCCACCTAATTGTCTATTGGTGTTAAAAATATTTTTTCTACCGGTCAGTATTTTATGACCGTAGGCTTGGTGTCCAACATCCCATATTAACTTGTCTATGGGTGTATTGAAAACATAATGTAACGCTATTGTCAATTCTACAACACCTAAACTGGCACCTAAATGACCTTCTTTAACCGAAACAATGTCGATTATAAATTCACGTAACTCAACAGCCAATTGTTCCAAATCTTTTTCTTTTAAAGATTTAAGGTCGTTGGGTGAATTGATATGTTCTAGTATCGATTTCAAACTGTGGGTATAATGAATACAAAAATACTTTTTTAAAAATGAAACTGTCGTATTTTTGAACCTATGGTTTTACCTTACGATGATACTTATTTTATGAAAAAGGCGCTACAAGAGGCAGAGTACGCCCTTGAAGCTGGCGAAGTACCTGTAGGTGCAGTAATTGTAGTGCAAGATAGAATCATTGCCAGAGCACATAATCTTACTGAAAAATTAAACGATGTTACGGCGCATGCCGAAATGCAGGCAATCACTTCGGCCGCAAATTTTTTAGGTGGAAAATATTTAAAGGACTGTACGCTTTACGTAACCTTAGAGCCATGCCAAATGTGTGCTGGTGCTTTGTATTGGAGCCAGATCGGTAAAATCGTTTATGGCGCTACAGATGAACAACGTGGGTGCGGAGTTATGGGAACTACATTGCATCCTAAAACTAAAATATCTGGTGGTGTTTTAGAAGATGAAGCTGCAAGTTTATTGCTTCAGTTTTTTGCTAAGAAAAGAAAATAGGATTTAGTATAAACGAAAAACCACGCAATAGCGCGGTTATCTAGTTTTTCATGAAAGAAATTTATAGTACTTGTACTTGCCCTGCAACTGTACCTTTTCTTCCTTCTTCCTCTTCGTAGCTCACTTTATCACCTTCTCTAATTTCTGTGCCGTGTAAAGCGGTGGCATGAACAAAAATATCTTTTCCAGTTTCTTCATTGGTTATAAATCCATAACCTTTAGATTCATTGTAAAATTTGACGGTACCAATCATTGTATTGAAATTTTAATATTAACATTCTAATTTAATATTTTTTCCTGTTGATTGGTAGGAAATTGAGGGTTTATTTTTACGGAGTATCTTGATTATCAGTGTTTCTAGGCTTTTTTCCTTGCATTTTCCTCACATTTTCATCTGTAAGCATATAATCGTTGAATTTTTTACCCTTGCTTTCTTTTATCAAAAAAAGTGGCATTGCCAATAAAAACAGTCCTAAAGTGCCTGAACCAATAAATCTATGTGATAATGCTTCTTGGCCAGCATCTAGGCTAAATCCATAAATGATTAGTCCTATGGAGATTAAAACTATAATGGTGATAATGTATTTCATGTTGTTTCATTTTCTAAAAGATTTGAGAAATTTACTTTTTATTTGGTAAAACGTATCAATTCTCTTCTGTAAGCGGTCAATAATTTTGATTTAGATACAAAACCCATGTATTTTCCATTTTTTACAACGGGTAAATTCCACGCGCCACTATCTTGAAATTTTTGCATGACAATCTGCATACTATCCAACCCGTAATAAATATGATCAGGGGCTTTATGAGTAAAGGTTTCTACTTTTGTTGTGTTATACAGATTAGTATCGAACATAAATTCTCTAATATCATCTAAAAGAATAATGCCCAAAAACCGCTGATTTTCATCAACTACAGGAAAAATGTTCCTGGTAGATTTTGCAACGGAATCATGGAGCATTTCACCTAAAGTCATCTCTGGATGCACAATTTTAAAATTAGTTTCAATTACAGATTCTAAGTCCATTAGCGTAAGAACAGCTTGGTCTTTATCATGAGTTAATAAATCGCCACTTTCAGCTAACTCTCTGGTGTAAATAGTATAATCTACCGTGTTTTTAGTGATAAGGTATGATATAGATGCCGTAATCATCAGAGGAACAAATAGAGCATAACCACCAGTGATTTCCGCAATTAGGAAAATAGCGGTTAATGGGGCATGTTGTACTCCGGCAATAAGACCGGCCATACCAATTAACGTAAAATTACTCTCGGATACTGAAAACCCTAGTCCAGAATTATTGATAATCTTGGCAACTACATTACCTAAGGCACTACCCATTACCATGGTTGGGATAAAAATACCACCGGCACCACCTGCAGCTAGTGTAGTGGTCATTGCAACAGCCTTAAAAATGGTAATACCTATTAATAGGGCAATTACAATCCAGATGTTGTTTGTGTAGGTATCAAAAGGAGTTTTGCCTAAAGCAGTAATGTGGTCACCTATTAGCAAGTAGTTTATAAAGGAAAACCCTTCACCATATAAAGGCGGAATCATATAAAGCATAATGCCTATAGCTAAACCACCAACTAAAAGGCGGTATTTCGGACTTTTTAATGGTTTAAAGAGGTTTACGATTCTAAAGTACATTTTTGTAAAATAGATAGATGCTACCGCAGTGCCAGCCCCTAAAAGAATATATAATAAGGTGTCTTTAATTTCAAAAGGTTCTGTATTGGAAAAGTTTAATAAAACCTCATTTCCCATAAAAAAGTAGGAAGTAAGCACACCGCTTATGGAAGCTAGTAATAAGGGTAACATGGATATCATGGTAAGATCCATACTAAATACTTCTACGGCGAAAATTATGGCCGCAATGGGCGATTGAAATATGGAGGATATAGCACCTGCCGATGCGCAAGCAATTAATAGGGAACGAGTTTTTGAATTGATATGAAACAGGCGTCCTAGATTTGAACTTATAGCTGCGCCCGTTGCAACAGCAGGTCCTAACAACCCTACAGATCCACCAAAACCTACGGTTAACGGAGCAATAATAAGTTGGGTGTATACTTGCTTTACATCTATACGACCTTTGTTTTTAGATAAAGAAAATAGAATAGAAGAAACGGCATGATTAAGTTTCTCTTTATGAATGTATTTTACATATAGATATACCAAAGTAAGACCGATAATAGGGAGGATGAAATACAGTTGATTGCTAGAAAAAATAATTCCTTTTTCAAGGGATGCCTCAATGAAGTAGGTTATGTTTTTTAGGGTAACCGACGCCAATCCGGCTAAAAGCCCCACAACAACGCTTAAAATATATATAAAGGTCTTTTGAGAGATGTTCTTATATCTCCACTTATAAATACGCTTTAAAAGGTTGTTTGCTTGAATGGGCATATTTTGGCCATAACATTAGTAAGGGTCAAAGGTATTTAATTACTGGTTATGATTTTTGATTTAAAATCTTCTAAATCTTCAAGATAAATTTGGCGTAGGGTTTCGACATAAGCTCTATTGTTATAATAGCCGTTGTTGAAATCTACAATGGCATCTTCAATCATATTTAAAGCTGTCGTTTTATCTCCTTCATTTAATAATAGCTGTGCTTTGTAATATTTAGCATCTGCAGAGCTGGTAAAGTACTGAATAACTTTGTCAAAATTCTCGTTCGCTTTCTTTGTATTACCAGATTCAAAATAGGCTATCCCTCTGTAAAGAAAAGCTTCTAGCTCTACCCAATCTTCACCCGAATCTTCGGTTTCTTTGGTAATATGTTTGTCCCAATAAGCAATGGAGTTATCATAGTCTTTTGCGCCTAAATACGCAATGCCACGCCAAAAATCTACACTATGCCCTTGTGGATAATCTAAATAAGGTGTTAAAGAATCTGATGCGTTAAAATCGGTAATTGCTTTTTCGTAGTCTCTGTAGAAATTAAGATATAGATAACCTCTCATTGGCTGCCAATTTTTTGGATCTATTTCGACAGATTTGTCAATGAGTGGTTTCCATTCTAAAGGCATTCCTCTCTTTAAATAAGGTATTGAAATTTCACGCCAAGCTGCGGCATGTGTCGGGTCTAATTTTAAAATAGAGTCCAACATGGTCATTGATTTAGGTGTACCTTGAATAGGCTTCATGTGGTCATGTGTACCGAATTCTTGATCAAAAAGAATTTTGGCAAGGTCTTTATCCTGCTGAGTAATATTTTTTGAGACTTTTTTACAAGAAATCAACAAAAATAAGCCCAGTATTATGCTAAGGAAGTATTTCTGAAATTTCACCATCTTCAATTTTGTAAATTAAGTACATATAGCTGTCTAACTGCTCACCTTTAATGCTTGATATTTTCCAATTTTCTTTTCTAGAACTTAATTTTATAATTTGTTTAACTAGGTTTGGTGAAAATTTAGATGGTTTATAATCAATATCTAATTCATTGATTTCCATTCTTCCAACCTCTCCTTTACAATTGATTATAAATCTCAAGTTCAAAAAACCATTGTCAGTGTCGTCTGTACTAATATAATGTTCTAAAATATATTTTTTAAATGAGGATTTACTACCGTTAAATATAGGGGTATACATAGCTGCATTTGCAAACCAGCCAATTATACGGTCTTCATTACAAAGATTAAAGTCTTTATTAACTATTGATAGGTGTCCAATATTATTAGGGTATTTTTTTTCATTCACTTCATATTTCCAATCATGTTGATAATAAAAATATCCAATAACACCACCAATGATTACAACTATGCCCAATAAACTATACAATACAACTTTTACCCATTTTTTCACAAAGTGAATTTAACAAAAAATATCTTACTTATTGTGGTAGTTGATTTGTAAGGTATCTAATTGAAGAGAAGAGCAAACAAAAAAATCCCGCACTAGGCGGGATTTTTTATTATCACTTTGTCAAGATGGTTTATTCTTGAATATCCAACTTCAAGTTCAATTCTTTCAATTGCTCATTATCAATTGGGGCAGGGGCATCGATCATGACATCTCTACCGCTATTATTTTTAGGGAAGGCAATAAAATCTCTAATCGTTTCTTGTCCACCTAAAATAGATACAAGTCTATCCAAACCAAATGCTAGTCCGCCATGTGGTGGTGCACCGTATTGGAATGCATCCATTAAGAAACCGAATTGCGCTTTTGCTTCTTCAGGTGTGAAACCTAAATGCTTGAACATGGTTGCTTGCATATCCTTATCATGTATACGAATAGAACCACCGCCTATTTCGTTTCCGTTCAATACCAAATCATATGCATTTGCACGTACAGCACCTGGGTCAGTATCCAGTAATTCTAACTGACCTGGTTTTGGAGAGGTAAACGGGTGGTGCATGGCATGGTAATGACCAGTTTCTTCATCAAGCTCCAACAATGGGAAATCTACTACCCATAATGGCGCAAATTCGTTTGGTTTTCTTAATTCTAGTCTAGTAGCCATTTCCATACGTAAGGCACTTAACTGTGTTCTTGTTTTATTGGCATCACCAGAAAGTACGCATATAAGATCACCTGGTTTGGCGCCTGTTGCTTCTGCCCATTTTGCCAAATCGTCTTGGTCATAGAATTTATCAACAGTAGATTTAAAGCTTCCGTCTTCATTGCATTTTACGTAAACCATTCCGTTAGCACCAATTTGTGGACGCTTAACCCAGTTTACCAAGGCATCTAACTCTTTTCTAGTATAAGAAGCAGCACCTGGTACGGCAATACCAACTACTAGTTCAGATGAATTGAAAACTCCAAATTCTTTATGTTGTGCAATAGCGTTTAATTCAGCGAATTCCATACCAAAACGAATATCTGGCTTATCGTTACCGTATTTAGCCATGGCATCATCATAAGTCATTCTTGGGAAAGAATCGATCTCAACACCATTCACTTCTTTTAAAAGGTACTTGGTCAAGTTCTCGAAAACGTTAAGTATATCTTCTTGCTCAACAAATGCCATTTCACAATCTATCTGCGTAAACTCTGGCTGTCTATCGGCACGTAGATCTTCATCTCTAAAACACTTTACAATCTGAAAGTATTTATCCATACCACCAACCATAAGCAACTGCTTAAAGGTTTGTGGCGATTGTGGTAGGGCGTAAAACTGCCCTTCGTTCATACGGCTAGGTACCACGAAATCTCTAGCACCTTCTGGTGTAGATTTTATTAAATACGGAGTCTCCACTTCTATAAAGCCTTCGCCCGATAAAAATTTACGAACTTCCATGGTAACCTTACTTCTAAAAATAAGGTTGTTTTTTACAGGATTTCTACGGATGTCTAAATACCTGTATTTCATACGTAGGTCTTCACCACCATCAGTTTCGTTCTCTATAGTGAACGGCGGAGTCTTAGATTCGTTTAAAATGGTTAATTCAGATACCAAAACTTCAATATTACCCGTTGGGATGTTTGCGTTTTTGGAAGCTCTTTCAATAACCTCACCTTTAATTTGAATAACAAACTCTCTTCCTAGATTTCTAGCTTGCTCTAAAAGTTCTGCATTGGTACGGTCTTCATCAAGAACTAGTTGCGTAATACCATAACGATCACGTATATCTACCCAAACAACAAAACCTTTGTCTCTTGTTTTGGAAACCCACCCAGATAGGGTAACTGTTTCGCCAATATGTGATTCTCTTAATTCCCCGCAGGAATGGCTTCTATACATAACATGTGCTTTAATGAAAGGGCAAATTTAAGAAGTCTATTTCATTATAGGTCTATATGAAAGGCACGTTTTATTGGATGACCGGTTTATGTTATAATCGACACTATTTTACCTTAAGTACTTAATAAACAGTTTAATATAGCTCTAATGTAAATTTAATGTTATGTAAAAGTTACCAAAACATTGATTAATTGCAAAATAATTGTATCTTTATCTCGTTAGAGTATTGTAAAATAATAATCCCAAAAAAAATATATCATGAAAAAAATCTTAATTATAGCCGTAATGGCATTGTCTTTAGGAGCATATGCTCAAGTTGATCCTACTTTTGAAAAAGAAGGAGATAAAGTAAAAGCCACTTACTTTCACGCAAATGGAGAAAAGTCTCAAGAAGGATACTTTTTAAATGAGAAGTTAGAAGGTGAATGGAAAATGTTCAATGAAAAAGGAGAAAAAATTGCTATGGGTAACTATGAGAACGGTGTTAGAACCGGTAAGTGGTTATTCTGGGAAGGTGATGTACAAAGCGAAGTAAATTTTGATAACAACAGAATTGCAAGTGTATCTAAAGCAAGCACAAAAGATCCTGTTGTTAGTAATAAATAAACTAACTAGCTCAAATAAAAAGCCCGTATCAATTATGATACGGGCTTTTTTATGCAATTAACTTAAAGTGGATTATGCTACACTTTCAAGTTGTTCGTTTTGGTCATTGCTCTTATTTCCAAAACTGCTGATCTTGACTTTTATACGATATACTATATTGAATAGTACAGGCACAATGATTAGAGTTAAGAAGGTAGCAACCAATAAACCGAAGATTACGGTCCATGCCAATGGTCCCCAAAAAATTACATTGTCACCACCAATATAGATATGTGGGTTAAATTCTGAGAACAAGGCAAAGAAATCAATGTTAAGACCAATAGCCAACGGAATTAATCCTAATACTGTTGTTATAGCTGTCAATATTACCGGTCGTAATCTTGCCTTACCACCTACTATCATAGAATCTGTTGCATCATCCATAGTTAAGAGATCACTGTCTTCTATACCCAGACGTACTTTTTTACGATCTATTAGAATTTGGGTGTAATCGAGTAGTACCACACCGTTATTTACTACAATACCGGCTAATGATATAATACCCATCATGGTCATCATAATTACGAAAGACCATCCGGTAATCATCAATCCTCCAAATACACCTATAAAGCTTAGGAAAATGGCAATCATAATAATCAATGGTTTAGAAATACCACCAAATTGGAAGATTAGAATAAGCATGATCAATCCTAATCCTGAGAAAAATGCACCCACTAAGAAAGCTTGTTGCTTCGCTTGCTCTTCTAATTGACCTGTATAATCAATTTTAACGGTAGCGGGAGTTCCATCAAAACTTCCCATCTCATTTTGGATTTCGGCAACAATAGCTCCGGCATCAGTAAAGCCAGGTTTTAATCCGGAGTAAATAGTTACAACTCGTTTACCGTCACGGTGTTTAATAGCACTATAACCAGAGGTATTCTTTTCGGTGGCTACAGCAGAAATAGGAATTTCCTTTATTTGTCCGTTAGAAGGGTCTCTAAAAATGATATTCTGATTGAATAACGCGCTTTTGTTGTACCTTAAGTCTTCATTAAATCTGATGTTGATATCATAATCTTCACCATCCTCTTTGTAAACACCTGCTTTTTCACCAAAAATAGAACGTCTTAACTGGTTACCAACTTGACCAACGGCAACACCTAATTCTCCCGCTTTTTGGCGATCTACAATCACTTGCATGGCTGGTTTGCCCTTGTTTACATCTATTTTCAATTCTTCAATACCAGCAATGTTTTTAGTATTGATGTAGTTTTTAATGTCTTCAGCGGTATTGATCAATTCGTCATAATCATTACCCTCAAGTTCAATGTTAATAGGGAAACCTGCTGGCGGCCCATTAGCATCTTTCTCTACCGATATGGCAACACCAGGATAAATACCCTGTAATGCAGCTTGCACACGACCACGAATATCCTCGGTATTTAGACCATTACGATATTTATACTCGCTAAAGTTTACGGTTACCTTACCCTTATGTGGCATTTCGGCAGATGAACCACCATCGGTAAGCGGATTACCGGCACCTTCACCTACTACAGATACAGCAGATGCCATCATAAAGTTTTCACCCTTTTCATTCTTGTACATATCATCATCCATGATTGTGTACACCTGATTCTCAACCTCTTTGGTAATCTCATTAGTCTTCTCAATAGATGTTCCCTCAGGATATTCTACATACACATAGATTTCATTTGGTTTGTTATCTGGGAAGAATTCAATTTTAGTTCTACCGCTGCCAACGGACATACCAAATAACATGAATACACCGATCAACATTAAGAATGTAATACCAAAATACCAGTATACGTTGCTACCTCTTAAGGCGTGCTTTAATCGACGTTCATACCAATTTTCAAAACGGGCCATTGTATTCTTCTGGAATTTAATAGCAGATCCCTTAATGATATATTTGTATGCCCAGAACATGATCGCAGTAAGGATCAATACAGAACCTAAGCCGCGCATTGCACCACCAAAAATTAAAATTAACGCTCCTAGACCAACTAGAATAGCACTCATTCTAATCAATTGCTTTAAGGTCAGTTCTTTTTCATCGGTGCTCATGAATTTGGAAACCAACATAGAGTTCATGAATATGGCAACAAATAATGATGATCCCAATACAACGGATAATGTAATAGGGAAGTAGATCATAAACTGCCCAAATATACCGGGCCAAAGGCCTAAAGGAACAAACGCTGCCACAGTTGTAGCTGTCGATATAATAATTGGGTAGGCAATTTCACCTATACCTTTTTTAGCGGCCTCTACTCTAGACATGCCTTCGTCCATTAATCGGTATACATTTTCAACAACTACAATACCATTGTCAACCAACATACCAAGCCCCATAATCATTCCGAAGAGAATCATAGTGTTCAGCGTGTAACCTAGCCATGAAAGAATTACAAATGACATGAACATGGACATCGGTATTGCAAAACCAACGAATAATGCATTTCTAAAACCTAAGAAAAACATTAAAACGGTTACTACGAGTATAATACCAAAGATGATATTGTTTACCAAATCATCAACTTGGTTCAGTGTTCGCGTAGAAGAATCATTGGCAATAGAGATATTTAAATCTGGCGGAAAGTAATCGGCTTTCTCTTTCTTTACCAATGCTTTTATTTTATCGGCCGCAGAAATGGAGTTTCTACCCGCTCTCTTCTTAACGTCGAGCATTACTACGTTATTCCCAAATTCACGAGCATAAGTAGTTTTGTCTTTTGCCTGAAAGTTAATCGTCGCAATATCTTTTAAGTATACCGCACCGTTCTCAGATTTAACCACAAAGTTGTTTAGTTCTTTAGGATCCTCTACCTCACCTAAAATACGAATGGTACGTCTTTGTCCAACAGTTTTCAAATTACCGGCAGACATGGTCATGTTACCATTGCTTATAGCGCTGATAACATCTTGAAAGCTAATTTTAGCAGCCATCATTTTGTAGATGTCAACACCAACTTCCACCTCTAAATCTTGTGCTCCACGAATGTCTGCTTGTTTAATTTCTTGTAGATCTTCTACCTCATCTTGCAAGTATTCTGCAAATTCCTTTAATTTCTCTACAGGATAATCCCCTGTAAAGTTGATATTCATAATCGGTACTTCTTCAGAGAAGTTAAGGTCGAAGACATTTGGCTCTACCTTGGCACCATTGAATGTTGGCCAGTCTTCACTTGCTTTTTCACTATCAACTTCATCCTTCACCTTTTGTTTGGCTTGTTCAACCGTAATATCTTCATCGAATTCTATGGTTAGAATAGCGTAATCTTCCTGTGATGTTGAAGTAATTTCAACAACGTTACTAATATTCTTAAGCCTGTCTTCTAACGGATCGGTAATAAGTTTTTCAATATCCTCGGCAGTGTTACCGGGGTAAGGTGTGCTAACATATATCTTGGTTTCTATAATTTCGGGAAAATCCTCTCTCGGCATGGCCATATAGGCGCTAAAACCCAACCATAGAAAAATGGCTATCATGACATAAATAACCGAAGGGTTATCAATGGCCCAAGACGATAGACCGAATTCCTTGTCGGCGTTCTTTTGTACTTTGCTCATCGATATTTATTTTTTGATTTTTACTTTTTGACCATCCTTAACGCTTCTGGCACCTTCTTTTATTATTTCATTACCATCGGCTAAACCAGATAACACTTCAATATTCGCACCTTGGGTTTTACCAGTTGTGATAACACTTCTTTTTACTAGAGCTTCTCCATCAGCATTAGGCTCTTCCGCTACGAATACATACTGCTCGCCGTCTGCATTTTCCGAAATTATACTGGTTGGTATTAAAATAGCTTCTTCACTGGTGTAGTCATTTATAGCAACCTTTGCAGTTAAATTAGGTTTTATTCTACCGTCTTTGTTAGGTACGGGAATTTCAGCTTCAAAAGAACGGTTAGAAGGATTGATGAAATTACCTGTCTCTCTAATTTTGGTAACAATGCTGTCGCCTAAAACAGGAAAGTATACCAATGCTTCTTTTCCTTTGGTTACATTGCCAATGTAAGATTCTGGAACCTCTACTTCAATATACATGTCTGATAGGTTTACAATACGAAAAACCTCAGAACCTGGACCTGGAGCAACCACTGTACCTTGATCTTTTATTACATTATCAATGATACCGGAGAACGGAGCTCTAATAGTAGATTTTCCTAATTGACTCTGTGCCTGAGATACCATATTTTCAGCAGCTTCATAATTGGTTTTAGCCTGTAAGAATTGGATTTCTGAACCAATATTCTGATTCCATAAACGCTCTTGACGTTCAAAAGTAGTTTTAGCAAGTGCGGCCTGAGATTTCAGTTGGCTTAATTGGCTTGACATGCCACCATCATCAATAGTAGCCAATACCTGACCTCTAGAAACTTTAGCGCCTTCTTTAACATAGACCCTTTGTAGTGTACCAGCCATTTCTGGATAGATCAATACATTTTGTTTGGTAGAAACATCGCCCTGTAATTCTAGAAAGTGATTAAATACTTCTTTTTTAGCGGTTAAGGTATTTACCAAAGGCAATTTTTCCTCATTACCTAAAATACCGATAGCGGAATCCAATGATTTAAGTTGGGCATCTATAACTTTTTGCTGAGCTGTAATTTCATTCTTCTTTGCTCTTATAGCTTCCAAATCTTGTTGGGCTATAATATCCGCTACCGATTGCTCGCCGTCACCGCACGAGTAAATGCCTATGGTTGCAGTTAATAAGATTAGTATTTTCTTCATGATTGTATTTTTAATGATTGATTATTTAGTCTTTTGTATTTATGATGATTTCCAACTCGGTTTTTTTATTTATAACCTCAACCATAGATTGCAAGAATTCTTGTTGGGTGGTATATAATTGTGTTTGAGCCTGTCTTAACTCAAAACTGGTGGCTAAACCTTCTTTATATTTTATTTGGTTTTTATTTTCAATACGTTCAGATAGCATTAGGTTTTGTTTGGCAGTTTCATAATTATCAATAGCTAATGTGTAGTTATTCTTTGCATTTTCTAATTGTAATCTAATCTGTTGTTCTGCCTCTGTTAATTGTGTTTTTGCTTTTTCTAAAGCAATTTTAGCACGTTGCGTACTGGCGCTTCTTTTTAAAGAACTGAAAATTGGAATATTGAGATCTAAACCCAATATGGAAGAATCAAACCACTCTTGATCTCCGCCAAAAAAATCAAAGCTTTCTGAGTAGGCAGAACTACCGTAGTTGATGTATGCATTTAACGTTGGTAACGCACGACTTCTTGCTAATTTCCATTCAAAAAAGCGTTGTTCGTTTAAATTCTCCGCTAGTTTGTAATCTACATTGTCTTCAATATTAAAATCGGTAGTTAGAATACCTAAATCCATTTTTGACATCGTTAAATCTTCTAGTTTCTCTTGCAGTTGAGTTGGTGCGTTAAGATCTAGCCCCATACTTACATTTAGCATTTGTAAAGTAATTTCCTTAAGTCTAAGGGTATTTTGCAACTGATTTTCTATAGATGATAAGGTGATCTGTAACTGATCAACACTTTCTTCATCTCCTAATCCGTTTTCAAACAATTTTGAGGTTTCAAAAAGTGTCTTTTCAAGCGTTTCTTTATTCTTCTCCAATATTTTTACGCTCTCTTCAGCTAGAAGCACGTTGCCGTATGCTTCAACTACTTGCTTTCTAACATCTAAATCGGTTTTCTCTTTGTTGTTGTCGCTATAACTTAAAAAAGCTTTTGTTGCTTGTACACCTACAATGTACGAACCATCAAAAATTTGTTGTGTTAAGGTAGCAGTAGCTGTCATGGATTGTGGTTGAGAGAATACTACGGGAATAAATTCTCCTGCTGCACCTCCTACTAGTTCTGCTGGTAACAATGTTACAGGTTGTTTTAATTGATTGGAGTATCCTACAGATCCATTTATTTGTGGTAACCCACCTGCTATAGTTTCCCATTTTTGCTTTTGGGCGTCTATAATATCTCTATTGGCGTTTATCGCGGAATAGTTATTTTCCAAAGCAAAGTCTATGGCCTCGTCTAAAGTGAAGGAATAGTTTTGCTCTTGTGAAAACCCTAAGCTTATACTTAGAATTGTGATTAAGATTACTAGTTGATTTCGCATTTATTCTTGATTTGAATTGATGATGTTGTTTAAAATTGCTTTTCCTTTTGGGGTGACTATTCCTCTAAGGTGATATTCTAAAAATGAATCCATTAAATGTGCTATTGGAAAACGATTTATAGGAAATACATTCTGATCTTTTATACTGCTCATACCGGTAAAATATATTCTGGCAACGAATTCGGGATCAATATTATCTCTAAACAAACCTTGTTCAAGACCTTGCTGCACATTCAACAATACACAACCGTGCATTTTATTGAACTGCTGGTCTTTAAGGTTCTTGTGTATTTTTGGATAGTACTTCATCAATTGATATTGAGGAGAACTTTTTTCATTATTTAAATGAGACATTACATATTTTTTAATCTCATATAACTCTTCAATCGCATTTTTGTTCATCGCTATAATAACATCTATGCCATCACTTAAATGACAAAACTTATTCATAACACAATCTTCAACTAAAGCGGTCTTGTTACTGTATTCACTATAAATTGTTTTTTTAGACATGCCTATTTCATTCGCAATGTCATCCATGGTAATGCTTTTAAAACCATGCTCTAAGAATAGCTTTGATGCCGTATCCCGTATTTTTTCCTTCATAACGGTGGCAAATATAGTGCAGGAAACTTTAGAAACTTGTAAAGTTTCCAAAGTTTTACAATTTATTAATCTTAGACGTAGTTATTTAACAATATGTTACTAATTGATTTCTAGTATTTTATGTGTCTGTTGGGTAGAAATAGAGAAATTAGGATTTAGAAATTATGTCACTTTTAGCTTAAAAATTCGTTTTATGCCATGAAAAAATATAGAAGGAAGAGGAAGAAATTTAGATTAACCTCACTTGTAATTATCCTAAATTACTACTGGGCTCTTTGTATGATCGTTAGTGGATAAAGATATATTAATGTGTCTATTTTAATGGGTCGATTGACCTGTGCTAGTTTATTGATAAGAAGGTTTCTTAAAAATTCACTTCTTCTTAATAAAGAATACATACACCATAATAAGTAAAACCATGCCAACTATAAAATACAGGGTATAAGATGTTGCCTTTTTAGAATTCGGTTTTTCTTTAATGTCTAATTGTTGATTGATCTCAACATTGGTTAAGATTTGAGTATTTCCACCCGTCCAATTCACAATAACAGAATCTACTTTTGTATTGGTTCCTAACCCAAAGTGTGCAATGACAGAATTTTGTGATAAATGGCTGGATCCGCCACCATCTATTTCTCTGATCGTTCTTTTTCCATTAGCCACTACGGTTACGCGAGAGCCAATACCATTAGTTTCTGAAGCAATACCATTCAACGCTACTTTTAACCAATTGCCGTTGGCAATGTCATTTCTAAATAGACGGGTAGTTGATGCTATGGGGTAATTTAAAATTGGTTGCTGGTTTACGACCAACAAGTCCATATCGCCATCATTATCCATGTCGAAAATAACAGAACCTCTACCAATACCATAATCGTTAATAGCTAGTTCTCTGCCTTTTTCAGTGTACGTGTTATCATTGTTTTCAAAAAAGAAATTACCCATAGGCGTGCAATTGGGGTTTAAATCTCCATTGGCAACAAACAAATCTAAATCTTCATCATGGTCAAAATCAGCAAAATTCGCACCCCAACTAATTGCTAAGTTGTAAGTACCTAACTCTTTGGCTTTGTCTACAAATGGGTTACCGGTACCTTGGTTTTCCATTAGCATATTAAACTTGATGTTGGTAATATAATAATCCATCCACCCATCACCGTTATAGTCACCCACTGCAGCACCCATGGCGTTGATTTTTAAATCCATTTCGGTTTGTTCGCTAACGTCTTCAAAATGGTCATCAGGATATTCATTTTGGTATAGAAAATTTGGTACTGCTTTATAGCCAAAATCTTGATTTACCAATAAGTCTTGGTCTTGGTCATTATCATAATCAGTGAATACACCACCAAAACCAAAACCTTTATGACCTAAACCATATTCATCATATACATTTTCAAAACTTTTACCACCTTTGTTTTTTAGTAAATAACTTCTTGCGGTTTGGTTGGCACTTACTATCGTAGCATCTTTTATGATTCCCAATTTACCGGTAAACTCTTGAAAATAATTACCAACAAACAAATCAGGATAACCATCGGCATCAATATCACCAAAGCTTGGACCTGTGCTGAAGGAATTTAAATCTTCTAATCCGTATTCATTAGTAACATCTTTAAATGTGGAGTCCCCATTATTTAAGAACAATAGGTTTTTAGCTCTTGGTATAACACTTTTACCATCGGTGGTGGTAATGGTGGTGATGAACAAGTCCCTGTATCCATCTTTGTTAATATCTGCGCTGACTACACCCTGGGTAACATAGTCATTGGTAACTTCAAGACCAGAACCTTCAAAAATATCTTTAAATGTTCCGTTTCCATTGTTAAGGTATAACCGATCAGATTTTATACCACTTGTTATATAAAGATCTTCAAAGCCGTCATTGTTAAAATCAAATACGGTAACTCCGCCACCAAAAGTACCTTCGTAGACTTCATATTGGTGGTCAATACCTGATGCTTCCGTAACGTCTGTAAATGTTTGTTGTGCATTACTAAGCCATCCGCAGAAAAAAAGCAGTAAGCTTATGATTTTTGTAAATGATGCTATATTATTTTTCATTTGTTTTCTTCCATTCTAGGGCGTAAACATTTTTTGCTATTTCTACCCCTTTTTCCAATCCTACTTCATTATCTAATTGCGTGTGAATTCCGCCATAAAACCTAGAATCTGCCGTTTCTTGGGCAGCATCCCAAAAGGTGTCGAATGACCTAACTACAAAGTCGGTTTCCTTTAATTCATCGCGTTCTCTTCCTTCGTGGGCTCTGTCTGTAAACGTAAATTCTTTTCCAAAGTTATGTTCTAAAACCGTTGCTGCAGCAGCTGCTTGTATAGCGTGACCAGATGGAAAAGAGGGAAATGGCGGATCGGGCCAAAAAGATTCCCATTCCTCATCTATAAATTTAGGTACAAAAGTATTGGGGCGCTCGGTAAAAAATTGATATTTCCATTTCCAGCAGTTAACAAAAGCATCTGAAACGGCCATACCCACTTGCGCATAGACCTGTGCAGTTTCAATAAGCGATATGTCATGGCCTTCTACAGCTAGGGTAGCAAAATAGTAGGAGTGACCTGGTGGTGTAAAACTTACATCTGGGTCATCTCCCCACCAAATAGCAGCTTCCTTTTCTAATTGGGTCAATTCTAAATCTTTGAGATAAACGTCTTCAAATTGTTTGTAATATGGGGAACCGGGAGTGGTATCATACGGTATCATTTTCGGGTCTTCTAACTCTTTATTTGTAGAAGCGAAAGTTCTGTTTTCACCCCAATGAGGGTGCAAAGGGTGGTGACTGAAAGATTGTGCGAACAAAGGAGGTTTCCATGCACCCGGTCTATCTGGATGTACCATTTCTTTGTCAAAATTATTCAAATATCCTCTATGCCCACCATCTGTTTTAGACCATTCGAAAATGGCATGTGCAACAGATTTGCCAAATTCTACTGAACGAGAAACGGTTTCTTCATCTAAACCTTCTTTAAATTGAGTAAAAATCACTTGTTCAAGGGAATCGATTTTTTGAATATTTTCTTCGGATGTTTGAACGTAGATATTTTTTAGAATTTCTGACTGTCCGGCATTTAATGCTAGTACCCAATTATATTCTTTTGTATTGTCTATGTTAGGAAGCTTTTCTAATTCTAGTAACTGACCGTTCATGGTTTTGTATTCTGTGAAGCCTTGTACTACCGATTCGTACATGGTAAGACCGGTATACCCAAAAGCCCTAGATGCGAAAGTGGGGGAGTTTGACGGTGTGTATCTAGTAATGAACAAGGTCATGTTAGCCCATTCTAGAGCCACGTCTTTATCGCTCATTTTTGGTTGTTCTTTTTGGGAACATGCGTTAAATAGCAAGTAGAAAAGTGATAAAATGATTGTGATATGTATGGGTTTTCTAAAAATGGTCATGGTTTAATTAAAAGCTATTTTAAAAGTTTATAGGTTTCGGTTGCTGTACCGTAACTAGTAAGAATAAGTTGGTCATTTATTAATAGTGCATGGGTGTTACTTCCTTTAATGGATAAGCCGGATTTGGTTTGCGGTAAATAGTTGAAGTTTCCATCGCCGACTCCTAGTAATACCGTTCCATAATTGGCATCAAACTTTCCAATTCTTAATTTATAAAAATCATTATTGCCCAATAGTAAAATATCTTCCTTTCCATCTTTATTAAAGTCTGATGTTATAATCTCGGAAACAGGTGCATATTGAGCTTGTATTGGTAACGGAACATTTTTATACTTTTTACTTGTTGTACTCAACAGTATAGTGGTCTCTTGATGGTTTGCGGTTAATTTTTTAGCCTTTTCTAAATCATCTTTACTGAATATGTCATTTATCGTTCCATTGGCATACTTTTCATAACTATTGAACTTTTGCCGCTTACCTGATAGTTGACCTAAAAGTTCATCTCTGGTGACGTACGGGTAGCTAACGCCATCTATATAAAAATTTAAAATTGGGTCTATAGAACCGTTATGGTCAAAATCAGAATAGTACAATTCTGCAGGGGTATCGTTACCTAATTTAAACTGCGTATTTGAGCCAATGTTACCTGCTATAATATCCGGCTTATTGTCATTATTAAAATCGGCTACCTGAAGACTGGTCCATAATCCTGATAATGGTTCATTTAAAAATTGATTTGTGGCATTGATTAATTTCCCATTTTTATTCAGGTAGATACTAATGGGCATCCATTCGCCAACCACAATAAGATCCTCTTGCTGATCACCGTCTATATCTACCCAAACTGCATCTGTAACCATCCCAAAATTTTTTAAGGAGGTTTGCACCTTATCGGTATGATCCACGAAATTACCTTTACGATCATTTATAAGAATATAGCTTCGTGGAATTTCTGGAAAACGCCCTGGGTTATTATATCCGCCTACAAAAACATCCAAAAACGAATCGTTATTTATATCTGAATATGTAATTGAACCTGTGCTCATTAGCATTTTTGGTAGAGCTGTATCAGATTTTTTGAAATCTCCTCTTCCGTCACCTAGATATAATCTGTCTTGTAATAAGGGGTCGTTTGCGGCAAGATTATGATAGCCGCCACTAGCAACGTAAATATCTAAATTACCGTCATTGTTGGCATCAAACAGTGCAATGTCAGTATCAAAATATTGTTGGTCCAGTTCAAAATCCGTGTTTGATTTTTGATGGAATCCTTTAGATGTACTTTGAATAAAGACCGATGTAGCTTGACCAATTCCACCACTAATGATTATATCTTCTAGTCCGTCATTATTAATATCGCCCTTAGCCATTGGCGGTCCGTTATGTGATAATTGTTTCAGTAAAAGCGATTGTCTTTTAAAGTCATTTACAGGAGATGATCGATGTAGAAAATCAATAGCACTTTCTTCCTTAGAAAATAGGACCTCTGATTTATCATTTTGCAAGGCTGGTTTTTTTGCATTGCTTTCTTCTAATACTATTAACTGATTGGAGGGTACATCTCTTAAAGTTTCAGTTTTACCAGAATTCCAAAGTACTATCAATGAATCTATGGTGCTGATGTCTTCAAGTCCAAAATGTAAAATAGATGAAACCGTAGAGAGATAACCTTGCGTTGGCATTTGCTCTACTACTTGCATTTTTCCATTATTATAAACACTTACTTTTGATCCTATGCCTTGCGTGTTTTTGTTAGCACCTTTAAGCTGAATATTGATTTGGTTGCTTTTTTCTTTTTCAGTATCATTTCTGTAAATAAATGCTGGTTTATTGATATTGTTGACCACTAAGTCCAAATCACCATCATTATCTAAATCAACATAAATAGATCCATTACTATTGGCTGGTTGGTCAATACCTACTTGGGTCGTGTTATCAGTGAAATTTATGCCGTCTTTATTACTGTAGTAGAAGTTGGTAAGGTTTGAGGCGGGCATTTCTTTTATCAATTCTAAAACATCTTGGCGTTGCAATCTTCCTTTAGACTGTACGTAACTATCCATATAGTTTATGAAGTCTAAATTGGTATAATCTCTGAAATATCCGTTAGAAATAAACAGATCTTTTAATCCGTCATTATCAAAATCCGCAAATAGGGGAGCCCAGCTCCAATCTGTATTTGATATTCCTGATAATTGACCAATTTCACTGAAAGTGTCATCACCATTATTTAATTGTAGCATGTTACGCATGTACTGATGGTGAAAACCGCTTCTTATATTTAAATCGAACTTTTCATAATTGTCAGGAGATAATAATAGTTTTTGGCGTTTGTTGTCTTTTGGTAACATGTCTAAGGTGAAGATATCTTGTAGCCCATCATTATTGATATCGGCTACATTGTTGCCCATAGAGAAGTGGCTTGTATGCCCCATTTGGCTACCAAGTTGGTCTGTGAATGTGCCATTTTTATTGTTGATATATAAATAATCTGGGACCGTATAGTCATTGGAAATATAGAAATCTTGCCATCCATCATTATTTATATCACTAATGCCAATACCTAAACCATAGGTGAGTGCAGAACCGCTGATACCTGCTTTTTCAGTTACATCAATAAATTTGTTGTTCTTTTGTTCAAAGAGACGAGTACCTTGCAAAGGGTCGTCTTTCTTTAAAAATTCTTTAGTGCTTACTTCATTTAAAACCGGTAATGATTTTGGATTATGATTTAGTAGAAGCATGTCTAAATCGCCATCTTTATCATAATCAAAAAAATACCCTTGATTACTAAATGCAGCACTTGCTAAGCCATATTCTTCGGCTTGTTCTTTAAAAACAGGAATGTTGTTGGTGTCATTACCCTGATTTATGAATAGTTGATTTTTACGCTTTGCATCTGGTAAAGCTCCTGAATAACATAGATATAAATCTAGTTTACCATCGCCGTTTACATCTGCGGAAGTAATACCTGTTTTCCAAGGTCCTGGTCTACCGGCTACTTTAGAAGTTGTTGTTATATCTTTAAAAGTAAAATTACCTTCATTTAAATAGAATTTATTTTCACCCATATTTGAAGTGAAGTATAAATCTTGTAATCCGTCATTATTGAAATCTCCTGTTGCCACTCCACCACCATTATATAGGTATTCATAAACCAATACATTGGCATTTAACCCCTCTTTTAAAGTATTTTGAAAAGTTATGTTTGTTTTATCTTCAGATAAAAGTGTAAAAAGAGAAGGCTCCTCAATCGTGTTAATTGTACTGGGTGCTTCGTCCTTTTTTGGTTTCTCGGTACAACTTTGATGTAGTAGGAATACAATGAGAATAAAGAAGATTGGATTTTTTATCATTTGTTTAAAAGTAAAAGATCTATTCCAAAAAGGAATAGATCTTTAATTTAACTCAATTTAAACTAAACTAATAACCTGGATTCTGAATCAAAAGGTTATTTCTATTGATTTCATCTCTACTAATAGGCATGAAATACATTTTATCGTCCCAAGTTCTGGTTTCGTTATCATTATTGTCAACTACCGTATAGGTGTAATCATACACTGTTGGATCATATTTATATGGTGTCCTTGGTGTAGCACCTGCTTTTAAAGTTGCACTAACTTTCATTACCTTAATACCTCTACCAAGTGTTTGATCTGCAATCATCCACCTTCTTGCGTCATGGTATCTATGCTCTTCATAAGCTAACTCAACTCTTCTTTCGTTGATGTAATCTTCTAAAAGCTCGTTACCTGAAGATGAAATTGCGGGCATACCGGCTCTAAAACGAATTTTATTTAACCAATTTCTAGCTTCGCCTTCATCGCCCAGTGCAATAGAAGCTTCTACATAGTTCAATACGATTTCAGTATATCTGATAAATGGCCAAGGTACTACTTGGGCACTAGATTGATTATCAACTAAAGATGGGTCTGGATCAATAAACTTTCTTACATAATATCCAGTTCTACTTCCGTTCCAGTTTTCGATCGGCGAATCTCTCATGTCCACACCAGGTATTATTCCACCGCTACCGTCTGCGTATGTTCCTGTCTGTATTTCATCATAAGGATCAATTGAAGCAACATCATCCGGTCTAGGTTTCCAAGGTGCACCGTCATATAGAATGGTAGCGGCCAATCTTGGATCTCTATTCTCATATGGAGCAGCTGCGTGTTCTTCATTGCTCCAGTCGAAATCCGAACCGTCCATCATTTGATAGTCGTCTACCAATTGTTGAATAGGTGTATTTCCTGCCCAGTTGTGGTAGCCATTAGGTCCGTTGTTTATTCCTTGGTGAATACCACCTAAAGGCCAGTTACTTTCTTGAGTAAACAAAGGTGAGTGTGTTCTTTCAAACAATAGTTCAGACCTTGCAGCAGCATCACCAACGGCACTTCCACCTCCCATAGCAATAGAGATGTAGGTCTGTGTTGCTTCTTCTGCACTTGCAGGTTCCGTTAAATCTAGTTTATAACCGGTAGTTGCGTCTAAAACAGCCTTGGCAGCAGTTTTTGCAGCGTTCCATCTTGCATCTCTGTCCCCAGAAGTATATGCAACCAGTTCTAAATTTGAATATGCACCCAATGTTGCCGATTTAGCGCTCGCAGTAGGTCCGTCGCGTAAATCACTCGCTGCATATGTCAGCACTCTAGATTTTAATCCCATAGCACCTAGCATAGATGCTCTACCTGGAGTAACTTCTTTACCATCTAACAATGATATAGCCCTGTCTAGATCATCGGTCACAAAGGTTACGTTTTCGGCATAGGTTCCTCTAGCTATAGTATAGTCATCATCTAGTCCATATGGCGTGTCAATTAATGGGGCTCCACCATAGTAACGCATTAACTGATGATAGTAATAAGCTCTTAAAAAATGAGCCTCTCCTAGTAACCTATCCTTTAGAGTCTGGTCATCAAAGGTTGAGTTAGGCAATTCTTGTATGGCTATATTCGCTTTTCTAATGGCTGAATATAACTCGTTCCATTGTGGAATGATATTCACATTTCCCGTACCTGATGGGGAAAGAGAACCTTCTGTAATAACATTGACTCCTCTACCGGAGTGTGTAAACATTGCTTCGTCCGTTAATGAAGACAGGCCTTCTTCTTCAAATCCTCCATAGCCGAGGGATCCGTACACATTAAATACAAATGCTTGTGCCAACGCCCCATCTGCCCAAGTAGCATCTGCCGAAATTGAATCTAATGGCTGCGTTTCTAAGAAATCTTCATTACACGAAATAGGAACCAGCGCTAGGGCCAGTAATCCTAAAAGTATTAATTTTTCTTTTTTCATGATTTTTTTTTAAAATGTTAAACTAAAACCTGTATTGATAATAGTCTGTTGTGGATAAAACTGACCATTATTACTAGTCGATTCAGGATCATATATATCTTGCGCTGCCCATGTAGCCAAGTTTAGACCGCTCATATATACTTTAAAATTAGATAAGCCAAATTGCTCAATCATTTCTGAAGGGAAGTTATATGCCAATTGAACATTTTTAAGCCTTAAGTAATCTTTACTGAAAAGATTGTAGGTATTATTTCCATAATCTCCCCCAGTATAATACGTGTCTCCACGACTTGCAAGTCTTGGGTGAACACTACTTGGGTTATCTGGGCTCCATCTATTATCGTAACTGTACTTTAAGAAGTTACCAATATCCCCAGATTCTGTTTGAATAAATAGTTTAGCGCCAGTTGCACCTTGTAATAATACAGAAAGATCAAAGTTTTTGTATGACGCATTAAAGGTAACACCAAAGTTAAAATTAGGATTAATGCTGTTTTTCAACCTAACTTGATCTAAATCGTTAATTATTCCATCACCATTAATATCTTTAAACTTCATGTCACCAGGTTCTAAAGTTGGTTTAACCGCACTATAATCCAATGGGTCAGCATCTATAGAAGCTTGGTCGATAAAAACACCATCAGACTCATATACTAAATATGATCCAATTGGTTTTCCTTCTTGTAATTGGTATTCTGGAGCACCAGGAATTTCATCTAAAAATTCTACGCTGTTTTGCGCATAACCACCATTAACACCCACATCCCATTTGAAGCCATCAACATTTCCACCAAAATAATTTAATGCAAATTCAAAACCTTCATTATTTACTTTACCTGCATTTACAGGTGGTAGGAGCGTAGAAATACCAGAAGAACCTGGGGTAGAACCTGTTTTTCGAATAAGAATTTGATCACGCTTATTTAAGAAATATTCTAAAGTGAAACTTAGTTTACCATCAAGCACAATACCATCTAAACCAATGTTATAGTTCTTAGCACGCTCCCAAGTAAAGCTAGGATTGGCCAATAGGTTTTCGAATAATGTTGTCTGTACCTGTCCGTTAATAGGATATTGACCAAACTCATAAATAGATTGGTATGCATATTCCTGTAATTCATCATCGGTGATTTCGCCATCATTATTCGTATCAAAAGAAACTTGGTCATTACCCATTTCTCCGTAAGAACCTCTAAGCTTTAAATAGCTAATGGAGTCTACATTAAACCAGTCTTCATTATTAATATTCCAACCAAGTAATAAACCTGGGAAGAATCCGAAACGGTCGTTACCTGGGAAAATATAAGAACCATCATATCTCCAGATAAATTCTGCTAGGTATTTTTCTTTAAAGTTATATTGAGCACGACCATAATAACCTAAACGTGTTCTGTTATAGCCAAAACCATCGGTTTCTTGTGCGATTTCACCACCAACACCTAATTGGTCTACAGCTGTAGAAAGATAGTTTCTTCTAAAGGCCGAAAAGAATTCTCCTTGAAAATTTTCGCGGGTTACACCTGCTAATAAATTTATTGTATGATCATCACCTATTTTTTTGTCATAATTCAATAAACCGGTAAGGTTCGTATTTAAAACATTGTTAGATGATTGTAATAATCTTGCATCCGTAAAATTAGAACGTATAGATCCGCTAAGTTCTGGAACACCTGTAGCTATGTAATTTGCACGATCTAAAGAATAAAGAGTCCAAGGTGTTTGCCATAATTTTCTGCGTAATTGACTTTGATCTACACCTGCTAATAAAGTCATTTTTAAGCCTTCTATCCATGGGTTGGTAATGTCTACAGATCCAGTAAACTGTAAATAATCTGTTGGTTGTTTGTCATAACCTGTGGCATTTGTAGTTACCACAACCGGTTGTTGACCGTTTTCAATATCAGGTCCTGGTAATCCATTTGGCCAAACTGCAGGTTCGTTAGGTCTACCTCTCATCAACATTCTAAAAATAGCGCCCGCACCTTCAGTTGGGAAAGTTCTATCTTCTTTTCTGTAGCCCATACTCAACTTCGTAGAAATATAGTCGTTGATTCTGGCATCGGTATTCAATCTAAAATTATACTGCTGATACCTGTTCGCTGAATTTTTGTAAATAGCTCCTTGGTCAGCATAGCCGACAGATGCATAATACTTTAAATCTTCGTTACCACCGCTAATTGATAAGTTATGTCTTTGTTGCTCTGCCCAATCTTGAAATGTAGCACCAAACCAATCTGTATCTGGGTATAACCATGGATCTGCATTTGTTCTGTGATTATTGATAGTTTCTGGGCTGAAAGCAGCATTTACCGTTTCTGCGGGATTGCTTCCTGGTATCGTGTAGCTGCCCGATGATTGAAAAGCTGAATTTGCCGCTCCCCATTGGGATGAAGGAATATTACTATTGTAGATAGCTAATTCGTTCATTATGGTTTGGTATTCAACTGCACTTGCCATTTCAGGAACCCTAGTTGGTCTGGTAATACCAAAATCTGCTTTGTAATTGATTTGCATTTTACCAGGCTTACCGGTTTTTGTGGTCACTATGATGGCACCGTTTGCAGCTCTAGCTCCATAAATTGCCGCAGAGGCATCTTTAAGTACAGATATATTTGCAATATCATCTGGGTTAATACGACCTATACCACCATCTCTATCTGGAATACCATCGATTACCACTAGTGGTTGATTATTACCCAATGTGTTCGTACCACGAATGCTAATATTGGATTCGTCGTTACCAGGCTCCCCACTGGTTTGCACAATCACTACCCCGGGCAGTCTACCTGCAAGCGAGTTGGATACACTAATAGCAGGTGAACTTTCAAGTACAGGACCTTGTACCGCGGTTACCGCACCTGTTACGGTCGCTTTTTTCTGAGTACCGTAACCCACGACAACAACTTCGTCTAAGTTGGCAACGTCTTCTTCTAAAGAGACATTGATGGTACTTTGATTATTTACAGGTACCACAGCGGTTTTGAAACCTATGTAGCTAAATCGTAAGCTAGTACTGCTATCATCTACGGTAATTGTAAAGTTACCGTCAAAATCTGCCTGTACTCCCGTTGTTGGGTTATTGGCATCTATGACAGATACCCCCGGTAACGGCATGTTGTCCGAAGCAGATGTTACTGTTCCGGAAACAGTTGTTTGTGCATGGAGGCTCATAAAGAGAAATCCACTAAAAAATAAAATCATCGTTAAGCTCGCATGATTTCGAATCATGGAAAACTTATTAAAGTTTTTTTGATAATTCATAAAGTTAGTTGTTACAGTTGTTAGTAATTATTGTTAGCACAAGTACTATAATCTCTTCTTAGAAGCTTTTTGAGATGTTAGAGACTATGATACACTATGCTACTGCAGGCAAATATATAATAAAATGTTAATTTAATAAATTTTGTTGTGATATTTTTTGGAATTATGATTTTGTTCTAAAATTTTTACCAAATACCTATTATTGATTCAATTTTGTAATTATTTGAAAATTGGTTCATTGTTGTTTTGTAGTGTTCAATATCATTAATCTTTTAAGTGCTCTAACCGTTACATGTTTATTATCAATATTTTATGGGAAATTGAAATGGTATCTATGTATTAGCGACAGATTTCTATCATGAAAGAAACTAATACTATAGCCCTTGTATTAGAAGTATAAATTTTGATGTCTTTTTTAAAATTGTATATTGACAGCTGCAAAATTTATTTTCATATATGCCGGTTATAAGTAATATTTTAAACTTAACCCACAATAATAACCTTACAAAACATGAACAATTAGTTCATGGTGTTATTGAATCTATCGAAAATGGTGAATTAACCTTAGGTGATCAGTTGCCCTCTATAAATATTATGGTTGAAGAGATTGGGTATGCACGAAAAACCATCTTCAAGGCTTACGAAGAGTTAAAGAACAGAGGGTTGATCGAGTCTAGACAATTGAAAGGGTATTTTGTTATCAGTCAGGCCACCAATATCACTAAACGTATGGCTTTGCTGTTGTTCGCTTTTCAAAGCTATCAAGAAGAGTTTTATAAAACATTTCGTAAAGAGATGGGAAAGAGATTTCAAATAGATGTTTTTTTTCATCATAATAATCTTACTGTTTTTAAAACCATTCTTACTAATATAAATGGAAAGTATGGTATGTATGTAATTGCACCTATTCAGCATAAAAATGTTGTACAATTATTACAAAACATTGAGCCAAAAAAGCTGTTGATAGTAGATAGATATTTAAATTTAGGAAGGTCGTTTTCTTATGTTTCCCAAGAATTTGAAAATGTCATCTACTCTTCGCTAGTTAAACTATTGCCAGAAATAAGAAAATATGCTAAAATCATTCTTTATTTTAATGAAGAGAGTGATTTTTCGCCCGTAAGTATTAAAGATACCTTTGAAAAATTTTTAAAAGATCATTCTGTTAACGGCGTTGTAAAAAACAATTACACATTGGGTTCTGCAGTTAAAGGCAATATTTATTTTGCTCTAGGGGATACTATTTTGTGGCATATTCTGCGAGATGCAGTCCATAAAAATTTACGTATTGGAGAGGATATTGGTATTCTTTCTCAGAACGATAACGTCTCAAAAGAGATTGTTTTTGGTGGAATCACTACTATTTCGACTGATTTTAATGAAATGGCAAAGTTGGCGGCTGCACATATTAAAAATGAAAGTACAACACAAATTATTATGCCATCGAGATTAATTAAAAGGACTTCTTTATAGTTTTTTTCAAGCCTTTTAAATAGTAGGATGATCCCCGTAAATAATACTGATGATTAATTGGTAAGAGAATTGTTTTATCTACTGGCAAAAGCAGCTCGTTTCAATCATATTTATTCTATTTTTGAAGAAAATTGCTAGTAATGCACACTATTGAAGAATATAGAGATGAGTTTATTACTTATTTGAACTCAAAGAATATTACGAAAGAACCTAGAAACCTTTACGAGCCCATTACCTATATTCTTGGTTTAGGTGGTAAACGCTTAAGACCTGTTTTGGTATTAATGACCGCTGAGATTTTTAAAGGGGATTTTAAAAATGCTTTAGATGCTGCCGTAGCAATCGAAGTGTTTCATAATTTTTCTTTGGTTCATGATGATATTATGGATGATGCCCCTGTTCGAAGAGGGCAAACTACCGTTCATGAAAAATGGGATGTAAATACGGGTATTTTGTCTGGTGATGCCATGCTGATTATGGCATATCAACTTTTTGAAAATTATGAGCCCAATGTGTTTCGTGACTTGGCTAAGCTTTTTAGTAAAACAGCATTAGAGGTTTGCGAAGGTCAGCAGTACGATGTGGATTTTGAAACCCGTGATGATGTGATGTTGCCCGAGTATCTTAAAATGATCGAATATAAAACAGCGGTTCTTGTGGCTGCTGCTTTAAAAATGGGGGCTATTGTTGCAGGTGCTTCTGAAACTGCACAAGAACAAATGTATAATTTTGGATTAAACCTTGGTATTGCCTTTCAATTGCAAGATGATTATTTAGATGTTTTTGGTGACCCTGAAACTTTTGGCAAACAGGTTGGTGGTGATATTATTGAGAATAAGAAGACATATCTTTACTTAAAAGCGCTTAACTCTGGTTCTGAAACAATGACAAAAGAGCTAGAGCATTTATATTCTATTCAACCGAAAGAAGCAGATGCTAAAGTAAAAGCCGTAAGTTCAATTTTTGAAAAAACCGAGGCAGATAAAGCTACAAAAGTTGCCATTTCTGACTACACTGCAAAAGCTTTTGATGTTTTAGAACATATTGATATTGATCAAGAAAAGAAGGATTTATTGCGACAATTCGGTGAAAACCTTATGAACAGAACTGTTTAGAAAACCCTTCTAAATAAAGCTTTTATAAAGGGAGCCTTTGGGCAGGAATTGATGTAAATGATATCTTCTTTTAAACTGGTTTTTTCATCTAGAAATTTAAATACCATCTGAGGTTTTAAGGATTTAAAAATAGATTCAAAAATAATATGTCCGTTTGCATTGTCATTGTGTAGAACATCTAAAAAAAGCATATCATAAAACCAAAATTTCCCTTTTAGTTTTAGCTTTTGAAGTGATTTTCCTTGCTTTATGAGCGCTACCAGTTTAGGTGTTTTCTTAGCCGTACTCATTAAAGTATACCCTGTACTAGGTTTTGCCCATCCGCCTGCGGTACCTATGTAACTAACCCTATTGGTGTGGTGTTCTTTAAAGTCATAGGCAGTCATGGGTATGCTACCAAATTCTGTTTCTATTATCTCATAGGTATCGCATTTAAATCGCTCTGCTATATACTTCTTTAATGCTTCATCGTATTCTTCTTTTGGTAATAACTGTTCCGAAAATAAGGTGTATTCTATCAACGCAGTGTTATCAGAATAGGGAAGTACATACATAAAACGCGTATTGCCTTTTTGAGGGATGGAAAAATCCATGTAAGTGACTTCATTACTATTAAAAACCGGCTTATCTGTTTTAATGACCCAACCCACAAAATGCTGTTGTAATACGGGGTATTTATTTTGCCCTGTTGCCATTTTATAGTCAAAAAGACTATTAAAGATGTACTTGCCAGAATAGGTGTTGCCGGTTGTCTTTACTTTAACCTCAGTATCCGTTTCTTCTAAATCTATTAAAGCCTCTTGAATAAAGGTAATGTTAGCTGATTCTTTAATCTGACCTAGATAATGATTGTAGAAATCAATACCTCTGATCATTTTATAAGCGTACGGATTTATATCTGTTCTTCTAAGAATATCTTCTCCCTGAAAGTGAATTGAATTCCATTTTTTGTGGACGATAGCTTCAAACTGACCATCACCTTCTTCCCAAAAACACCATGTTCTATCATTGACGTCTTTTGCATCTTTATCAAGTAGCAGAATTTTTTTTTGATCAAAAAACGAATCGTTCAGCATAGCATCTGCAAGAAGTAAACCAGAAGCACCCGCGCCAATAATGATATAGTCGTATTCGTTCATATTTTTTTAAACATCACCCAGACTGCTGTATTGCCGAGGTGTTCAAAAATACGAAATAGCAATTGTCTTTTGCGCTTAATTCAAGGTATAACGCATTCCAAAAAATGATCGTATGCCTTGGTTTGGGCCATATACATAAGAAGGATCAAAAGTCAGCGCATTTGGATTATTTGGTGTAGCAACGGCATTACCGTTATCATCAAATGTAACTTCTTTATCAAATGGATCGTTTGCACGGGCGATTATGAACGGATTTCCTCTATTAGGAGTCCAGTCCAATAGATTTTTAACTCCGCCGTAGAATTCAAGATTTTCTATTCCATCATAAGATAATTGTATGTTTTGAATACTCCATGCCGGTGAAAAATCGCTTCTTGGGTCACTATCGCCTAAGGTAGGTAATCGCATGGGGCCGTATAAATTACCGGTGTAATCAACTGTTAGATCCCAAGCGCGAATATCATAGCTAATGCTCCAGTTTGCTGAATAACTTTCTGTAAGTATCTGTCTTTCTTTTACTCCGTCTTCAGTATTGCTCACATCTTGTAAAGTACCGCCTATCATTAGTTTTAATCCGTTGTAGAAAGCTACATCTAGATTGGCACTTAATCCTTTTGAAATTGAAGTGCCATTTAAATTATCATATATAATCTGATTAGGATTGGTGTCATAATCCGGGATAATTACATTCTGGAAATTGGTGTAAAAAATAGACGCATCCAAACTAACGAATGTGCCGTTATCACCATATATTTTCTTCAAATAATTCAGGTTAATGTTAAACGAACGCTCCGGTTTCAGTTCTTCCGCAATAATAACATCTCTTGATCCCGTTAAAGCTGCGTGATCTTCGGTAAAAAGATTTACTACCCTAAAACCTGTGCCGGCATTTAGGCGAATAATATCATTATCGGTAAACTTAAACCTGTACGCTGCCCTAGGGGTAAATATGTTTCCATGGCGGCTGTCATAATCATATCTACCTCCTAGAAGTAATGAATGTTTTTTGTTGAACGCTATTTCATCCTGTATGAATAAACTGGGTATGACAACTTCATCTGGTTCGTTACCTTCAGCGCTTAACGTAGCGGGTGTGCTATCATCATAATAGTTATAGCGTAAAGCAAAACCGGCTAAAAGGCTATGTTTACCAACGGTTTTATCCCAGGTTAGTTGGGTAAAACCTATACGCTGATCAGCTAAGTAGGGAACATCACCATAAACGGAATTTTGCTTGTGGTCGTTATATGAAAAAGAAAGCATCATATTTTCTTCTACCGGTAATTGGTATTTACCTAACACTTCCCATCTACGAGTGTAAATACTTTCCCCATAAATTTCATCTCCTCCTCTAAATTCTGGAGTCCATTGCATTTCTCCACCCCATCTGTCTTCATAGAAAAAACGTCCTGCCAAGGAAAATATTCGGGAGTTTTTTCTCGTGAAATTCCATTTTTGGAAAACAGAAATTCGGTCTTGTAGTGTTAGATCTGTAAAATTGTCGCCATTATTATCAATAGGGTTATCATACCTAAAATAGTTTGCTCCTAATAGCACATTTGCTTTTTTTCCTACATTGAATTTTGTGCCTACATCAAGATTAAATTCGCCCCAATCGGTCACAAAACTGTCGGCGAAAAATTTAGGAGCTGTCAAGTTATTTTTAGTGATAATATTTATAAGACCACCAACGGCTTCACTACCATAGAGTGTAGAAGCAGGCCCTTTTACTACCTCAATCTGTTCAATAAGGGAATTGGGTATACCAGATAACCCGTACACGGTTCCCAAACCACTTACAATGGGCATGCCGTCTATAAGCACCAATGTATACGGACCTTCTAATCCGTTAATATGAATATCTCCCGTATTACACACATTACAGTTGATCTGCGGTCTTACTCCGTTTACGTTTTGTAAGGCTTCAAAAATACTGGCTGTTGGATTTTTTTTGAAAAACGTAGGTTTGTAAACTTCTACCGGCACCGGACTCTCTAACCTACTAACGGGCTTTAAAGTTCCGGTAACGACCATTTCATCTAAAGATTCTGTAGAGGGTGATGAGCTGATGTTCAAAATTTTATCCTCACCTTCTGAAATCGTCAATGTTTTGTAAAATTTCTCAAAGCCGATGTTAGAAGCAATAAGGGTATGTTTTCCTGACGGGACATTCTTTAAAGAGTAATTACCATTTTCATCAGAAGCCGTACCAATTTGGGTGCCTTTTAAATAAATGTTTACATAAGCTTCCGGAACACCATTCGAAGAGATTGTTCCATATATGGTCGAATTTTGCGCGCTGATGAAACCAAAGGATAAAATAGAACAGGCAAAAAACAGTATTTTAATCATCTAAAATTAATTTTAGACAAAACTAAAAAATTGTTTTTACGTATAAAAATGTATTTTTGTGTTATTATTGTTTGGAAATGACATTATCAGAAGAAGATTACATAAAAACTATTTATCACTTAAGCGATTTCAATAGTAAATCTGTTGCTACAAATGCTATTGCTGAGCAGATGAAAACGAAGCCATCGTCTGTTACGGATATGGTTAAGAAGTTGTCTGAAAAATCTTTGGTGAATTATAAAAAGTATCAGGGGGTTTTGCTTTCAGAGAAAGGTAGGCTAGTTGCACTTTCTATTATTAGAAAACATCGCTTGTGGGAAGTGTTTTTGGTTGACAAGCTTAATTTCGCTTGGGATGAGGTTCACGTAGTGGCAGAGCAATTAGAGCATATAAAGAGTGATGCTTTAATAGATAAACTAGATGCCCATTTAGGTTACCCTAAGGTGGATCCACACGGTGATCCAATTCCTAATAAGGATGGCGTGTTTACAAAATCTGTTAAGAAATTAATTAGTGAATTACCTGTTGGTAGTCAAGGGGTATGTGTAGGTGTCAACGACTCATCGGCTGCATTTTTAAAATTTTTAGACAAGAATAAAATCGCACTTGGCGATACTTTCAAAATATTGGAAATTGAGGAATTTGATGGTTCCATGACTATTTCAACAAGGTCTGGATCCATTCGTATTTCAAAGCAAATAGCAACGAACTTGTTTTTAGAAATTGTAGATGAAGAATAGGTTTTAAAATAATGAATTAATAAGATTATGGATGAAATTATAGCGTATTTTGAATCGATAGATCCAGTTTTAGCTGCGTTTTATGCGACATTGTTTACATGGGGGCTAACAGCTGCCGGGGCTGCTTTGGTATTTCTTTTTAAAACAATGAACCGTGCCGTTTTAGATGGTATGTTAGGTTTTACAGGTGGAGTAATGGTCGCGGCAAGTTTTTGGAGTTTGCTGGCACCAGGTATAGAAATGAGTCCTGGTGAAGGTTTTGTAAAGGTGATACCTGCAGCTGTGGGATTTTTTCTTGGCGCCATGTTCATTTTTGGTTTGGACAAAGTATTACCGCACTTACATATCAATTTTAAGGATAGCGAGGCGGAAGGGGTGAAAACACCTTGGCGTAGAACTACATTATTGACCTTGGCAATTACATTACACAATATACCGGAAGGCTTGGCGGTAGGTGTTCTGTTTGGTGGAGTAGCAGCTGGTTTTGACGGGGCTTCTATTGGTGGTGCAGTAGCATTGGCACTTGGTATTGGTCTGCAGAATTTTCCAGAAGGTTTTGCCGTTGCCATGCCATTAAGAAGACATGGTTTAAGTAGAACAAAGAGTTTTATGTTTGGTCAGGCATCTGCACTGGTAGAACCTGTGGCCGCTGTTCTAGGGGCTTGGGCAGTGATGACTTTTCAGCCAATTTTACCTTATGCACTTTCTTTTGCCGCAGGCGCTATGATTTTTGTTGTGGTTGAAGAGGTAATACCGGAAACACAGCAAGATAAATACACGGATATTGCCACTATGGGCTTCATTGGTGGTTTCATTATCATGATGACTTTAGATGTTGGTCTAGGTTGAGATAAAAGTGTTTTACTAATAAAATAATTTAATACCGGTTTTAGCGTTTAAGGCAATAGTATTGTTAACTTGATGCTTTAATACTTTATGCATTCTTTTAAGAAAAATTGGATTTGGACATTAATACTTATCATAACTGTTATTAGTTGTGTGGCCGTTTTAATACTTCATGTTAAGAACTGGGTAACTAATGATGCTAATAGTCTTGGTCTACGCTCAGGTTTTTACACTATTGAAATTCCCTTAAATGAATTGGATAGTGTTATGTTTGTTGAGAGAATTCCGCCAATGCAGCGTTTGCATGGTTTTTCTGCCTTGGATAAGGAAAAAGGCGTATTCAGGGAGTTTAAGGATTCTTTAACCGATAAGAAAGTTCATGTATTTGTAGATAACATTAATCAGAACAAGGTTAAATTGGTCTATAATGATTCTACTTATGTATACTTTAACCTAAAAGATTCCGTTGAAACTGTGCAATTGTTTCAAAAGCTAAATTCAAGAACAGGAGCTTTAAGTGAACCTAACTAAAGGCTATAGTTGAGAATTTAAACTAAGGTTAAAGTGTAGATTGGTTTTGGCATAACTATTGAAACTATTTTTGAATCGATAATAGACATCTAATTCATATTTAATTCAATGCCTCGTAGTATTGCCTAGGGGTTATTTAAATTATTATAGTACACATGATTATAAAGAATCTTTTAGCACTATTAACAATAGGTTTATTGTCTACAAGTCTTTTTGCACAACATAATGTGAGTATTAATATTGACGGAGTTACTTCTGAAAAAGGAAATATCTGTTTTGCCGTCTATAATAATGAAGGGTCTTTTTTAAAGTTTGACGAGGTATATAAATCGGGTTCGGAGAAGGCTGTAAAAGGCAAGACGGTTTTTGACATTAAAGACCTGCCAGAAGGGGAATACGCCATTGCTATTTTTCATGACGCTAATGGTAATAAAAACTTAGATACCAATATACTAGGTATTCCTAAAGAGCAAATTGCTTTTTCTAAAGGGAAAATGAAAATGTTTGGTCCGCCAAAATATAAAGAATGTGCATTTACCGTAAATTCTCATATGGAGATGAATATTAGGTTGAATTAATAGATATGTTTAGGGTTTTATCTTCATATCGAAACCTTCGTTATTGTGCCTTTTTTTAGATGTTAGTAGGTTTGTTAAAGGATATAGGGTTCCTAATCTCTGCAATAAGAAAAGATGACAGTATCTTTGAATTAAAAAGATATGGTTTTAGTAGCACAATTAGTAGGAGCTTTATTGGGTTTATTAGCGGTTGTATTTGGGGCTTTTGGAGCGCATTTGCTTAAGAAAACATTTACGGCTGATCAATTGAATAGTTTTGAGACCGGGGTGAAATATCAAATGTATCATGCGCTATTGATACTGATGCTAAGTTTTAACCTAAACTTAGAAACTGGTCTTGAGAAAGCAATCATTTACTGTTTAATTATAGGTGTAATTCTTTTTTCGTTCAGTATATACGGACTCTGTATTTCTGCATCCAAAGGAAATAAAATAAAGATGTTAGGTCCCATAACCCCATTAGGTGGACTGTTTTTAGTAGTTGGCTGGGGATTATTATTCTTTAATTTTATTAAGAATCTTATTTAATCTATAGACGCGGCCTTAAATTCTTTGATGGCAGTATTGGGCTCTATAATTGCATAGCCTTCCCAAAAGGTTGGGTCGTATTTAGGCATATAGGTTGGAGATACGGTATTGTTTTCGGTAAAACCATCATACGTAGATTGATTGATATTGTTGGAGTCGAACACAATGAGTTCATTTTTTTCTGAACCAATTATCACAAAGTCCATATCGCCAGAGAGCTCGTTCTGCTTATTTTTTCCCTTTACAATTTTATTCTTTTCAATTATTTTGAGCGGTCTTTTAACACCTACTCGCATACCACTTTCAGATTCTAAATAGCGTACGCTATAATGGTTGTCTTTATTTTTATTATATATTATCTTCCCTTTAGATAAATAGTAGTTCGAAGAAATACCTAGTAAATTAAATTTTTTAGTGGGTTTAACATTGCTGTAATCTATTTGAACTACGGCAAAATCCTCTGCATTAACATAAAGTGTTCCCTCATAGTCTGCTGACCCACTTGGTTCAAATGAGATTACGTAAACTGCTTCATCACCTAAATAAGTAAACTCTTGTAATGTATAGTCGTATTTTCTAGTTTTAAGTATGAAATTTAACTTGCTATCTTCTTCTGTAGGTAGGCTAAGAAAAATATCATTAAGCTGATTCTTTTTCCACTTTGCATAATTTTTCTGCTGTTCTTCTTTGTCTTTTTTTCTTTTTTCCAATTCTTCGTTTGCAGCTGCCACCTCAGAAGAATCAACTTCAGTTTCTAAAAGTTCACTTACTTCGTCAGCATCTATTTTAGTTCCAAACAGTCCAGATTTTATTTTGAAATAAGAGCCTGGTTTAACATTGTCCCTCAGTATTTCATTAAACTTTTCTTCTAACTTTTCGGCATCAAGTTCATTACTTTTATCAAATAATTTAGAAGCTTTAAGAAGGTCTAGTTTAAGTAATTCTTTACTAGGGTCACCATATAGGTCTCCTACTATTTCAGAATAATAGGTGTCGCTTTTTGGAACAGTGTTTATGACACTATCAATGAATTGTTGGTTCAATACATCTATGGAAGATTTTTTGACTTTAAAATCACTTTTGGTCCACCTATCAGTATTGGTTGTTCTATGAAAAAGTCGCCTTTTAGACAGGTCATTAGTATAATTCTTCTCAAGATTATCTTCCACGAAATCCATGATTTCGTCAGCTGTGTAATTTTTATTTGAGACGATAACTTCTCTTAATTCTATTGCTTTAGGTACAAGTGAGATTTTTGTGGAATTAAACTCAGCTATAGGTCTGGTTAATGTTTCATAACCCATTGAAGATACGGTAAGGGAGTCAGCTTCTGATATAGCTTCATCAAATATTAAATTGAAATTGCCTTCCTCGTTAGTTATTGCCCAGTTCTCTTTTAATTGAACCGAGGCAAAAGGTATTGGTTGTTGACTTACGCTATCTATAACGGTTGCACTTAAGCTTTGTGCATTGACGTTAAATAGGTTGAATAATAAAAAAGTAAAAAGGGGTAATAAAACTGGTCTTGAGTTCATAGTGTTAGATTATTCCTACGCAATCTAGACGAACGAAAGTAAGTAACGTTACAATTTTAGAAATTGTTGTGAACGTTTTAGAAAATAATTAACAGAACCAAAATTTAGTGGCAGCCACAATCTGCTTGACCACAAGCTTTTGAATTCGTTTTTTTACCTGCCCAAATAGATTTTGGAAGTAAAAATTTGTTGACTAAATAAAGTGCAGAAATAGCTACTGTAATGTAAACTAATATGTGTTGTAGTATGTCCATATTTATTTTAATAATTGATAAGCTATTAAAGCTACAATATACGCAAAAAGGCTCATAAAAACTAGTTGTCCTGCCGGCCATTTCCATGAATTGGTTTCTCTTTTTACCACGGCTAAAGTACTCATACATTGCATGGCAAATGCATAGAACAATAGTAGTGAAATACCCGATGCCAAATTAAATAAAGGCTTTTTGGTTCTTGGATTTATTTCAGCCGCCATTCTATTTTTAATAGTTTCTTCTTCATCGTTACCTACACTATAAATGGTAGCAAGTGTACCCACAAATACTTCGCGTGCAGCAAATGAAGTAAGTACCGCAATACCTATTTTCCAATCATACCCCAATGGCCTTACAATCGGTTCTATTGCTTTACCCATGTAACCCATATAAGAGTGCTCTAGTTTGTAGCTAGCAATCTCTTGACTTAGTGCCCGGTTTTCTAACTCTTTTAATTTTGAATCAGCAGCTTCTTCATCTAACGTATTTCCTTCTTCGTCTTGTCGGTTTTCAAAATAAACTTCACTGTTGGCGCTAAAACCTTGTTCTTGTACTCTTTGGGTTACGATGCTTTCTGCATTTTTAAATTCATCGGAAAATCCGTTAGAACCTAGAAACCAAAGTACAATAGATATGGCCAATATGATTTTACCGGCTCCAAAAACAAAACTCTTCGTTTTTTCAAGTACGGTATAGCCTACATTTTTTAACAATGGTAATTTATAGTTAGGCATTTCAACAACGAAGAAAGACTTGCTCTTGATTTTTAGAATCTTATTTAAGATTACTGCCGATAGAATAGCGGCTCCAAACCCCATTAAATACAGCGACATTAAAGTTAGTGCCTTGTAGCTTAATCCTAGAAACCTACCTTCTGGTATTACTAAGGCAATTATAATGAGATATACAGGTAATCTTGCGGAACAAGTGGTAAAAGGGGTAACCAAAATGGTAATTAATCTTTCTTTCCAGTTTTCAATAGTTCTAGTGGCCATTACCGCTGGTATGGCACAAGCAGTACCTGAAATTAAAGGAACCACACTTTTACCGCTTAACCCAAACGGACGCATAATTCTATCCATCAAGAAGACCACTCTACTCATATAACCTGTTTCTTCCAGTAGGGCTATAAACAAGAATAAAAATGCTATTTGCGGTATAAATATGACGATACCACCAATCCCGGCTAAAATACCTTCTGCAATTAAATTAGTGAACACACCAGGTGGTAAGGTATCTTTTACCCACTCAGTAGCCGAAGCAAAGAAACCATCGATCAAATCCATAGGGTATTCGCTCCACCCATAAATTGCTTGAAAAATGGTAAGCAGTATCAAGAAAAAGATGACGTAGCCAAATACTTTGTGGGTAAGTACTTTGTCTAAAGTAGCCCTAAAACCCTTTGCGGCATTCGCATCTACTTTATAGGTCTCTTTTAAAATACCATTAATAAACTGATAGCGTAAAATGGTTTCTTTTTGCTGAAGACGTTTAAGTTCGGACTTAGATTTCGTGGTGAAAGAAGAAGTGTCTTTAATCAAGGTCTTCTCCAATGGCATGAAATTGACATCTTGGGTAATAACTAGCCAAAGCTTATAGATATCTTCTTTGGGAAAAGCCTCCTTTAAACTGGTAAAATATTCTGGGGCAATAACAGAAATATCTACATTCTGTGATTTAGATAGATTTTTGTAATCTGCAATTAATTCCCGTAACCGCTCAATACCTGTTTCCTTACGGGTACTAACTAATGCAATTTTAGAGTTTAATTTCTTTTCTAATAATTCTATATCAATGGTAATACCCTTGCGAGACATACGATCTGCCATGTTAATGACTAGTATGGTTGGTATTTTTAAATCTTTTATTTGGGTAAATAGAAGCAGGTTTCTTTTTAGATTTTCTACATCAGAAACAACAATGGCAACATCTGGGTGGTCTTTGTCATTTTTATTCAATAGAAGTTCAACCGCTACACTTTCATCTAATGAAGTGGTGTTTAAGCTGTAAGTTCCTGGTAAATCTAAAATATGGGCTTTTACACCTCTAGGTAGTTTACAGATTCCTTCTTTTTTCTCGACTGTAATACCTGGGTAGTTTCCAACTTTTTGATTTAATCCGGTCAGTTGATTAAAAACCGATGTTTTACCGGTATTGGGATTGCCTATAAGGGCTACATTAATTTGTTTACTCATACTACAGCATTATCTTCTATAATATCAAGTGCTATATGTAAGGCCATTTCTCTTCTAATGGCTATATGTGATCCGTTGACATTAATGTAAATTGGATCCTTCAGCGGCGCTACTTGTACCAATTCTACCTCGTTACCAGGCAGACAACCAAGTTCTAACAACTTAATTGGGAGTAAGTTTTCTGTGAATTCTTTTATAATTCCCTTCTGGCCTCGCTTTAAATCTGCAACAGTAGTTTCCAATTTTTATTTAGATTCATTATAAGTAAGACAAAAGTAATGGAAATATAGTTATTCCCTATACTTTTTAGAATAATTAACTAGTCGTCTTTAAGTTGTACAGTGGTTGAACTATTCTTTATTTCTAGAGGCGTAATTTTGTATGTTTATCTGAACGTCATTTTTTAATGTTTGCCTTTTACTTTTTATGGGATTCTTGAAGTAGTTCAATATCTTTCAGTATTTTCTCAATATCCTCTTTTTTGGTGCCGTCGTAAAAGCCTCTAATTCTTTTTTTCTCATCTACTAGAATAAAATTTTCGGTGTGTATCATATCAAATGGTCCGCCATCACCATCTGTTTTTACCGCTAAATAAGATTTTCGTGCCAGTTCGTAAATTTGTTTTTTGTCACCAGTAACCAAATTCCAGTTGCTATCATCGACGCCTTTTTCAATTGCGTATTTTTTTAATTGGGGAACCGAATCAATTTCTGGCGTAACCGAATGTGATAAAAGCATAACATCAGAATCTTTACCTAGCGCTTTTTGTAAATCTACCATGTTCTTTGTCATTATAGGGCAAATAGTGGGGCAGGTGGTAAAGAAGAAATCTGCAACGTAAATTTTGTCCTTGTAGTTATCTTGGGTTATAGTTTCCCCGTTTTGGTTGGTCAAAGAAAAATCTGCAATGGTATGGTACTTTCTAACGTGTTGAATTTCTTCAGCCACCAACTCGGCATTTACCATGGCAGGCGAATAGACCGGTAATAATTTTACAGGTTGCAAGGCATTATAAAATAGATACATGATTACCGCAGAAATGGGCAGCAGTACCAAACCGAATAATTTGAATTTAGCGAAAAAAGACCGCATAAGAATTTTTTACAAAGGTACGCTAGGGTTCATTACTTTTCAAGTGAATTCGTTTACTCAGCTTATAAATTATTCATAAAATGGCACTACCTCAGTGGGTTTCTTTTTTTTAGCGGTTGTAAAAATGTACTTTTGTGCGATTTTAA
>JAHDDP010000060.1 GCA_020629285.1 Maribacter sp.
GGGCCATGGGAAAAAGGCTGTCCGGAGGGATCTGGGCAGTCTTTTTTATACCCATTGTTGTTCTAAAAACAGCTTTTAACAAGTATTACCTACGCTTATTTAAAGCACAAAAAAAGGTCCGACGGAATTAGAGATAATTCTTATCCGACCTTTTTAAATTTAAAACTTCTCTTTATCTAAAACCGAAGTTAACACCAACCGTTGCAGTATTAAACTCTCCTAAATGATATTCGGCATTCAACCTAAAGAAACCTAGTTTAAGTTTAGTACCTAAGGTACCGGTTACACCATTTACCTTTTTGGTAATTGAAAAAGGGTCTTCATATCTATCTGATGCAAACGGACCGCTTGTAACTCTATATGTTCCCAATACATCTGTTACAGACTTGCCTGTAATATAATTTACACCGCCATAAAAATTAATAATCGGTAATTTTGTTGAAACCACTGCACCAAAAGCCCAACTACTGATTTCAGCTTCTATTCGTTGATCTTCACCATCGATTAATCTCGCATTCGTCAAATCATAATCTCCACTAATATTAGTGTATCCTATTACGGCGGAAATAGCTACAGGTAGAATTTTATCTGCTGGTAATAATTTAGTGAAGTCATGTTGAAGACCTACACCGAACAATCCTATAGATGCATCTTCATATGCTATTTTAGGAAGGAATCTTGCCTTTATTTCCGTCCCCTTGAACAATCCTACACTTCCTTGTAAATATCCTGAAGGGATAAAATCGATATCTTCTCCTGATAATCCTGATGGCAGTTCAAAAGTCTCACGGACAGTTACACCTAATACTTCACCTTCTACGAATACTTCCGTTCCAGAAATATCACCTAATGCAGTTGAAACTTCTCTTGCAAGGCCAGGGTTATCAACAAAATCCAAATTCTGATAATCGTTTGGATCTAGAATAAATGTCTTTTTATCTTCTTTATTCTTAAAACCGGTAATGTTACCTATAATTGAAATTTCAAATCCGCCTAAGGGTTTTGCATCGGCAGTATTATACCAACCTGTTGACATGCTGTACACCACACTTTCCGATAGTGGAGACATGTAATCCGTAGTAAACCTTTCGGCATCTTCAACTCCCGCAGAAAGCACATTATTGAAATCTGCTTGAGCAGTTACCGTTAAACATGTTCCAACAAAAATGCAAGTAAGTAGATTTTTCATATTTCTAATTTTACCTAAAACTAAAAAAACCTGCGCTGTAGGCGCAGGTTTTTGTTGTGTAAATGGTATTTTCTATGTGTCAATGTTTGCATAAACAGCATTTTTCTCAATAAATTCTCTTCTAGGTGGCACTTCGTCACCCATAAGCATTGAGAAAACACGATCTGTTTCCGTCGCATTATCTATTTGTATTTGACGTAATGTTCTAAACTCAGGGTTCATTGTGGTATCCCACAACTGCTCTGCGTTCATTTCACCAAGACCTTTGTAACGCTGAATACTTACACCACCGCTATAACTATTGGCAATATCATCACGTTCTTGATCACTCCAAGCATATTGCTTTTTCTGACCTTTCTTCACTAGATATAAAGGCGGAGTAGCAATATAAATATGCCCCTGCTCTACCAACTCTCTCATATAACGGAAGAAAAAAGTTAATATCAAAGTTTCAATATGGCTACCATCGACATCGGCATCACACATGATGACCACTTTATGATATCTCAATTTTTCAAGGTTCAATGCCTTACTATCTTCTTCGGTACCAATGGTTACCCCCAAAGCAGTATACATATTTTTGATCTCTTCGTTTTCAAAAACCTTATGTTGCATGGCTTTTTCAACGTTCAAAATCTTACCTCTTAATGGCAAGATCGCTTGAAAGTTACGATCACGTCCCATTTTTGCAGTACCACCTGCCGAATCTCCCTCGACAAGGAATATCTCACATTTTTCAGGATCTTGCTCAGAACAATCGGATAGTTTACCAGGCAAACCACCACCGCTCATTACATTCTTACGCTGTACCATTTCACGAGCTTTAGAAGCTGCATGTCTAGCTTGCGCTGCAAGAATTACTTTTTGAACAATAGTTTTAGCATCATCCGGGTGCTCTTCAAGATAATCGGTCAACATTTCAGACACTGCCTGACTTACTGCTGCCGAAACCTCTCTGTTACCTAATTTTGTTTTTGTCTGACCTTCGAACTGAGGTTCAGAAACTTTTACGGATACAATTGCCGTAAGACCTTCACGAAAATCATCTCCTTGAATTTCAAACTTTAATTTATCCAACATTCCAGAAGCATCGGCATATTTCTTTAGAGTAGAAGTTAAACCTCTTCTAAATCCGGATAAATGCGTACCACCTTCGTGCGTATTAATATTGTTTACGTAAGAGTGAAGATTCTCTGTATAACTAGTATTATATATCATGGCTACTTCTACAGGAATATCATTCTTTTCCCCTTCCATAGCAATAACCCCTTGTATCAAAGACTCACGGTTACCATCTAAAAACTTAACAAACTCTTTAAGACCTTCATTAGAAAAGAACGTTTCGCCAACGTACTCTCCTTTTTCATCTTTCTGGCGCTTATCTGTAATACTGATAGTCACCCCTTTGTTCAAGAAAGAAAGCTCACGCATTCTATTTGCCAAAGTTTCGTAGCTATATTCTATAGTTTGTGTAAATATGGTGTTGTCTGGATGAAAAGTTACTTCAGTACCTCTCTCTTCGGTTTCACCAATTCTCTTAACCGGATATAGCGCTTTACCGCGCTCATATTCTTGCTGCCAGATTACGCCATCCCTAAATACCGTAGCTGTCAAATGGTCGGACAGTGCATTTACACAAGATACACCAACACCGTGCAGACCACCAGAAACTTTATAAGAATCTTTATCGAACTTACCACCTGCACCAATTTTGGTCATTACAACCTCTAGTGCCGATACGCCTTCTTTTTTATGAAGGTCTACAGGAATACCCCTACCATTATCTCTGGTAGTGATAGAATTATCTTCGTTTATGATTACGCTAATGTTGTCACAATGACCACCCATAGCCTCATCAATAGAGTTATCTACTACTTCATATACTAAATGGTGCAAACCACGGACCCCAACATCACCTATATACATGGATGGACGCATACGTACGTGCTCCATTCCCTCCAAGGCCTGAATACTATCTGCCGAATAATTTTTCTTATTTGCTTCTTCGCTCATAAAATTAAGGTTGTTTTACTTCAAATTTTGCAATCTTACAAATATACGCAATACCCCATGAAATATAGCCTTTCTAAGGATTGGACAAAAGCAAGTTATCAACAATAATTGTGGAAAATTAGCCCTTATTACCTAAATAGCACCATATTTCTGAATTCGCTTCTGAATCGATGCACAAAAGCTTAATTCATTATAAAGCACAACTTATATTCTGCACACCAAATCCCATTTGTTTCTTTTGCACGATCTTAACATCTCACCTCTGAAATTAACGGAATAAAACTGATTAATTGCCTTATCCCTTTCTTAGTCAAAACATTAAGATATCCTTTAGATATGGATAGTAACTTAGAGGTATAATCTTAAAATAATCTATTATGAATGAAGAACAATTTAAAGGAAAGTGGAATATAGCTAAGGGAAAACTTAAACAACAATACGGTGACCTTACCGATGATGACCTTACATATACTGAAGGAAAATCAGATGAGCTATTAGGAAGAATTCAAGAAAAGACCGGAGAGTCTAAAGAGAAATTAAAAGAAATGATCGATAGTATTTAAATACTAAAATCATTCACACATAAAAAGTAAACCCCGCCTACAGAAGTAGACGGGGTTTTTACAATAGATATAATGACTAATTCAAACCCTATTGCTTAACATATGCTTCGTCATGTACGTTAGCTATTGCCCTACCAGAAGGGTCATTCATATTTTTAAACGCCTCATCCCATTCCAAAGCCGTTGCCGTACTGCAAGCTACACTTGCTTCTTGCGGTACACTTAATGCTGCAGCATCGCTAGGAAAATGTCCTTCAAAAATAGTTCTATAGTAATACTCCTCTTTGTTCAATGGCGTGTTGATAGGAAAACGGAATGCTGCATTTTCAATTTGCTCATCTGTTATTTCCTTTTCAACCAATTCTTTTAAGGTATCGATCCAACTGTAACCTACACCATCACTGAATTGTTCTTTTTGTCTCCAAGCAACGCTTTCCGGTATCATATCTTCAAAAGCCTTACGAACAACCCATTTCTCCATACGCTCACCGTTAATCATTTTATCTTGCGGGTTGATACGCATAGCAACATCCATAAATTCCTTATCCAAGAACGGTACACGACCTTCAATTCCCCAAGCAGCTAAACTCTTGTTAGCTCTTAAACAATCGTACATATGTAGCTTATCTAACTTACGTACGGTCTCTTCATGAAACTCTTGTGCGTTTGGTGCTTTATGAAAATACAGGTAACCTCCAAATATCTCATCTGCTCCTTCACCCGACAATACCATTTTTATACCCATAGACTTAATAACACGTGCCATTAAATACATAGGTGTAGAAGAACGAATGGTAGTTATGTCATATGTTTCAATGTTATAAATAACATCTTTAATAGCATCTAAACCTTCTTGAATGGTAAACTTGATCTCGTGGTGTACGGTACCGATATGGTCTGCCACTTTTTTTGCAGCAGCTAAATCTGGCGAACCTTCTAGACCAACAGAGAAAGAGTGTAATTGAGGATACCAAGCATCTGTAGTATCTCCGCTCTCTACACGCTTCTGTGCATATTTTTTTGCAACCGCAGAGGTTACCGATGAATCTAAACCACCTGATAACAATACACCGTATGGCACATCGGACATTAACTGTCTGTGAACTGCAGCTTCCAAAGCTTCCTTAACTTCTTGAATGCTAGTTTCGTTTTCCTTTACCGCATCATACTCCATCCAATCTCTAGAGTACCATCTTTTTATTTCTCCATCAGCACTATGCAAGTAATGCCCTGGAGGAAATAATTCAATTTTGGTACAGGTACCTTCAAGTGCTTTTAATTCTGATGCTACATAGAACGTTCCGTTTTTATCCCAACCCATATACAAAGGAATAATGCCCATGTGATCACGAGCTACAAAATATTCATCTTTTTCGGCATCATAAATCGTGAAACCAAAAATACCGTTCAATTCATCTATAAAATCAACTCCCTTTTCTTGATACAAAGCCAAAATAACCTCGCAGTCAGATTCTGTTTGAAAGTCATAAGTACCTTCAAACTGCTTACGTAATTCTCTATGATTATATATTTCTCCGTTCGCAGCCAATATCAATTTACCATTCGGGCTTAATAATGGTTGTTTACCAGAAGCTGGATCTACAATAGCCAAACGCTCGTGCGCCAAGATGGCTTTATCATCTGCATAGATACCACTCCAATCTGGACCTCTATGTCTTATTTTCTTCGACATTTCTAAAAGTTGAGGCCTAAGTAACTCCGTACTTTCCTTAACATCAAATGCACATACTATTCCACACATAATCTAATAATTATATCATTTCGAATACAAATATCAATTTATTGTTTCAATTAACAAACACATATGCTAATTATGATTACATATTGTAATTATAAATTAGATTTTAAGTTCTATTTGACATACATTGGTGTAAATTCCTGTTTAAAACGTGATGAAATGAAACAATCAAAAAATTTAACTTCTTTTTATTAATCGGACTGTAAGGAACTGCTTAGTTTTATGACCTAGAAAACCTAAACAATTATTATGAAAAACGTATTTACACTAGCTACGCTTATTTTTACCTTAGTTTTAACCTCTACGGTATCTGCCCAAGAATTTTCTGGAATTGACAAAAGCCCAATGGATATGGCTGCCTACCCTACAGATTACAAAGTATCTGAAAAGGCGGTACGTATTATTTACGGAAGACCACAATTAAAAGGTCGTTCTATGGAAGAATTAGCTCCTACAGGAAAAGTTTGGAGAACAGGTGCCAATGAAGCTCCTGAAATTACATTCTACAAAGATGTTACATTTGGCGGTAAAGCTGTTAAAGCTGGAACATACGCTTTATTCACTATACCTGGTGAAGATGAGTGGACCGTTATTTTGAACGAAAATTTAAACCAATGGGGATCATACTTTTACGATGAGGCTGCAGATGTTGCTCGAGTAACCGTACCTAATGGTTCTGATGCTGCTTCGTTAGAAGAATTTTCTATTGCATTCAAAGAGGCTAACGATGGTGCTCATTTAGTAATGGGTTGGGACAAAACAAGAGTTGCAGTTCCTATTACTATGTAATTAAAAACAACATATATTAAAAAAGCCTCGGTCAATGACCGAGGCTTTTTTTTTTGCTTTTTTTCTTATCGAACTATACCATTTACAAAAGTCTGTTCAGCACGTATAGTAGGTATTTCAGATACCGGAACAGTCATCATATCTTTATCATAGATGACAAAATCCGCTAACTTACCAGGCTCAATGCTTCCTTTCTCATCTTCTTCAAAATTAGAGTACGCTGCCCAAATGGTCATTCCCTTCAAAGTTTCTTCTCTAGATAACGCTTCTTCCATTTGAAACCCTCCCTTAGGATATCCACTAGTATCTTGTCTTGCTACTGCAGCATAAAACGTCAAAAACGGACTTACATCTTCTACAGGGAAATCAGTACCAAGTGCAATCGTTCCTGCTTTGTTCAATAAGGTTTTATAAGCATAGGCACCTTTAATCCTCTCCCCCAAACGATCTTCTGCCCAATACATATCACTTGTTGCGTGTGTTGGTTGAACTGATGGAATAATACCATCTTCAAAATAATTGAAATCGCCTTCTGTCAACACTTGGGCATGCTCAATTTTCCATCTTCTATCATCTTTGCCCTTCAACACTTTTTTATAAGCTCTCAATACGGCAACGTTTGCAGAGTCGCCAATGGCATGTGTGTTCATTTGATATTCTGAATTCGCCAGTTTTTGAGCCAAAGCCTCAATATCTGCAACGGGAGTGATCATCGCTCCAAAATGCTTAGGTAAATCGCTGTATTCTTCTTTTAAGGCGGCACCCCTAGAACCCAAAGCACCATCGCCATACACTTTTATTGATCTTACATTTAATCTATCTGTCTTGATAGGACCTTTATTGATATAATAATCCACATCTTCTTGGTTATTACTTACCATGGCATACACTCTAATGGACAATTCGCCAGCTTGCTGCAAACTATCAATAAGCTCTATAGTACTTCTATCTAATCCCGCATCGTTAACGGTTGTAAGTCCGTGGTTGAAGCTTATTCTTTCTGCATCTTTCAACGCCTTAATTTTATCTTCTAAAGACGGTAATGGCATAATACTATCTATAAGCGACATTGGGTTATCTACCAAAACACCAGTAATACCAGAATAGCCATTCTCCCATTTTCTTACTATTTCGCCACCCTCAATTTTGGTGCTCCAGTCTATACCTGCCATATCCAAGGCTTTCTGATTCACCAAATATGCATGACCATCTACTCGCTCCAATGCTACGGGTATATCTGGGAAAATAGTGTCTAATTGTGCTTTTGTTGGAAATTCTTTGATTTCCCAATCGTTTTGATCCCAGCCCCTACCTCTAACAAAAGACTTTGGGTTGGCTGCATGAAACGCCCTAACGCGCTCCAACACCTCTTCAAAACTTGTAGTACCAACTAAATCTACTATTTGTTGATTAAGGCCTAACCCATAAAAATGGCAATGTGCATCGATCAGACCTGGTGTAATAGCTCTACCATCGGCATCGATCAACTGATCGGAAGTATATACATCCCTTATTCCATCTGTAGTACCAACAGCTATGAATTTACCGTCTTGCACAGCAAAGGCCTGCGCTTCAGAAAAAGAATCGTCTACCGTATAGACTTTAGCATTGACGATTACCAGGTCAACTTTCTCTTTCATGAGTTCGCAACCGGATAATAAAACGAGTAAAATTGGAAGAAATTTTTTCACAGCAAAATAGTTAGTTAGCAAAATAGAAAAAGTAAGCATTTATAGCTCACTTTAAATAATATTGAAAACTAAGTATTTTTTCGGAAAGATTTAAATATTTATTCTTCGGGTAGCTCCCTCTTTGCAAAAACTTCGCTAGAGCTACTGTTGGAATAAAATTCACCGACCATCTTGTCCCCTTCTACTTTAAGAACAAAAGAAGTACGTTCTATACCCTCTATATTTATATTAAAATTGATACGATTATTATCAACTTCAACATCTTGACCATTTAGTGTTCCGGTTTTTAGACTGATGACCGCTTCGTAAACATCATTGGTTTTAGAAATGAAAATTCGCCCATTTCTATAAGGCAAATCAGCTTCGGGCATAAGAAATTTCCAAGCACCCAACACAGGGCTTTTATCCACTTTTTGTTCAATAGAGACATTGTTTTCAGATAAGTTCATTGCACGGTTTGCTTTAAACGAACTCATAAAAAAAACATTGACGAGTAAGACAATTTTTATTAAAACATGGTTAGTGTTCATTATATAAATTATTGTTTTATATGGGTTAATAACGATTTATAATTAAATATATTTCACAATAAGTAAGACATTTACTACTACTTAGACTTTTTATCATCTACCCAGTTCACTATTTTTTCTTCCAATAAAACCAAAGGTAAACTACCTGAGTCTAATATTTGGCTATGAAACTCACTGATATCAAAATCATCACCTAAACTATTTTCAGCCATTTTTCTTAGATCTCTAATTTTTAACTGACCGATCTTATATGAAAGCGCTTGCCCTGGAGTAGCCATATATCTTTCAACTTCGGCAATTATACTTTCTTCAGACTCCGCCTCATTATCCAATGAATATTGAATCGCTTTTTCCCTACTCCATCCTTTTGCATGAATACCGGTATCCACCACTAACCTGATCGCTCTATGCATCTCCATACTTAACATACCAAAATATTGATATGGGTCTGTATAAATACCCAGTTCTTTTCCTAAAGACTCTGCATAAAGTGCCCAACCTTCTACAAAAACACCCATACTCTCAGGATGTAAAAACTCAGGAAGCTTATTATTTTCTTGCTGTAAACTTAATTGAAAGTGATGACCAGGTATGGCTTCATGCAAAAACAAAGCTTCATCATGCACCTTATTATAACTTTTTACATCAGGAATTGGAACATAAAAAATTCCCGCTCTTGACCCATCTTTTGAACCCGGCACATACTCCGCACTTGCCGATGCTTCTCTAAAAGCTTCAGTTCTACGTACATTAAAACCTGCTTTTGGTGTCAGGGCGAATAAAGAATCTATGCGTAATGCTATACGGTCATTTATAGCATTAAAACTTTCAACTACCTGTTCAGGTTCTGAAAAAGGCATTAATTCTTTTCTATTTCTAAGAGAACTGAAGAAAGATTTTAAATCGCCTTTAAAACCTATTTCATTCTTTACAGCTTCCATTTCTTTAGAAATACGAGCCACTTCAGACAAACCCAATTCATGAATTTCATCTGCAGTCATGTTCGTAGTCGTATGTAATTTAATTAAATATTGATACGTTTCTTTTCCGTTGGGCAGATCTGATAATCCGTCGGTATCTCTACAAGCAGGCAAGTATACATCAGTTAAAAATCGTTTTAATTCTACATATTTAGGCGTTAGTTTTTCTTGAATGAAATCTTCATAATTACTCTGAAGAATATCCATATCAACATCAGAAAGCCCGTCTGGGAAATTCATTATTGGCTTGTAGAATAGGTTTTCTTCTAAAGGAACATCAATAAACGATTGAATTTGTGGTAGCATTTTTAAAGTTAGTACTTTGGGTAGCACTACATCTTTGTCCATACCTCTTTGCATTTTCTCAATTGAAGTATCTAAAAACACCAAATAATCTTCTAACCTACTTAACCAATTATTATAATCTTCAATGCTCTTAAACGGCTGTACACTTGTGCCACCGCCTAATTGCGCCACATATAAATGCAAAGACTGTATTTGAAAAAGTGGCATAAGCTCAAAACTTGGCAAATCGTAGATTGGCGATGCTACGGTTACCATAGGGTTCATCACCCCTTCCAACTTCACATTACAATCCCACTTCATTACACGCATACTCATATAATCTTCAGCACTTACTTGAGTAGAATCATACTTACTTAATTGATCTAAAAAATAAGCATAGCGGTCTTTTAAATGTAAAATGTAATCATCTGAAATGTAATTGGCTATTGTATCATTATATTCTGAAAAGCCAGCTTTGGTAGCCTCTATGGGGTTGATGCTTTTCTTAAACTCATAAAACTCGGCAAAAACCTCAGCAATAGGTTTTGCTGTAGTAAGCTGTTCTTGTTTTGAAGATTCTTTACAAGAAGAAATAACAGCAACGAATAGTAAAAGCCAGAGGGTACGAATCATAGTAGTAGAATTTGTACTGAAAAATACAAAACTATTATGATTGATGAACCTCTATTTTCTTGAATTTAAAAAAGGAATTACTTCTTTGATTTTGAATTCGCCTTTTCCTTAATTTTTACGTAAATCAGTTTTTTACGCCCCTTAGAATCTTCTCTTCTTTCTATCTCAAAATGAGGAATGGAATTGATTAGCGGAGTCAGTTTTTGAAATCCGTAATTACGAGAATCGAAATTTGGTTGCTTTTTTTGTAACAAGCTACCAACATCACCTAAAAATGCCCAACCATCATCATCGGCAACATCATCGATAGTCGTTGAAATAAAGCGTAATGCCTTTGGCGTTATCTTATCTACCGTATTCTTTTCTGTAGGTGTTTTATTTGCAGCATCGGTCGTTTCTTCTTCTGACCTACTTTTTAAAATTTCTATGTATATGAATTTATCACAGGCTACAATAAACGGATTTGGAGTCTTACGTTCTCCAATACCAAAAACCTGCATACCTGCTTCTCTAAGTCTTGTAGCCAAACGTGTAAAATCACTATCACTACTAACAATACAAAATCCGTTTACCTTGCCAGAATATAAAACATCCATAGCATCGATAATCATGGCAGAATCGGTTGCATTTTTACCTTGTGTATACCCATATTGCTGAATAGGTGTAATGGCGTTTTCAAGAAGAACATTTTTCCATTTACCTAAACGTGGGTTGGTCCAATCACCATAAATACGTTTAATGGTAGGGTTACCATATTTAGCAATCTCCTCCATCATTTCCTTTACATAGGCAGATGGTATATTATCGCCATCTATTAATACTGCTAAATTCAAATCCATTTGTACTGTTTTTATGTAAAGGTAATTTGATTTCTACTTGAATAGCAAGATGTTGACCGATAAAGTTAAAAATGATTTCTTTACTACGAATAATAAACTATTGTAAGTGACATTTAGCGAACAACTTTGGGCATATAGTTAAGCATTCACTATACCGAAACAACTACGTACTATTTAATCTGGCTTGGTCAAAACAAACTCCACACGCCGGTTGAGAAATCTACCTGCTTCTGTTTTGTTCGTTGAAATGGGTTTTAAACTGCCAAACCCCTGAGCTTTTATTCTATTTTTTTGAATTCCGTTATCAATTAAAAAACCAACGATTTCATGAGCTCGCCTAACCGACAATTTATTATTAAAATTATCTGATCCAATATCATCTGTATGCCCAAAAATTTCAATGTTGATATTTGAATTTGCTTTTAAATACAAAAGCAGCGATTCCATTTCTTGCTGATGATTACCTCTTATTTTAGACTTGTTAGAATTAAAGTAGACATCTTTAAATATATGCACACTATCTAATTTATAATCTTTGAGTTCTGTAACTTCTGAGTTTTGAGTTTTTGATTTCACATTCGACACTGAAACCATATCTAAATAGTAATAAGAGCCTTTGTTAATTTTTCTTTTGGTCTGATATTTCTGTGTGCGCTTGTTGTTTTTAAAATTACCGATAGTCAGGTACTTCTCGGTTCCAGAAGCCTCAAATTCCGTAGTCAGTTTCACCCATTTTATTTCATCGGAATAATATTTAGAATAGGATATTTCCAGTTCTGCCGAAACTTGCCCTTTCATCTTAGAAAAGTGCAAGCCAGATAGCACTTTGGTAGTTTCTACCTCAACTGGAAACTCTGAAAACCGGATACCAAATTCCTTCACAGCAAAATCTGATCGTTCTGCCAAACTCACGTAAAATGAAATCGTATATCGCTCTCCCTTCGTTAAAGTGTTACTCAATTTTGCCTGAATATATTCTCGATAATCGTTGGGTGCATACATGTAGAAACCCACATAGCCTATTCCGAAATCTGCGGGTTGCTTTCCATTGAAGTTTTCTGGGGTTCCCATGGCAGTACTGCAACCATTAAAATAATCGGTAGAACCCATAGTGGGCATATTCCAATCTATTACATCCTTTTCAAGATTACCCAATTTAACAGGGCAATTTCTATATTTTTCAAAACTAGGATTCACCACCAAATTTTGTCCTGTCACTAAAACAGGCACACATAACAGAAGCAATAAGAAAAAATCTAAATACTGTCTTTTAGGTAGCATATGGGTTAAATAGATTGCCTAAAATACAGAAAAGATAAAAAATGGTAATTTCACTACAACTAGCGCACAAAAAAGCCCTTCTCATCTCAAAAGAAGGGCCATACTAACAATAAAAACCAAACCTAACCTTAACTCTTAGTTGTTATATAAGTAAATAGATGCAGCAGACGTTAAGTCATTACTAATAGCTGGTGCAACATTACCACTAGCATTTAATGCATCTGAAAAGGCAAGTACCTTACCATTACCGATTTCTGCAATAAATACCGTTTTTGTTTTATGGTCATAAGCAACATCAATTGGGTTACCCATTTCGGTCAAAGAACCGGCAACTCTTGTTTGATCAGAAAGAGCCAATGTTCCGCCATTATCCACAGCTGCTAACTTTGCCGCAAAATCTTGGGTTACTTGAAAGCCGCCATCTGTATTCGCATCGGTAGCATCACCTATATCGGTCATTACCAAAACATCATCAGCCTCGCTATAATCTATACCATGTGTTCTTACGATACCGTCAACCTTAATTCGTTTTGTAGGTGTAATTGCACCATCAGCAGAAAAGTCGGTCAAGAAATTATCGTACACTGCTAAATCGCTCGTAGCATCAACAACAGCTAACAAGGTATTCCCCATAAATGTGATACCCCAAGTATCGAAACCAGCGTCGAATGTATTCAATAAACTAAAGCTAGAACCGTCATACTCATACACATAAAATTTGTTTTCTGAGTTACTGGAAACCACTACTTTATTTCCAAAAACAGCAATCTCCCTTGGGCTAGCCAATTCGGCACTACCTGAAAAATCAGCTGTAATATTCGCTAAATCCGTAACAACATTAAAACTTCCATAAGCTTCTAAAGCCAAACCTGATCTTGAAGCCTGAACAATAGCGTCATTGAACGCATCATAATAAATACCCTCTGTAGCATCAGAGCCCGTAGCTACTGTTTTTATCAACATACCAAAAGCATCGTATACACTTACATTTCCATCAGCCGTACTTGTAGCATATAATCTTTTTGCTCTGGCTTCACTAGAATCACCGGTATTTCCATCAGTTTCGTCACTACTAAATTGAATAGACGAAGCCATCGCTAAATCTTTATTGAAAGACGGAGACAAATCTCCACCAGAACCTATAGAAGTAAATCCTAATACTTTACCATTTCCAATTTCAGAAACATAAACCGCGTCGGTTTCAGAATCATAGGCAACATCAATTGGGTTACCCATTAATGTTGAAGAACCTGCTACACGTACTTGCATACCTATTGGTAATAATTCACCATCAGACAAGGCATCGAACTTTGAAGAAAAATCAGAAATTACGTGAAAACCACCATCGGTATTTGCATCTGCCGCATCACCAATATCGGTCAACACCATAACATCGTCAGTACCATCATAAGTAATACCGTGTGTTCTAATAATACCTTCGATTGTTACTCTTTTCGATGGATTTAAAACACCATTGATAGCGTTAGAAAGAAAATCGTAATACACGGCTAAATCGCCCGTAGTGTCTACAACGGCATATAGATCATCACCTTTAAAAGTGATACCCCAAACTGGGAAAGGAACCTCAACAGTACTAGTTAATGTGAATCCGCTTCCTGTATTCTCATAAACGAAGAATTTGTTCCCCCCATTATCCGCAATTACAAAAGAAGAACCGTTAACCGCTAGTTCTCTTGGACTCTCCAAATCTGCTCCACTTCTATAAGCAGGGGCAACTGCGTCACCGTCCATTAAAGTGCTTACATCTGCAAAAGCTTCTAATTGCAATGCACTTCTAGATGCTTGAAAAACTACATCTGCAGTAGCATCATAATAAATACCTTCGGCAGCAGTAGTTGTTGTCATGAATGTGACCAAAGAATCTCCGGTTACGCTGTAACGTGAAATATTTCCGTTATCGTTGTTGGTTACGAAAAGGTCTGTTCTACGACCTAAAACCGTCATTCCTTCACCGCAGGGCTCACAAAAAGAACCACCACAGTCAATACCTGTTTCATCACCGTTCATTACTCCGTCTTCACAAGTGGCATCTGGTGTAACATCTACCATGGCATCGTCATCGTCACTACATGAAGCCATAAATAGTGCGCTTGCTAAAATTGCTAAATAAATTATAGATTTTTTCATATGATATTATTGATTTTATTAGTTGAATCAAGAATACCTACGAAGTAATTTGAAGAGGGTTTGGTTTTAAATGTGAAAAAATAAAAAAACGCCCAAGAATCAGTAAAACCGACTCTTAGGCGTTCAAATATTTTATGAATTGTTTTCTAGAAATCGAACTTATACGTTGCTCCTCCCAAAATTTGAATTCCTTGCACTTGAAAATTAGCCCAACGTTGGTAAGCGTTGTTAGAAAGGTTTGCTCCTTTTATGAAAAACGACCATTGATCTGTATAACGATACCCAACATGTGCATTAGCATCAAAATAACCATCTAAAGTTATTAACGCTGCCGGAAAATCACCTGACGGAACATTTTCTAATGCAGTTGACGAAAAATCATCTCGCTCGCCTACATAGAATAAGTTAGCACCTGCGTACCACTTCTCTCCTATTTGGTAGTCCATAAACAATGATGCCTGTAAATTTGGCAAGTTCCAAGCCGGATTACCAGTTTCTGTATTGTAATCATACACCTCAACATTTACACCCGCTGTAAAATTACGGTTGACATCAACATTCAACTCCCCAAAAATTCCCAAGGTTTTGAGGTCATCATAAAACACATCAAATGAATTACCATAATAGTACCCTTTGTCATCTGACCTAAAATCGTTTCTAGGATTCAATGTATACAGCGGCCTGTTGTTCTCTGCAGAATACGACCCTTTTACATTATAACTCAAATTAGGCAACAACTGACCCTTAAAACCTACATAAGCATTATACTGACTATCTGTAGGTGCTATATTCAAGGTCGGAGAAACAAACGGATTACCCTCTACTAAATCATAATAAGAGTTCTGCTTTAATTCTCCCGTTACTCCGCCATAAGCGATTACGGTTTCATCTAATAATCTGTATGACGCTGTCACAGCCGGGTAGATATAGAAGTTACTTTCGCTATTCTCTAAATCCATTCCATAGACCACATTTACGCCTAAATTCAAAGAAAGATCATCGCGTAGCATTTTTAAAGACGGATTAATACCTACTTGTAAATTACTATAAGAGATTCCGTTGTCATTGGTCGTACTGCTTACTGAAGCATTTTCAAAAGTACCGCCCACATAATCTACATTTACTTTTGCATTTAAAGTTTCTTCGTTAACCGGAAACTCGAATCCTGTATTGAATATCGCTCTGTTTTCACCTGAACTTACCGCATCAAAAAATCGTCGGTATTTTAAATCCGCTCTTTTAAAATAAGCGTCTTCTACATTAATATGACCACTAGCTTCGCCCATGTAATAGTTTTGGCGTTCATCAATGCTATTTAGTACCGTTTCACTGAATACTTCTGGCTTAATACCATACCAATTGTACAATTGATGTTGCAAACCAATTGCCGCACCCCAATCTAAATCGCGATCACGCTTTGCATATGATGCGTCTAATTTGGTATCATAGAACGTATCGCTCAATTCTACACCGTCAATACCGCCACGAGACGATAAGTGATTGAAGCCAATATCGAAATTCTCGTCTCTATTAATGGTTCTACTGGTATAAAATTCGCCCAATACATTACCAAACAATCCCGCACCTAAAGAGGCATACGAATTATATAATACCGGTGGTGGCAATCTTTCAACTTTAGATGCCGTACCCTTATTAGGTGTAAACGTAGATGCTACGGGAACGGAAAAAATACTATAATTGATAGGCTTTTTCTGTAAGACAATAGAGTCGTTCATATTCGGAACCGACTTGATTTTAAAAGCATCTGAAACCGTTGGCGTATATGCTTTAGTCACCGTTACGGTCTCCGTACCTAAATCTTTTTCCTCTTCTTCTTGAGCAAAAACAACTTGAAAGCCAAGCGTTAAAAATATAAGCGTAAATATATGTTTGTTGTACATAGGTGTTCTTTTTCTGGTGTACGTGAATTTCTTAATTAGGATCAACCGATGAATTACTTTTCGCCTCTTTCGATTTAATGAAAGCAAGCTCTGCTCTTGCTTCAGTGACAATTTCTGGGTACTGGGTAAAGTTTGTTATGACACTTTCAAGAATGTATGTTGCTTGGTAGGCATCATTTAAAGCGTAATAGTTTTTAGCCATTAACACTAAACCTTTACCTCCCCATTCTTTATACGCTGCATAATCTTTAGCTAATTTTTGTACGGCAATATTAGAGTTCTCATATGACCCGTCTAAATTTTCAAAATAGGCATTGTAATACAGTGCTTCTGCCGCTGTTGCCCCTGATGCAATTTTCAATACCTCGGCGTAGGCAGATTTTGCTTTTGCTTCGTCATTTGTTGCAATGGCAGATCTTGCGATCATAATTTGCGCATCACTCTTAATTCTATTGTCGATATTCGAAGTTGCCAATACCTTATCGGCATATGCTATCGTTTTCGGATAATTCTTTTGCTTGTAATACCCTTTCATTAGGTTCGATCGTGCAAATGTTCTGTTCTGTGAAATATTTGCCTGGCTTTCTAATTTCAATAAATATGGCAATGCAATTTGATAATCATCCTTAGATATATAAACTTCACAAACACGAGTTAACGCCTGTTCTGCATATTCGCTCGTGCTTCTATCGGCAACATATTTGTAATACGGTAAAGCCGATTCTTTTTCTCCTTTTCCGAAGTACAATTGTGCTAAGCTAAAATTAGCATCTACGGCATGTAAACCAGTTGGGAACTGTTGAATGTAATTTTTATAACCTTTAATGGCTGCATCAACATTGCCTTCTAAATTCTGTTTTTGCGCAGCATCGAAAGTAGCGTTGTCCAATTCCGCATCGGTCACCTCAACAAAATCGAGTCCGCGAACCCACTCAGCATATTCGTTTACACGACCCATATCCACATACACCAATTTAGCCGTTGCAACAGCCTGTATTGCTTCTTGTGTTTTTGGAAAATCGCGTACAACCGTTTTAAACTTTGCCAAGGCAGCTTCGTTTCTAGCGGCATTATAATTTACCAATCCCTGTCTCATTAATGCCTGTGGCACCAATGAACTTCCTCTATACTCACTGATCAAACGATCGTAAGCAGCAAGACCTTTGTTCTCTTGACCTTGAGACACATAGGTGTTTCCTAATTCAAACAAGGCATCATCCTTAAAACTAGATCTTGGGTATTGACTTACAAATTCTTCTAAGTTTTCAATTTTGCTATCGCCTTTATCAACATAACCATAGCTCATCGCTTTTTGGTAAAAGGCATAATCTTTCTCCGGTCCCGTTAATGCCAATGCTTTATTATAGGTTTCAATAGCTGGCCAGTATTTACTAGTAGCGTAGTAGCTATCACCCAACCTTAAATAACCATCATGTAATTTTTCCACTTCTGCAGCTCCGTTGGCTGTAAACGAATTGAAATAAGTAATGGCATCGGAATAATCTTTTTGTTTAAAATAACCATAAGCCAAATTGTAATCTACATCGGCATACATTTCTGTATTCTTTGCGGACGGATTATTCTTGAAAGCGGTATAGCCCTGTACTGCTTCACTAAAACGATTAGATAGATAATCAGATTCTGCTTTCCAGTAATTTGCTCTTGCTTTAAAGAGCATATCTTCTGCACTATTTAAAGATTTATTGAAATTTTCAGCTGCAGCATTATAATCGCCTTCCATAAAAAGTTCGATACCTCTATAATAAGCTACTTTTTGATAGACAGCTTTACTAGCATAGTTCTTATTCTCCTCAAGCAACGTCATTGCACCTTCAAAGTTCTTTGAAGTAATGTATGAATCTACCAACAAGGTCTGCATCTCATCTTGATGCTCATCTTTAGGGTATGTTTTTAAATAATTTGTAATTACCTGAGGAACTGGCTCATAGGCATTACCCACCTCATAACTTAAACGTGCATAATTAAGAAATGCATCTTTTTGGATCTCGGCGCTATAATCCATTTGAGAAGCATTACGGAAAGCATTTAGGGCTTCCTGCTTCTTATCCAACTTCAAATAACATTCTGCCAAGTGGTAATATGCATTTTGTGCAACGCTATTGGTACCACCTATAATTTTATTGAATTGAGCTATGGCACTGGCATAGTCACCACCTTTATAATAAGCGTAACCTAAGTAGTAATAATCCGTATTATTCCACTTACCACCTTTACCGTTGTATTCCGTTAGGTATGGAATCGCATTTTCATATTGCTTCAAGTTAAAATAACTCTCCCCAATAATCTTATTTAATTCAGAGACTTCTCTTCTGTCAGCTTTTGGCAGTTGTTTTTTCGCCAAAGCGATCGCCTCATCGAATTTACCGAGCTTAAAATTCATATCAGCCTGATAATAGCTCAATTTCTCCTCCAAAACATCTTGATCGGTAATTTGATCAAAACGCTGATTTGCCGTTTCGTAATCATCTTCTTGATATGAGATATAACCCAGGTAATACTTTGCTTGAGATCCGTATACTTGAGAATTGGCAACTTTTTCTAAATACTTCTCCGCCTCTTTCGTTTTACGTGATGAGAATAAAGAGTAGCCATAATTAAAGTTGAACTTATCCATCTCGCCACGAGAAAGCGAGCTTTGATCTACTTTGTTGTACCACTTTAAAGCATATGGGTATTTACCTGTTTGAAAATAATACTCTGCCACATCGGCAAAGGCAGAATTACGTTTGGTAGAAGTGGGGTATTTTTCAACGAAATCTTCCATCAATCGGTCTGCACCCATCTGGTTTAAACGTACTGCCGCATTGGCTGCGTAGTATGCACTGTTAGCGGCGGTCTCCTCGTCTTTTGTAGACACTTTAACCTTCTCGAAAATGGTCTGTGCCGCTTGGTATTGTTCGTTGTTGTATAGCGCTAGCGCGTCTTGAAAAGCTTTCTGTTCGTGGGTATAGATTTTAGTCTCCTGGGCATTGGTCAAAGCGACCAAACCGAATACCATTGGAATAAAAGCGGTGATTTTTTTAAGCATAGTGTTCTGTACCTATTTAGAATTACCAGTATCACATGTGATAACGGCAAAAATTGTACCTAAGTATGTGTAATACCCCTTCAAAAAAAAAGATTTTAAAAAAGGGTTCTCTAATATCAAATGGAACTTATTACTTTTATAACAACATTTGCGTTATGGAAGAGATTGTTTTAGAACTTAAGGATGCCTCAATTTTTCAAAAAGAGAGTTTGGTGTTGAGTGAAGTAACTATAAAAATTGCCAAAGGGGAGTTTGTATACCTTATTGGTAAGACCGGTAGCGGTAAAAGTAGCTTCATGAAAACGCTCTATGGCGATTTACCTTTGCAAAAAGGTGAAGGTCATGTGGTTGACTTTGACCTTAAAACATTGAAAGAAAAAGATATTCCGTTTTTACGTAGAAAACTGGGTATTGTTTTTCAAGATTTTAAATTACTGCCAGACCGAAATATTAACCAGAATATGTTTTTTGTTTTAAAGGCAACCGGATGGACAGATAAAGCAAAAATGGATGACAGGGTTTCTAACGTACTTGAAAAAGTAGGTATGAAAACCAAGGGATTTAAGTTTCCGCATGAACTTTCTGGCGGGGAACAACAACGTATTGCCATTGCACGTGCATTATTAAATGATCCAGAACTGATTATTGCCGATGAGCCTACCGGAAACCTTGATCCACAAACCAGTGTAGAGGTTATGAAGGTATTACA
>JAHDDP010000061.1 GCA_020629285.1 Maribacter sp.
GAACCTTGAGATATGATACTAACACTAATATTACTTGCTTCTAAAGCCTTAAATATTCTAGCATCTACACCTACTTTACCTAACAAACCGCGACCTTCTATATTGATCATTGCAACATCTTCAATAACAGAAAGTGACTTTATACCTTCTTTACTGGATTTTGCACTAATCAATGTTCCTTCACTATCATCATTATACGTATTTAATATACGTAACGGAATGTTCTTTTCAATAAGCGGAATTATAGTTTTCGCATGTAAAATAGTTGCTCCGAAATTTGCCAACTCATTTGCCTCTTCATAAGACAAGTTTTCCAACTTTTTAGCTTCGGGCACATAATCTGGGTTTGCCGTGTAAATTCCGTCTACATGTGTATAATTCTGTAATTCTTCAGCATCTAGAAAATTAGCCAACAACGCTGCTGAATAGTTACTGCCGTTTCTACCTAACGTTGTTGTCTCCCCATCTAACGTAGATGAAATAAAACCGGTTACTACCGGAACAGTATCTTTAGGAATATCCGCAAACTTTAGTAACACCTGCTCTTTAGACTCTGCCTCCAATACCTTGGCATCACCAAATGTATTATCGGTCTTTATCACCTTACGCGTATCTACTAGCTCTGCATTGATACCTTTACCTATCAATAATTTGGTAACCAACTTGGCAGAAATTAATTCCCCATAAGCCAGTACCTCATCTTTAATCTTAGCACTATAATCTCCAAGTAAAGAAACACCTTCGTACAATTTCGCCAAGCCTTTAAACTCTGCCGACAAACTGATATTCTTATAAGTATGCTTTTGATATTTTTCTAAAGCCTCAAACTGAGACTTATAGTCTTTACCTTTTGCGGCTTTCTCCAGCATCTCTTCTAGCTGATCCGTTGCTTTTTCCCTAGCGGATAAAACAATGGCAATGTTCTCATCATTCTTTACCTTATTGGCAACGATATCTAAAACACGCTCTAGTCCTTCTCCATTGCTCAGGGACTTACCACCGAACTTCAGAATCTTTATTTTCTTGATATTACCGTTGGTATTAAAAATACCACCAAGCAATTTCTCCATTTGATCGAACTCGATCAAAAAGGCATCATGCCCATGTAGCGACTGTACTTCGCCATAGGTAACGTTACTCTTAGCTTGCGCCAATTGCTTAAACGTATCTTTATTTTCCTGCGCGGTAAAGAACATATCAGAATCGACACCTATAATATGAATATTGGTATCACTATTTTGTAGTCTGATGAAATTCTCATCCCCACCTCTAGTGACATCAATGGTCTTCAATAACTGATTCATCAATTTATAAGCAGATAACTGAAAACGCTCTTGCAACTTATCGCCATGATGCATTAACCAACTTTCTACATTAAAGACCTGCAGCTCTTCATTCGTACTTCTTTTGAAACGCTCTTTGAAAGAAGCCGGAGTTCTATAGCACAGCATTGCATGCATACGTGCATCATGTACCGGTTGTTTTGAGTTCACTAAAAACTGCTCTTGAATCTGACAGTTGGCAATTAGCCAGTCGGTCGATTTCCAATCGGATGCCACAGGAATTAAATGCTCGGTTAAATCTGGTTGTAATGCTGCCATTTCCCAGGCAATACCACCACCTAAAGAACCACCGATTAAAGCAAATAAACGGTTTACTTTCAACTGCTGCAAACCCAATAAAAACATTCTTGCTACATCACCAGCAACAAAATCCTTATAGTTTTCAATCACGAATTTATCATGACCGTTTCCCGGAATATTGAATGCCAGAATGGTATACTTTTGGGTATCGATACATTTTTCATCACCAATAAGTGCTGACCACCAGCCATCTTCACCAGTAACATTAGAGTTTCCGGTCAAAGCATGATTCACCAAAATAATAGGTGCCGTGTGCAGTTCTTTACCAAATACCTGATAAGACAGTTGAATATCTTGAGAGGCACCACTTAAGGTCTTGTATTTTTTAATCTGTAATTGATGTAGCATCTATTTCAAAATCAATTTTTGGCTTCGACTACGCTCAGCCACCTTATATAAATTTTATAAATAATCGGACACTGAGCAGAGCCGAAGTGTATGATTGCTTCGGCTCCGCTCAGTCACCCAAATTAAAGACTTGCAAATGCCTGTTCTAAATCGGCTTTTAAATCTTCAATATCTTCTAGACCAACAGACAAACGAATTAAATCTTGACCTACACCAGCACCTTCTTGCTGCTCTGCAGTTAATTGTTGGTGTGTGGTACTTGCCGGGTGAATGATTAATGATTTGGTATCACCAATATTTGCCAACAATGAGAATATTTTGGTCGCATCGGTCAATTTTTTAGCAGCTTCAAATCCGCCTTTCACACCAAAAGTAACCAATCCACTTTGTCCTTTTGGCAAGTATTCTTTTGCCAATTCGTTGTACTTATTGCTCTTCAATCCTGGGTAATTTACCCATTCCACTTCTGACCTACCTTCTAACCATGTAGCGAGCTCTAATGCATTTGCACTATGCTGCTTGATACGCACAGGTAATGTTTCTAAACCTTGAATAATTTGGAAAGCGTTAAACGGACTCAATGCTCCACCAAAATCACGTAAGCCTTCTAATATTAATTTAAAGGTAAATGCTGCCGCACCTAATGCTTCGCTATATACCAAACCGTGGTATCCCGCAGATGGCTCAGTAAATTCCGGGAATTTTCCGTTGGTCCAATCAAAAGTACCAGCATCAATTATTGCTCCGCCTAAAGATGTTCCTTGTCCGCCAATATACTTTGTCAATGAATGTATTACTAGGTTAGCTCCGTGTTCAATAGGATTCAATAATGACGGAGTTGCCACCGTATTATCTACTATAAATGGTACACCTGCCGCTTTAGATTCTTTTGAAATCCCTTTTAAATCCAACACATCTAACTTAGGATTCCCTAAAGATTCTACAAAAAATGCTCTTGTGTTTTCCTGTACCGCTTTTCCAAAGTTTTCAGGATCAGATGCATCTACGAAGGTTGTTGTAATACCAAATCTTGGTAAGGTTACGTTCAATAAATTAAAAGTACCACCATATAAACTACTTGATGCCACAATGTGGTCACCAGCTTTTAATAATGTCAACAACCCTGTAGAGATTGCCGCTGTACCCGATGCAAAAACCACCGCTCCAATTCCGCCTTCTACAGCAGCTAACCTGTCTTGTAGAATTTGATTGGTGGGGTTGTTTAATCTTGTATAAATGAAACCTAACTCTGCTAACGAGAATAAGTTTGCTGCGTGATCCGTGTCATTAAAGACATACGATGATGTTTGGTAAATAGGCACTGCTCTTGTACCACCGTTGGTAGTTGTGTCGTGACCTGCGTGTAATGCGTTTGTTGCTAATTTGTGATTACTCATGATTTTGTTGTTTTTAAAAATTATTTTAATAATTAAAAAGCCCAACTTAAACACATAAAAATGTGAGTAAGTAAAATCAAAAAGTTATAAGAAAGTAATATCGAAAAAATCGATTACTGTTATCCTTCCCCTAAGGGTAGAATGTAGCACCTTCTTTGTATGGAACAAAGGGTTGCTAAGGTTTCAAAGGGTCTAATCCCTCCACCTTTCTTGATAACTATTCAATACGTGTGTGAACTTTGAGCTACAAATATTGGGCAGAAGTTTTTAATAACCTAAGATTTTAAGAAAAAAATATAATTTGAGGTTGTGTTGTTATTTTTCTGAGGGATTTTGGCTTGGTAGAAAATTCTAATATTTAAGAAATCAACCGCCAAGTTATATTGCTGAAACAAAAACATAAAGTAATTATCTAATCTTAATTAATTATCATCCAACAATATATAACGGCAATTATGAAATGCAATTTTTGCAATTTGAAAAAAAGGTATTTGTGTTTTCAAATATCGAGAATTATAATCATAATTTGTTGCTTCTATATCACCATCATAATCAGTCACTCTTAACACCTCGCCAATTATTCCATACCTGCCTGATGTATAATTTATTTTATACGAAATACTAGTATTTAACTCTTCAATTTTATAAATATATTTTTCTTCATTAGGAAAAAGATTGGAATTTTTAAAATCAGCCAATATTACCAAATTACCCAAACTTACATCTGAATATTGCCTCCTGTCAAAAAATTGAATCGCTGGCTTGTACCTAATTAATTTATCCAACGCCATTAAAAAATTATGTTCACCGTTCATAATTTTCGATAAAATTTTAAATATCAAAAATATTGCCGTGTAATTGGAATTTATATTGTGAGATCCATATTTATCTATCTTGATATTTGTTTGAGCAATATTCAAATCAGATTTTAAAAAATTTATTAGAACTCTCATACTCAAGCAATTTGCTTTAATTAGGTGCGTTAACATAAATTTTAATTCACTTACAAAATAACTATTGCGGTTCTTGAATGTAATTTGATTACCATTATCAGCGCTTACTTTTATACTTTCTAAAAATTTACCTAAATTCTGAGAAATTATGTTAGTAAAGTTATATTCAAAAATATCATGAGTATAGAACTTATCTATATAACCTGAAAAATCAATATTAGACCCATATTTACTATGAAATATCCCTCGAATATTGTCTATGTCACAAACTAAAATAATCTTATCAAATCCAAACTTATTTTCTCCAATGTGGTCGTAAAAATCCAAGTGGGCTGAAAAAATATTTAAAATCCTAAAAATATGTTCTGGATCAATTCTATCTAAATCATCAATTATTAAGACTATTTTTTTATTAGGATTGTTTTCTTTTATAGATGTAATAAGTTTATTTAAAAGTTCTGTTATTGAATTTTCCTCTCTGGAAGTACCCGTTTTGTTAGCAAAGACTTTTAAAAATTCCTCTAATTCTTTTTGTTCATCAATTTCTATCTTCTCCTTATACTCTTCGATTTTTTCATTTAATTGATTAATGGAGCTCACTACCGCCCCTATTCGACGATCTATTTTTGAAAGATTAGAAATCAGCAATTGAATTACTTCCTTATAATGATTTAACAAAAAATACTCCCCAGCATTTTCTGTATCTATTTCAAATTTCTCAAAGTTTAAATCTTTGGAGAAAAGTTGAAATGCTATATCAAATTTTATTAATTCAAATATATCAGAATTCTGAGATACAATATAATTGACTGGGTTAATTCTAATAGTCTCATATTCTTCGGTTTTAGACTTAAAAAAATTATTCAAAAAATATGTTTTTCCAATACCAAAAATACCAGAAAAAATTACTCTAGAATTGTCTTCAATTTGTAAATGGTTTGAAAATCTATTTGACTCTATTTCAATTGATAATTCCTTAAACTCCATTTTCAAAATTTAATAATATCTCTAAATTTAATTTATTCTTTTACTCTTACTCCAACACCGAAAACTCAATGCTAGAATCTGTAAAAACCGTATGGGTTTGCGTTTTAAAATCGGACTCATCTGCTTTAAAGATATTATCTACATAGGTCTGCGGATTCAAATCGATTAAGGGGAACCACGTACTCTGTACTTGTACTTGTAGCTTATGTCCTTTTTTAATGGTGTGGAAAACGTCTTGTAACTTTATGTTGACATCGGTCTTTTCATTAGCTACAAATGGCTCTGGCTCTGCAAAGCTGTTTCTAAATCGCCCCCTCAATACCTCACTACGAACCATTAAATGATAATTGCTCATCTTTAAGTGGTCTTGCATTCCTTCATACGCTGGCTCATCGGCTGGGTGTACATCAATAATTTTTACAATCCAATCTGCAGCAGTACCCGTAGTGGCTACTTTCAACTTCGCTAGAATATCACCTGCCAAGGTCATATCATTTTCCATCACTTCGGTTTCAAATACCAACACATCACCACGGCGAGCCGCAAAACGCTGATCGTCTGTCATATATTTTCTTGGTGTAAATACCGTTTTTATATCTTCTGAATACGGAACCGGCTTTTTAATATCACTAATGAATTTAACTTCTTCAACTGCTTTTGGCTCAAAGGTCAGTTCTTGGTCTGGAGATAAGTACATGTCTTTTTTAACTACTCCCGCTGGTGGCCAGGTATCATACGTTTTCCAATCTTTTTTACCAGTATCAAAAACATAGGCTTCGGGTAATCCGCTATTTTTATCCCCATCTCCTTTTAAGAAGTGGTCAAAGAACTTGGCTTCTATATTCTCTTGAAAAAACTCTGAAATTCCATCACCAAAGTAATAATTACCTACAATATTCTGCCCTTTTCTTCGTGCCCATCCGCCGTGATCCCATGGTCCAAAAACTAAAGTATTGTAATTATCGGCATTGTATTTTTCAATATTCTTATAGGTTTCTAAAGGTCCGTACAAATCTTCGGCATCAAACTCTCCCGCCACGACCATTGTTGCCACGGTAGGCTTTACATCTTTTAAATGCTGAATCAAACCTTTGCTTTGCCACATTTCATCATAGTTAGGGTGCTCTTTAAGTTCGTTCCAGAAATAATCATCTGTAACACCTTCTTTTGCCATACGTGGCATATCAGCTGTTTCGTATTCAAAGAAGCGATCTAAGTTTTTCAACGGACCTTCATCTAAAAAGAACTGGTACTGATCTTCAGTTGGCAAATCCGGTAGTGTATACCACGCTGTATCTATAGGCTTATCACCATCTGGCCTTGGTGTACCAAATAATGATGTTGCCCTAAAGTAGCTCAACAAATAGGCTCCGTTATGGTGAAAATCATCAAAAAAGAAATCGGCAATACTTGCCTGAGGAGATGCTGCTTTTAATGCTGGGTGTGCATCTACAACGGCATACGTAGAATAATAACCAGGATAGGAAATACCCCATATACCCACATTGCCATTATTGTTTTCTACATTATCTACCAACCAGTCTATGGTATCATAAGTATCTGAGCTTTCGTCAATATCTTTCTCCGTTTTTTTATCTGGATTAAAAGCGCGCATGTTTTCATAATGGCCTTCACTTAACCAACGACCACGTACATCTTGGTAGACTACTATGTAGCCATCTTGCATCATATGAATATTGGGTGCTATTTTGGTTTTAAAATTACCTTCTCCATAGGGTTTTGAACTATATGGAGTTCGCTGCATTATAATCGGGTATTCTTTTGATGTGTCTTTTGGGGAATATATTGTAGTGTGCAGTTTAATACCGTCACGCATGGTAATATCTACTTCTTTTTTAGTGTAATTTTCTTCCACATATGTTTCAGAAACCTCAGCTTCTGCTGTTTTGGGAGCTGTTTTTCTACAGGAAACAATCGCTGTAGCCAATAATATAAAGGCAAAAAGGTGTTTGATGGTAATCTTTGGCATATCTTAAGAATTTGAAGTCTTAAAGCTAAGAAAGTTTACTCGATTTTTGAAGGTTTATAGATAGGTAGACGCAGGAAAATGTTGCGTTATTTGATTACATGAGCAAAAGTATGCCGAATTGCATCATAGTCTAGTTACCATGCAAAACCCAATTACATGGAAGCTTAATAAAATTTAAAAATAAACGCTGTAATAAATAATGGGAAATTGCTCATAAATGCTATCTAAAAACAGTATTTATGAAGCAATTGTGAACAAGATTATATCATGAACAACTTTCTTACAAGTAAAAGTATGCCAGTAAAAAAATCACCTTTATATTCTTGAACAGTAGTTTCTTGGAGTAATTGTTTTTTCATTTGGTTAGTGTTTAGTGGCATGGAATTTAATCAGAAAAAGGAATCAATGCAACTGTTTCTTCAGATTTTTTATTTTCAAAATCCGAGGTGATTTTTACCGAACGATATTCGGTTTTAGTAGCATCTAAAACAACATACTCAGAAATTAGGTCGGTTTCTTTTGAACAAGATTGCAGGGCTATACAAGCCATAATGGCTAAGATAATTTTGCTAGGTTTTGACATGGCATACGTAGGTTAAGTTTTTATTTAAATAGGTTAATTAAAGATTCCATATCTTTAAACAGCGTCAAAAACAAGCTGACTTTTGGGGCTTCAACTTGAACAATATGCTGTCCGTTTTTCGTTTGTACAAATACTATATATTTCATCTTTTGTAGGTGGCGAGATTTGGGATTCTCTAATTATTACACTTCAAATATATGTAATCTTTTTCCTACAAATTAGATTTTGTGGTCAAACCATCTTAACTTGTTGTGAAGGGGTGTTAATTGTCTTGTGAGGCAAAATCAGTGCATAAAAAAAGCTCCTTTAAAGGAGCTTCTTATTTATTTATTGAACAGTGCTATAACTAAAGACCAAAGGCTGACTTTATATCTGCTACTTTATCTAATTTTTCCCAAGTGAATAATTCCACTTCTTTTTCTATACGCCCGTTATATGGCGATTCAAAAACCTTAGTTACCCTAGTTGGCTGCTTACCCATATGGCCATAGGCTGCAGTTTCCAAGTAAATTGGGTTTCTTAGCTTCAATCTATCTTCAATAGCAAAAGGTCTCATATCAAACAACTCCGCTACTTTCTTGGCAATATCACCATCACTCAACCCTACTTTAGAAGTACCATAGGTATCGACAAAAATAGAGGTAGGTTCTACTACACCGATGGCATAACTTACTTGCACCAGAATTTCGGTTGCTACACCTGCAGCTACCAAATTCTTGGCTGCATGACGCGCTGCATAAGCGGCACTACGGTCTACCTTACTTGGATCCTTACCACTAAAAGCACCACCACCGTGAGCTCCTTTACCACCATAAGTATCAACAATGATCTTACGACCTGTTAAACCGGTATCGCCATGAGGACCACCGATTACAAACTTACCTGTTGGGTTAATATGATACTTGATCTGATCATCAAATAACTTCTGAGTTTCTGCCGGCAATTGTGCTTTTACTTTTGGGATTAAAATTGAAATAATATCAGACTTTATTTTCGCTAACATTTTCTCGTCATCCGTATCAAAAGCATCATGTTGTGTAGAAACAACTATAGTATCTATTCTTATTGGCTCATTGGCATCTGAATATTCTATAGTAACCTGTGCCTTGGCATCTGGTCTTAAATATGCAATTTCATTTCCTTCACGACGTAATTCTGCTAATGTGTGCAGAATTTTGTGCGATATATCTAAAGCTAACGGCATATAGTTTTCGGTCTCACTAGTTGCGTAACCGAACATCATACCTTGATCACCTGCACCTTGCTCTTCTTTTGAACCACGGTCTACACCTTGGCTAATATCTTGAGACTGCTCGTGTATCAACGATATTACTCCACAAGAATCTCCACTAAACTGATATTCTCCTTTTGTGTATCCTATTTTATTGATGACCTCACGGGCAATGTTCTGTACATCTAAATAAGTACCGCTTTTTACCTCACCTGCCAAAACAACTTGACCGGTAGTTACCAAAGTTTCACAGGCAACCTTACTTTCTGGATCAAAGGCAAGAAAATTATCTAATAACGCGTCACTGATTTGATCCGCAACTTTGTCCGGATGTCCTTCACTAACAGATTCTGATGTAAATAAATATGGCATAACAATCTTTTTATTCTACAAAGGATTTGAATGAATGCCGAAAAGAAGTGTGATGCGATACGATATCAACATCAACTGCTTTAGCATTTTTTTCGCTTTATACCCTAAGGTTAAAACAGAGGTTGCAATCAGTCAAATCCCTCCTCTTTTTTTATTCAGATGCAAAAATAGAAAAAATGTTCTGTTCAATTCTTAATATGATGTTATTTATTGACTCATTTAAAAGATTCATTAAAAAATGACCCCAATGCTGTACGTTCTAAATATCAAATAGTACCAAACAACACATATCGTAGTTTTGTTTTCATCAATTTCGGTCAATAAATGCATAGAGGTAATTATTTTTATACCATACATCAAATATGTTTTTACTTCGTGTAGTTATCTTGTATCTTGTACCATCTAATATTCTTATAGAACAAGAACACAACCATTAATCAATTTAATTCTATGCACATAGCAGTTGCCGGAAATATAGGTGCCGGGAAAACTACCCTAACCAGATTACTTGCAAAACATTATAAATGGGAACCTCATTTTGAAGATGTAGTCGAGAACCCATATTTAGATGATTTTTACAACCAAATGGAACGCTGGAGTTTTAACCTTCAGATTTACTTTTTAAATAGTAGATATAGACAAATTCTACAAATCAAAGAAAGCGGTAAGGAAATCATACAGGATAGAACCATTTACGAGGATGCTCATATTTTTGCACCCAACTTACACGCCATGGGTCTAATGACCAATAGAGATTTTCAAAACTACTCTAGTTTGTTTGAACTGATGGAGACCTTAGTTGACCCACCAGATCTTCTTATCTACTTACGTAGCTCTATACCTAACTTGGTAAAGCAAATACACAAGAGAGGAAGGGAATATGAAAACACGATTTCAATTGATTACTTAAGCCGATTGAACGAGCGCTACGAAGCTTGGATACATGGGTATAACAAAGGTAATCTATTGATTATCGATGTTGACGATTTAGATTTTGTTGACAACCCTGAAGATTTAGGTAGTATACTTAATAAAATTGATGCAGAAATTAACGGTCTATTTTAAATCCACTTTCTTAAAAGCCCAAAGACATTGCAAGATTTTGAAAAAAAAGTAACACGTTTTCTTCAAGATGAAATTCCGTTTTTCTTTATTATAGATTTTGAAAAAAAAGTAAAACAGGTTTATACTTTTGAAGAAGCGGCAAACGAAAATATCTATTTCAATATCAAAGGTCTTGGTAATGATGAAAACCTAACCAAAACCTCACCTGAAAGCCCCAATTTCGACTTAAAACCTACATTGATTTCTAAAGAAATTTACGAGAAGGCATTTACGACCGTTAAGCACGAACTAAATACAGGCAATAGCTTTTTACTAAATCTTACCTTTCCTACGGCACTTGACACCACTGTAGATTTAGATGATATCTATCAAAAAGCACATGCTCCGTACAAGCTGTTATACAAAGATAAGTTCGTTGTTTTTTCTCCAGAATGCTACTTAAAAGTAAAAGAAGGAAATATTTTCTCATACCCAATGAAAGGCACTATCAATAGTGATGTGCCTAATGCAGAAGACCTTTTACTTTCCAATAAAAAGGAATTATACGAACATAATACCATTGTAGACCTCATACGAAATGACCTTTCTATGATAGCTAAAAAAGTTAGGGTCAATAAATTTAGATTTGTAGATACCATTAAAAAAGGAGACCAAGAACTACTGCAAACGAGTACTGAAATACAAGGGGAACTACCTGAGAATTGGAAAAATGAATTTGCCACCTTATTATTAAAAACACTACCCGCAGGCTCTATAAGCGGAGCACCTAAAAAGAAAACCTTGGAGATTATTTCTAATGCGGAAATTGCACCAAGAGGATTCTATACCGGAATCTTTGGCGTATTTGACGGGCAACAGATAGATAGTGCAGTAAGTATTAGATTTATTGAAAAAATAGATGGTAACCTAGTTTATAAAAGTGGTGGTGGAATTACCCACCTCAGCGAGATGGAAGATGAATATCAAGAACTTTTAGAAAAAATTTATGTACCCATTATTTGAATCTGTTTGTATTGAAAATAGCCAAATTAAAAATGCCGACTATCACGAAGCTAGATTTAGAAGATCTTATATACAACTATACAAAACCCACTCTACCTATTCTTTATTCGATGGGATACATTTGACCAATTTAGACCCTACTTTAAAATACAAATTGCGTATAGGCTACAAGCAACATGGTACACTATTCTCGTTTTCTGCATATGAAAACAGTATACCTTCTTCGCTCAAGCTAGTAAGCGATGACACCATATCTTACAACTTAAAAAGGAACAACCGTAAAAAATTGAACAATCTCTACAAGTTAAAAGGAGATTTCGATGATGTTCTAATTATTAAGAACGGACTCGTAACAGACACTTCTTATGCCAATATTCTATTTACAGATGGCAAACAAATTGTAACTCCGGCAACCCCTTTACTTGAAGGTACCTGCAGAGCTAGATTATTAGATCATAACAAGATTTCGGAAAAAAGGATTCTAGAAGATGAAATACAAAATTTTGAAAGCTTTCAATTGATCAACGCCCTCAATGATTTTGATGAAAATAGATGGATTCCCATTAAGAATATACAACGCTAGCTGTTATATAAATCCGTTTTGTTTAGCGTGCTCAATTGCTTCTTCTGTTTTATTGACCATTAGAAAAGGTATATCTTTAAAGTCTGCAAATAAATTTTCAATACGTGCCATTCGTTTGCTGTGGTTGACACTACGTAAATAAATAGCTTTTATTCTACCCGGAAAAAGCATAGATATCTCTTGATAAATATCACCATCTTTTTCACCACTATCACCAATTAATATAAAAGGTAATTCTGGATAGGATTTTAATAAATTACTGATTTCTTTTTGCTTCTGCGGCTTTTCATCACTCTTCTTCCTCATTTTAAAACTCGCCATGCTACGCAATAAAACCGGACCTTTAGGGAAATTATTAGTCTTCAAGAAAAGTTCAAGATACCTATACAAATTCCAAGGACTATGACTCACATAAAAAATAGGATTTGCCTCTTTTCCTGTTTTACCCTGATGTAGTTTTGTATAAAAATCCGATGCACCTTCCAATTGAGCCCGTTTAGTAGCTCTTTTAAACATTGTGTTTATAATGACCTTCCATTTTAAAGAAGACACTACTCCCGTATGTAAAATAGTATCATCAATATCACTGATCACCCCAAATTTGGCTTGTTTACATGGTATTAGCATTTCACCGGGAAAACGATTTTGCAGAAGTATCTCCCTTTTTAAATTTGTATTGCCAAATGATAACTCAAATTTTACCCATCCCTCATCATTTGCCAAATCTTGAAGCCCCTCTATATTCTCATCAATTAGATAATAACCATCACCATCAGTAGTACCTTCTACCGTTTCACCGTTAGAAAATGTAATTTTTAAGGGAGCATTTTTAATTTCATCGGTTTCAAAACGCTTCCATGTATTTTTAATTAAATTGAAAAAACCTTTTTGATCTAAATCGATATTTTCATCTTCAATTGCCCTACCCCTTACATACAAACGATTAGCACTACCGTAGGACTGAAAATTAATGATTTGAAGTTTATCTTTTTTAAAAATACCCATGACGTTAAAATTACGGTCTTTCAACAACCTTTAAAATTTTTATTTCAAAAATTATCGAATTAAACGTTCACAATCATCCATTCTAAGCGCCTGTTTTAAATGAATGTCTCTTTCACTCACTCAAAAGCAGCGTTAACTCATTACTCGTTTCACAGCCTTTAGGTTTACTATAGATTTAGACAAGTAAATAAATAATAACCCTACTTGTTTATGCAAGTCTAAAATTCAAACATTATGAGACCAAAAAAGAATCCACAGAAAGACCTGAACAAAAAGAGCGGAACGTTCTTTGTAATCGGATTACTATTAGTATTAGGTATGGTATACACCGCCTTAGAATGGAAGTCATTTGACCCCATCTATGACATTGATGTAGCCATGAACGATATTGACCCCTCTATTGAAGAAGAGCCTACTGTTTTTCAATTAGAAGTAACTCCACCACCAAAACCACCAGTTCTACCAACTGAGATAGAAATTATTGAAGATGATGACCCTATTGAAGAAACTGAAGTTATCGCCATCGAAGTAAACACGGAAACCGAGGTGATAAACGCATCAGATTTCGAGGTTATAGAAGAGCCGGTAGAGGTAAACGTGAATTGGATTACGATTGAAGAAGTACCCGTATTCCCAGGGTGTGAAAATGAAAAAGATAAAAGAGCTTGTTTTAATGACATGATGCAAAAGCATATTCGTAAAAACTTTCGTTATCCAGAATTAGCACAAGAAATGAACATTGAAGGTAGAGTGAATACAACATTTATGATTAAGAACGATGGTACTATTGGCACTATTCAAAAAAGAGGTCCGCACGATGTACTAGAAAAAGAAGCTGTAAGAATCTTATCGAAACTGCCAAAAATGACCCCTGGCAAACAAAGAGGTTCTGCTGTAAAAGTATCATTCGCAATTCCTATTACATTCAAATTACAATAACTCTAAAAACAAAAAACCATCAGCAAAGCTGATGGTTTTTTATATTTTATATATAAAATTACTGTTTATTGATTTCTACTTTTTCTATAGTTATTTCTGTAGCTGTTCCTTTTTTCTCAACAGTAGCATTTTCAAAAGCTTTCAATTGAGCTTCTACTTCTGCCTTAGTACCATTATAAATTACTTCTTCTGTAACAGACTCACCATTAACAGTAGTAGAATAGGTAACAATAGCTTCCGCTAAATCTGTACTTTCTACATTCATTTCTATGGTCACTTCTTTAGTATCATTTAACGATGCGACACCATCTTCTACGTGACCACCTAATATTGGTGCAATTACCAAACCTATTAAACAAGTCAATTTAATCAAAATATTCATTGAAGGTCCGGATGTATCTTTAAAAGGATCACCAACAGTATCACCAGTTACAGCTGCCTTATGAGCCTCTGAGCCTTTATAGGTCATTTCTCCATTAATCTCAACACCTGCTTCAAATGATTTTTTGGCATTATCCCAAGCACCACCAGCATTGTTCTGAAAGATTGCCCACAATACACCAGATACCGTTACACCAGCCATATAACCACCTAACATCTCTGCGATGGCTAACTTGTTCATTCCAAATAACATCGGAACAAAAGCAATGATTAAAGGAAAACCAATGGTCAACAATCCTGGTAACATCATTTCTTTTAATGACGCTTGTGTAGATATCGCTACACATTTATCATATTCAGGTTTACCCGTACCTTCCATTATACCGGGTATATCCTTAAACTGACGTCTAACCTCTTGTACCATTTCCATAGCCGCTTTACCAACCGCATTCATTGCCAAGGCAGAGAATACTACTGGTACCATACCGCCAACAAATAACATTGCCAATACCGGAGCCTTAAAAATGTTGATTCCGTCAATTCCCGTAAAAGTTACATACGCCGCAAATAACGCCAAAGAAGTCAATGCCGCAGAAGCAATAGCAAAACCTTTACCAGTAGCGGCAGTGGTATTACCAACTGAATCTAAAATATCCGTCCTCTCCCTTACAATAGGTTCTTGCTCACTCATTTCAGCTATACCACCTGCATTATCGGATATTGGACCGAAGGCATCAATTGCCAATTGCATAGCCGTAGTTGCCATCATTGCAGAGGCAGCTAACGCTACACCGTAAAAACCTGCAAAAGCATAAGATGCCCAAATAGCACCTGCAAATAATAATACCGATGGGAATGTAGAAATCATACCCGTTGCCAAACCTGCAATAATATTCGTTCCTGCACCGGTACTTGATTGTTGTACTATTTTTAAAATAGGAGACTTCCCTAACCCTGTATAATACTCGGTTACCGAAGAAATAACAGCACCTACTACTAAACCAACCAAAGTGGCATAAAAAACACGCATTGCTGAAATCTCCACTAATCCTTCACCAAAAAATTCCATTTTCATAGTTTCAGGTAGCATCCACGTTACTAAACCAAAACAAGAAACTGCAACCAAAATAATCGATGTCCAGTTTCCAATATTTAAAGCGCCCATTACCTGGGCTTCTTTTGCATCGTTACTTTTAATTTTCACCAACATGGTACCGATGATCGATATAATAATACCTACCCCAGCTATTGCCATTGGTAATAAAATAGGACCTATACCACCAAAGGCATCGGTAATACTACCGCCCATATCTTTTATAACATAGTTACCTAGAACCATAGCAGCTAGAACAGTTGCCACATACGAACCGAACAAATCTGCACCCATACCAGCAACATCACCTACATTATCACCTACATTATCTGCAATAGTGGCCGGGTTACGAGGATCATCTTCAGGTATACCCGCTTCTACCTTACCTACTAGATCGGCACCAACATCTGCAGCTTTTGTATAAATACCACCGCCCACACGTGCAAAAAGTGCAATTGACTCCGCTCCTAAAGAGAAACCTGCAAGTGTTTCAAGAACGACAGTCATATCCATAGTCGATGTCCAAACACCGCCCATGAAAAATTGAAAAAATATGATAAAAAATACGGTCAGTCCCAACACCGCCAATCCAGCAACACCTAGTCCCATTACGGTACCACCACCAAAAGATATCTTTAATGCATTTGGCAAACTTGTGCGTGCAGCTTGTGTTGTTCTTACATTCGTTTTTGTTGCTATTTTCATACCTATATTACCTGCATATGCAGAAAATATAGCTCCAAAAATAAATGCGACCACAATTAACATATGTGTTGTGGGCACTACAAAAGAAACGATAGCAAGCAGAACACTCACAATTACCACGAATACAGCTAAAAGCTTGTACTCTGCACTTAAAAAGGCCAAGGCGCCTTCATAAATGTAATCCGATATTTCTTTCATTTTTCCATCTCCGGCATGTTGTTTCATTACCCAAGATCTTTTTACGCCCATGTAAACTAGGCCTAGTACTGCCATAAGAATTGGCATGTAAATCATCATTGACTCCATTTAATCTATTGTTAGTTGTTAGATCAACTAATGTAGTAAATTAGAATAGAATAAAAAAAGCCACTTTTTATTATTAAAAGTGGCTTAAATGATGTAAAATATTATTTATATCATAAAAGTGCGCTTCGCTTTGTGCTCACTATCGTCATATCTCTTTACACATTCGTGATAAATTTCTACCGCTTTCGCAGCATCGCTCCAACCGCCCGTATCTACTTTTTTCTCCTCTAAATCTTTATATACTTGAAAGAAATGTTCTATTTCTTTTAATCTATGCGGATTTAAATCACTTATATCATTGTTATTGCTCCAAATTGGATCAGAAACAGGTACGCAGATAATTTTTTCATCCGGTCCCTTTTCATCCGTCATGTGAAAAACACCAATTGGTTTTACTTCCATTACCGTCATTGGGTAAACAGGTTCTGTACCCATTACCAATACATCTAACGGATCTTTATCCAATGCTAAAGTTTCTGGAATGAATCCGTAATCACCAGGATACATCATTGAAGAAAATAACATACGATCAAAACGGATTTTATGTAAATCGAAGTCGTATTCGTACTTGTTTCTGCTTCCTTTCGGAATTTCTATTAAAACATCAAAGGTCAATCCTTTTGCTGCTGCCATATTTAAAGTTGTTTAAATTCTAATTTGTTATGAAACGTTACTTATTAGTTATAATTGTAAAAATTAATCGAATTAAAAGACAAATCCAAAAGTTCCTGTAACTCCGAACTTTCTTGCATCTGGATTATCCAGATAATTTCCCCTAAAATTAAAATCCAATCTAAATACCTTAAAAATATTCCCTATACCGAAGGAGTACTCGTAATATATTTGATCAGACGGTGCGTTTAAAGGTGTATTTATAGTTGCCGGGGCGCTCAATGCTATATTTTCATCAGACAAATCTCCCCACACACCACGTATTGCAACAATCTCTCTCAAGTTATATTTTCTTAAAAAAGGAATTCTCGAGAAAAATCTTCCGTTAAAATTATGCTGCAAATGTACGGCCGCATAGGTATCAGTCACAAATTCATAGAAATCTAAATTTGGAAATGTGCCGTAATTGGAGAAAAAAGTTTGGTTACCGGGCACCACACTTAAAAGTCCTAAAGGTACTTCACCAAAGGTTTTACCCAATTCTACCGTACTTAACAACCTGCCAAAACCACCTAATTGCCAAGGTTGGCTATACGAAAATTGGAGCTTACTGTAATCGAAATCACTATTCAACACTCCCTTTGTTCCCTTCGTATAATTTAACAATATAGTACTATACGTATCATTTACATCTCTACGCTCTACACCATAACCTATGGTTTTTTTACCAGGCGTATATAATACCAATGCATTAAAATCGAATTGTCTTATCTCTGAAGAAACGCCTGTTGGAGATTCAGGGTTTACATAATCTAAACTAAAATCATTTGGCAATGCAGAACTCAATGTTCTAAAGGTACCACCTACAGATAATTTTAAATTGGTCAATGGTTCTATTTCAAAATTCAGGGCGCTTAGATTAATATTTGTAAGCCTATTATTAGCACCAACGGTCAATAATGAAGAAGATGCTATACTACGGCCCAAAACATCATTCGTAGCCGTTAAGCTTACGCCAAGCTGCTCAATATCCCTACGGTTTCCACCAGACACTATAAACCTACTATTCTTGTCTAAAAGCATTTTACCGGCCAAACCATGTTTGAATTTATGGTCTTTAAAGCCGTATGCCGTGTAACCCTCTACGCGCCAAAGGTCGTTTTGACCATAGTACGTTCTTGCCCCAAGTCGTATTCTAGCTCCTTCGGCGGTATTATACCCAAAAAAATCATAGACCGAACCCAGGTCTAAATTCCATTTATCCACTTCAACATAGCCAGAGCCCAAAATGCTGACAAAATTGTAATAGTTTTTAAATTTAGGTACGGTTTTAAGCGTATCGAGCAAGCTATATATTCCTTGTTCATCTTTATTTAAGCTTTCTAGTCTATTCTTTTCCCAAAAAGCATCGTCTTTTAAAATCTGGGTAACATCTAAAGGGTTTCTATCCTTTTTATACACCTCTTTAGGTCTTACCTTATCAAACTCATAGTTATCATATACAGATGTTCGCTTACCATAGAGCCCGCGTGATTCTTCTTTTTTATTAAAACTGAAATCACTTAACATGTAATCTCGTTTTAAAAGAAAAACAGAGTCGTTCATTACCTCGAAATCTTGTTCGATGTAGATATCTTTGACCCAGTTTATATTGGCACTCTTGGTAACTTGTAAATTAATATTCTTGACCGCCCAGGTAGAATCGTTTACCCAAAAATCGCCTTTAAAGGTCAATTCATTTTTACGACGTGGATAATAGACAATATTATAACACCACTTGTTATCAATATATGCACTGTCTCTAAGGGCATAGTTATACACATCTACTCCTGTTTTTGATAGCGGACTAGTGAAACTTTTATCGAAGAACTTTAAGTAATTATTATAAACATCGTACTCTTGATACAAGTCTTGAACAAACGCTATTATTGCCTGATTGTTTTCAAAGCCAGAATTCTTATTTCCCAAAACCTCTTCTTTCTCTTCCTTCAGCTTATTATCGCCATATATTTTAGAAAAAGTCTCGTTCAAGAAAATTGGTAAATAGGTTTTACCTGTTATGCGGGAAGTATCCAAATCTTGAAAAACGAACTCCAAACCTTTAAATACTTTACTTTTTATGAGTGAACTATCTATAGTATTTAAATCAAATTCTACCTTTTCATACTTATCAAAAGCATATTGGTTAAACTGCCGTACCCCATTCTGACGCTTCTTTGACCAAATTTTGCGTAGAATATCAACAGCAGGATTATTCTTTTTTGACTGTTTACCGGCTATTAAAACTACCTCGTTCAACTGCTCGGCAGCTTCAACCATGGTTATTTTTAAATCATAGGTGACTTTAGCATCTAACTGAAGTTCGTAATCAGTATAACCAATAAAAGAAATGATAACCGTACTATATTCATTTTCAGACTCTAAATAAAACCTGCCATCGTCATTAGTAATGGTACCCTCAGTAGAATTCTTGAAGAATACATTGGCAAAGGAAACGGGATCGCCTTGCTCGTCAATGACCATACCACCTATTTTGGTCTGACCTTGAGCTATGAAAAAGCATAAACTTAAGAATGTAAATATTATGTCTCTCATTAAATAACGTCGTTCAATAAAATTCTTTTAGTAAGTA
>JAHDDP010000062.1 GCA_020629285.1 Maribacter sp.
TCTAATCGGAGCGAACAAAGTTATAACAAAAAAAGAATTAAAAAATTGTGTTAAGAAGTAAATTTCTTACACAACAACCATCCTCTTAAGTACACTTCTTCTTGGTATAAGAGTACATGTTTTAAAATGGTTGCGTTCAATTCCTAAAAAAAAGAAATAAAAAAAACCTTTCTAGGGTATTTTAATTTATAAAATACCCTAGAAAGGAAATGGAGTGAAAATGAAGAGTTTTATACAGCTACATCATACTCTCTAAGTGCATCATTTAAAGATGTCTTTTTGTTCGTGCTTTCTTTTCTTTTTCCGATTATCAATGCACACGGTACTTGAAATTCACCTGCTGGGAATTTTTTAGTGTAGCTACCAGGTATTACTACTGAACGCGCGGGTACAACACCTTTTGTTTCAACTGGGGTTTCCCCTGTAACGTCGATGATCTTTGTGCTCATTGTTAAAACAACATTAGCACCCAGTACCGCTTCTTTTTCAACTCTAACACCTTCGACAACTATACAGCGAGAACCAATAAAGGCACCGTCTTCTATAATTACCGGTGAAGCTTGTAAGGGTTCTAGAACACCACCAATACCAACACCACCACTTAGGTGAACATTTTTACCTATCTGTGCACAGCTACCAACTGTTGCCCAAGTGTCTACCATGGTACCCTCATCTACATAGGCACCGATATTTACATAACTAGGCATTAAGATGGTACCTGCAGAAATATAGGCACCATGTCTTGCTACGGCATTTGGTACCACTCTAATTCCTTTTTCTTTATACCCTCTTTTTAACGGCATTTTGTCGTGGTACTCAAAAATACCAGCTTCTAATGTTTCCATTTTTTGAATAGGGAAATACATTACTACCGCTTTCTTCACCCATTCATTGATTTGCCATCCGTCTGCAGTTGGTTCGGCACACCTCAATTTTCCTAAGTCTAAAAGGTTTACCACCTCTTTAATACTATCTTGGGTAGCAGACTCTTTTAAAAGGTCTCTATTTTCCCATGCTTTTTCTATTTGTGCTCTTAATTCTGTCATTTTCATAAAATTTCCTCAAATATAAGTTGAAGTACAGTAATTACCCGAGCGCAAAGGCACATATAACAAATTATCCTTTATTTTTGCCAAAAATTAAGTTTGGGAAAAATTCTTGCAATTGATTATGGAGAAAAGCGTATTGGGCTAGCGGTAACCGATGATATGAAAATGATAGCATTCGGTTTAACTACGGTCAATACTTCAGAAATCTTCACTTATTTATCTGACTATATACCTCGTGAAAATGTGGATACCATTGTAGTAGGTGAGCCCAAGCAAATGAATAATACCGCTTCTGAATCTGAAGTATATATTGCACCATTTTTAGTAAAGTTGGCAGAGACGTTCCCTAAAATTGCTATTAAAAGGCATGATGAGCGTTTTACATCTAAAATGGCTTTTCAGACCATGTTAGATAGCGGATTAAAAAAGAAACAAAGAAAGAACAAGGCACTGATCGATGAAATCAGCGCAACGATTATTTTACAAGACTTTTTAAAAACAGTATAAATGATTTTACCCATTATTGCATACGGTGACCCCGTATTAAGGAAGGTAGCGGATGATATCGATAAAGATTATCCAAAACTGAATGATTTGATCGCTAACATGTGGGAGACCATGTATAATGCCAGTGGTGTAGGTCTTGCTGCACCACAAATAGGACTACCAATTCGTATTTTCTTGGTAGATACTACGCCGTTTTCTGGTGATGAAGATTTAACTGAAGATGAGCAAAAACAGTTAGACGGATTTAAGCGAGTTTTTATCAATGCCACCATTGAAGAAGAGACTGGTGATGAATGGGCTTTTAACGAAGGCTGCCTTAGCATACCCGATGTTCGCGAAGATGTAAGTAGAAAAGATACTATTAAAATCTCTTATTTAGATGAAAATTTTAAAGAGCACCAAGAAACCTATGATGGTCTCTTAGCTCGTGTTATTCAACACGAATATGATCATATAGAGGGAGTGTTATTTACCGACAAACTATCTTCTTTAAAGAAGAGAATGTTAAAGAGTAGATTGACCAATATTTCTAAAGGAAAAATCAATGTAGAGTATCGTATGAAATTTCCTGCTATGAAAAAAGGACGTTAAAATGCCATTATAATTAATAGAAAAGTGTAATATTTGTCTACTGAAAATTTAAAATAGTATATGGGGTTAGAGAAAATTTTATCCGTTGCGGGAAAACCAGGTTTATATAAATTGATTACCCAAACCAGAACAGGTTTTGTAGCAGAGTCTTTGTTAGATGGAAAAAGAATAACGGTAAGTTTGCGTAGTAGTGTTAGTGTGTTGTCTGAAATAGCTATTTATACTCTAGAGGAGGAAGTGCCTTTAAGAGATGTATTCAAGAAAATGCATGAAAAGGAAAATGGTGGTAAAACAGCTATCGGTCACAAAGAAGAAAAAATAAAATTAGAAGAGTATTTCTTTGAAGTATTACCTAATTATGATGAAGATCGTGTTTACGTTAGTGATATTAAAAAAGTTATACAATGGTATAATATTCTAATTGAAAATAAGATAACCGACTTCAACAGTCTAGAAAACGAAGAAGCAGAAACTACTGAAGAAGAGTAAATTATAGTATTTTATTGAATAGGGCGTTAATTCTTGAAAAATAGAGTTAGCGCCCTTTTTCGTTTATAACCTTTTAGATATTACTATTTATAAAGTCTTTGATTATCGTTCGTCTATAGTAAACGTTTATTCGTCTTGAGAAAACAACCTGCCGTCTTCTGATCATATAAGTTTTGTTCGTGTTATTACATCTTTGCCTAGAAATACAATACAATTTTCAAAAAATATGGATAACGTAATAACAAATTTAAGCAGCGAAATAAAGGGTGCCTTTTTCGATAATTCATATTCCCCTTTTGTTATCCTTGATAAGGATCTCATATTCGTTGATATAAATTTGGCTGCTGAAACCAAACTAGGTATATCTAGGGAAAAAATGATCGGCAAAAGTTTATTGGATATTTTTCCTTATCTAAAAAATAGTGAAAGATATGCAGCTTACAAAAATGTTTTAGTGACCGGTGTGCCTATAGGTTTTGATGAACTAACATTCAGTAATGGAGTTAGTGAGCATAAGTTTATGATAAGAGCCTTTAAAGTAGGTGAATATTTAGGTTTTACTTCGTTAGATGTAACCAACCTTATAACTACGGTAGAGAAACTCAGGGAAACTAAAGATGATTTAAAGAACGTAAACGCAAACCTTAAACGTAAAAATCAAGAATTAGAAGAATTCTCTTATGTTGCGGCACATGATTTAAGGGCACCATTAACCAATATTAAAAGTTTGTTAATGATGATTTCGAACAGCAATGCTTTACCATTAGAACTTGAACCTATTTTCACAAAACTCAATGAGGCTGGCCAAAGTATGTGCGATAAGGTTAAAGCATTAAATACGATAATTTCGGTAAAATCTAACTTTGGAGGTGAAGTTGAGAAAGTAAGCTTTTCTAAGTTATTGGATAAGATTAAAAATGATCATTCACAGGTAATCATCAAGAATAGAATCATTATTAAACAAAATTTCAGCAATTGCCAACAAGTAGAGTATAACCGAGATCAATTGAATTTGATATTAGAAAATTTAATTTCAAATGCCATTAAATTCAGGTGTGAGAAGCGAAAATTGATCATAAAAGTGGGTATCAAAGAAATTGAAGGTAAATGCCACATTGAAATAGCTGATAACGGTATCGGTTTCGATAGTTGTAACAATAAAGAAAAGATATTTGGTCTTTTTAAAAGAATGCATGACCATGTAGATGGTCTTGGAATAGGTCTCTATTTAGTAAATAGTATTGTTAGGGAAAATGGTGGTAGTATTTCCGTAGAGAGTAAAGTTAATCAAGGTAGCACTTTCAAAATAATTTTATAATGAACTATAATTTTAATAAAATGATATATTTAAATAATATTTTAATTGTCGATGATGACGATATTACCAATTTCATCACCAAATCTCATTTGGGAAAATTAGGGTTTAAGAACTTTAAATCTGTTTCAAATGGCAGAGAAGCCATTGAGTATATAACGACAAACCAAGATCCAGATATTATTCTGCTAGACCTTAACATGCCGGTTATGGACGGGTGGGAATTTCTAGAGGAAAGAAAGCGACTTAATTTATGCCCTAATGCTAAAATTTATTTGGTAACCTCATCAGGTAGAACCGAAGACAAGATAAAAGCTGCTCAATATGATAATGTAAAAGATTATGTTGAAAAACCATTAAATTGTGATCAATTAAGCCAAACATTTATTAAGATAAACAGTTGCCTTGAAGATTGATCAAGGCAATTTGTTTAAAGTTTTGATTAATCTTTTGTTATGGTTTTATAACTATAATCGCTTTTTTTCCAGTCTATTAAATTAGATGGGTAGTACTTTACATCCATTCTATCAAGAAATGGAGCTTGGTCTGCCAACCTTACTTTGTAATTTTCCCAGTCTCTATTTTCTTTTATACTCCAGCTTAATTCAGAATACCCAATTATTCTTGGGAAAGCCAAATACTCAAGTTCATCAATATTACTGATGGTTTCTGACCAAAGTGGGGCTTCGACCCCAAGTATATTCTTCATTGGTACGCCGTACTCTTCGGGTGTCCAATTATAAGCGGTATCTACAGGTATATATGCTGCCCAATGAAGTCCAAATTTAGATAAGGTGTCGTACTCCATGTCTAAATATGCCTTCTTAGCCGGAGAAACAATAATTTGCATTCCCTTATCAACTGCTTTTTGGGCATTCTCTTCACTTGCCCACCATTGAGAAATTGATGTAGCGTCTATATCGGCAATGGCAACTTCGTCCCAACCGATCATGCGTTTGCCATGTTTTTGAACTATTTTTTCAACTTTATTGATAAAGTGGATGTAGTCTTTCTTTTTGGTTACATGACTTTCATCACCGCCCACATGAAAATACGGGCCCGGCGTAATTGCTGCTATTTCTTCTACTACATCGTCTATAAATGCATATACGGTATCTTTTCTTGTGTCAAAAGTGCTAAAACCGACACGCATACCCTCATATAATTTAGGGGTTTTTCCGTTGCCATTCAAGAATGGGTACGAAACCGACGCTGCATTGGTATGACCGGGCATATCGATTTCAGGGATAATGGTCATATACCTTTCTGCTGCGTAACGTACTATTTCTTTATAATCTTCTTGGGTATAGAACCCGCCAGATTCTCCACCAACTTCTGTGCTACCACCAACTTCAGTTAACTTGGGCCATGATTTAATTTCAATTCTCCAACCTTGGTCGTCACTTAGGTGTAAGTGAAGCATATTTATTTTGTAATATGATAACAGATCAATATACTTTTTAACATCATCAACGCTAAAAAAATGTCGAGCCACATCTAACATCGAGCCTCTATATTCAAAATTAGGACTGTCGATAATTTTACCCGAAGGTACTGGCCATATTTTTTGAGGTGCTAAGGTGTCATTACTTTTCAATGGCACTAATTGTCTTAGGGTTTGTATACCTCTAAACGCTCCTTCGGCCGTATTGGAGTTAATGATAATAGAATCTTGATTAATGTACAGTTGATATGCTTCAGGTGAGGCTAAATCCGTACTATCGCTCTGGTTGATATAAATTACTCTTTCTACCGTATTGGCATCTTGACTATTTACCGGAATGGTCAGGTTTATTTTATCTTTTATTTTACCAGCTAAAAATGTGCCTACTTCTTCAAAACCAGTAGCATTTTTAGAAGTGTAGATAGCTGTAAACTGATCTAAAGCAAACGCAGAGTTGGTTGATATCGTTTTTAAAGGCTTTGGTATTAGGCTTTCATCAGACAAATCTGTAATGGGCATTACAATGCGTTCTTTCTTTTCTTCGGTACATGCTATTAAAAGTAGGGTCAAGCTTGCAAAAAATAGACTTCGAATGCAAAAGGTCTTCATCATGTAATTTAATTAAGGTTGGTTTACTAAATCTTTCATGGCATCGTACCAAATATCATAGCCTTTTTGGTTCATATGCAAACCGTCTTCAATAAATATATCGGTTTTTAGTTTTCTTTTGTTCAACATAGGCTTCCAGACGTCTACGTAAAATAGGGTTGGGTCACTTTTTACAAAACGATTCATTTTTCTATTTAACCTTCTATATTTATTTCTGATTTTCCATCGGCTGATACTTGGTTTTGCCGATATTAAAATAACTTGTGTAGACGCATTTTTTGCTTTTATTCGACGGATGATCTCTGTGGTGGTATTAAGAACGTCAGTAGGACTTTTTTTTGCCCATAAATCATTATCACCTTCGTAGATAAATACTTTTTTAGGATTATAGGATAGGATTAACTCATCTATAAAAAACAATAGATCCGATGCTTGAGAGCCGCCAAATCCACTATTTATAATTTGATGATCGGGAAATTTTTCTTTTAGATCTCCCCATAGCCGTACACTAGAACTACCGGTAAAAACAATGGTCTCTTTATAGGAGTTCCAGATACTGTCATATTTAACGGTGATATCTTTTACCTCATTTGTAAATACATTTTCCGTTTGGGCAAAGCTTTGTAGCGAAGCTATTAATGCAAAAATGGTAAGTATTTTAATTTTTTTGATGCTATTGAAAAGAGGTGTTGTCATAAGCATGTTTATTGTGTTTTAACTACGGTAAACCCTTCCGTCAATGCCCATTCGTGAAATCTTGCTATCCAATTGTCCGATGGTAGGTTTTGAACCTTCATTCCAAATCCGTGTCCGCCCTTAGAGTACATGTGCATTCCTGTATTTTTTCCGTTTGTTAACCAGGCAGAATATAAATCTGCACTTGGCTTAGCCAGGCCTAAAGGGTCGTCAGATGCACAAATCACCAACATCGGCGGTGCATCTTGGGGTACGGTATATTCAGGTATTACCGTCATCCAAGGATATATTGGTACTATGAAATTAGGTTTATTAGCTTCGGTATAATTAAAGGTTACCCCCATTGTTACCGCTCCACCAGCAGAGAAACCCATAAACCCTATTTTGTTAGGGTCTAATTTCATTTTGGTAGCGTTTGTTCTGACATACGTAATTGCGGCAAGCCCATCTGCTATAGATAATGGTAAAACTGGTGTAACCCGCTCACCAATCTTAGCTGGGTTCGTTTCAGCTTCATTCGAAATTTCTTGAATACCATCAACACCGGTTGGCACTAATCTATATTTTAGTACAAAAGCGGTAATACCTTGTTTGTTCAGCCATTTAGCGACAGCTCTACCTTCACTTTCAATGCTTAAGCCGTAAAGTCCGCCACCTGGTGCTATAATAACGCTGGTACCATTTGGCGTGTCTGCTTCAAAAACTTCTAGTCTTGGTACAGCAACATTGGTAATAACTTCATTTTCCCAAATATCAGAGTAATATTCCCTTTCTTCTGTAGACCATGTTACAGTGGGACTTTCTTCATATGGCAGGTCTACCGTTTTTTGGGCAAGTACGTTCATAGAGATAAAAATACAGGTAAGTAGTATAAAATGCTTCATTTTCTTTATTTTATTGAATGGTTTCAATGAACATGTATAATAGTGCTGCCAATACACCGCCAATGATAGGGCCAACAATTGGCACCCACGCATAGCCCCAGTTACTATTGCCTTTATTTTTTATAGGAAGAATAGCATGTAATAATCGCGGACCAAAATCACGTGCAGGATTAATAGCGTAACCCGTAGGTCCGCCCAGACCAAAGCCAACTCCCATTACTAATAGTGCAACCGGTAAGGCATCTAATGACCCTAATGATACTGCACTGTCACCCATGCTTCCTCCGGCAATATAAAACACCCCAAAAACAAGGGCAAAAGCGCCAATGATTTCGGTAACCAAGTTCCAAAACGGACTTTTAATTGCTGGTGAAGTGGAGAAGGTGGCTAAAATTGCATCGGTATCTTCTGTAGCTTCATATTGTTTTTTGTAATTGAACCATACTAAAAGGTTACCCATCATGGCTCCTAAAATTTGGGCAACAACATAGCCAGGTACCAATGTCCATGAAAATTTTCCGGCAACTGCAAGCGCAACGGTAACCGCAGGGTTTAAATGAGCACCGCTGGCATCGGCAGAAATAAAGACACCAATGAACACGGCAATACCCCAGGCAAGTGAAATACCTGTCCATCCGGCATCAGCTCCTTTTGTTCCTTTTAAAACGAGGTTGGCAACTATGCCATTTCCTATTAGAATTAACATTGCGGTGCCAATAAATTCAAAAATATACGTAATCATAATTTGGTTGGATTTTAAGTCGTTTAAGATAATTAAAATCGAGGAATTATGAATATTTAAATATGTTTGTTGCGTAATTAATAATTTAGAACCCCGAATTGTGTGAATATCAATGATTCATGATTTTGTTTCTTTCAATTAAGGCCTTTAAAAACGTGATTTATGAATTTTGCGAGTCAATGAAAATGACTTTTACAGGGTGTTTTCAATACCTGACCCCATGAACATTCATTGGTAAGGTATAAATTGATCCCATTGCGGTAACGAATAATATATTTTGATTTTTTCCGCCAAAAGTTACGTTAGCTGTCCAATTCTCATTTATGGGTATATTCTTCAGTAATTTTCCTTCAGAATTAAAAACGGTAACACCTTTACCGGTTAAATAAACATTTCCTTTATTATCGATTGTCATACCATCTGAGCCCATGTTGGTAAAAAGTTTGCGATCGCTTAATTCGCCATTTTCATGAATGGCGTAGGAGTAGATTTTTTTATCGCCAATATCTGCAATATAAAGTGTTTTTCCGTCGGCAGTGCCAATTATTCCGTTAGGCTGAACAAAACCGGTGGCAATTACTGAAACTTCTTTTGTATTTGGAGATATATAGTATACGTTTTTTTCTGTTATATCAGCTTTGGTTCTTGACCAATATTCCCTTTGGTAGTAAGGGTCTGTAAAATATATGCCTCCTTTTAAGTCTACCCAAATATCATTAGGTCCGTTTAATTTTTTGCCTTTATAAGTTGTAATCAAGGTGTCGACATTACCATTTCTATCAATACGCCATAATTCATTTTTTTCATCGGCAGCGGCCAACAAATGGCCATTATGGTCAAAGTACAATCCATTTGCCCTACCTGCCGGTTCTTTGAATACGGTAAATGAATTGTCAGTGGCGTTCCATTTTATAATTTTATCATTAGGTTGATCTGTAAAGTATACATTTCCGTCCTTATCGGCAGCAGGGCCTTCTGTAAAGCTATATTCATTAGAGATTCGTACCGGTTTTGCATTGTTTTGTATTAAAGGCAATTGTTGCGATTTGCAAGAGAATGTTAATATCGCTAAGCTGATTATATTCAAAAATTTATAGTTGCTTTTCATTATTCTAGCTTATATGTTGTTTAAATATTTCATATTATACTGCATACTTTTAAATGGGTTATTTGCATATTCTTCTTGTTCAATATAAATATGCTTTACGCCAGATAATTCTTTGTTTTTCAGCATTAAGTCAATATCAAGAATACCTTTGCCAAATTCTGTACTTACCTTTTCATGCATATTCATATCCTTCAAATGCCATAAGGGAAATCTACCTGGATATTTTTTGAAGTAGTGTAAAGGATCTTTTTCTGCCACTACGACCCAGCCCAAATCTAGCTCCATGTGCACTAAATCTTCTTGTGTATTATCCATAAGAACATCGTAAAGTACTTCTCCATTTTCAGATTCAAATTCATACTCATGGTTATGATAACCAAATTTCAATCCTCGCTTTTTACAAGCTTCGCCGGCAATATTAAACTGCTCTGCTACGCTTTTGTAATTATCTATTGTTTGCCCTTCTGTTGGCAATGATGAACATATTAAATATTCTTGTCCAGAGGCTACGGCGTCTTCCATTGTTTGTTCAAATTTATCATCTAAATGTACATGGCCACTAGTTAGAGACATTCCTAATTGCTTACATGTTGATGCCATTTCAGAAGGTGTAAGTCCGTAGTAATACCCTTTTGATGAACCAGCGCTTTCTATTTCCTTAAAACCTAAACTTGCAATTTGCTCTAAAGTTTTTTTGGGGTTTGTTAACATGCCATCTCTAAAAGAATAAAGTTGCACACCATAACCTGATTTTTTGGTTGTGGCTAAACCGATTTGTGGCATTAATAGCGTGGCGGTACTTAATAATCCTAGGTTTTTTAAAAAATCTCTACGTGTCTTCATTGTTGTTCTGTTGTTAGTTGTTGTATTTGAAAAAGATAATTTAAAATATGATGGCTGCCTGAGTAGGGCAAATTGTCAAATAAATTATATGTTTTTAAATGTACGAAAACAAAACAGGATTTTTAGCGAGTCGATCTATGGTTATGTACTTTTGTGAAAAGCACATTTATGAATAGCAGAAAGGAACAATTAGAGGCAATAGATAGGTTGTTGACCATTATGGACGAGTTGCGAGAGCAGTGCCCGTGGGATAAAAAGCAGACGATGCAATCTTTACGACATTTAACTATTGAAGAAACCTATGAATTGGGAGATGCTATTTTAGATAACGACCTCAATGAGGTAAAGATGGAACTAGGTGATGTGCTTTTACATATTATTTTCTATGCTAAAATCGGCTCTGAAACCAATGATTTCGATATTGCCGATGTGGCTAATGCCATTTGTGATAAACTCGTAAATAGACACCCACATATTTATGGCGATGTAAAGGTTATAGATGCTGAAGACGTAAAACGAAACTGGGAACAGATTAAATTAAAGGAAGGCAAAAAAAGTGTTCTAGAAGGGGTGCCCAAAAGTTTGCCTGCTTTGGTGAAAGCCAATAGAATACAAGATAAAGTTTCTGGTGTTGGCTTTGATTGGGATGAGCCACAACAGGTCTTTGAAAAAGTAGAAGAAGAACTTGGTGAGCTGCAAATTGAGGTAGCGGCCGGTAATAAGGAGAAGATCGAGGCCGAGTTTGGCGACGTGCTTTTCTCTATGATCAATTATGCCAGATTTTTGGGTGTTAACCCAGAGAACGCTTTGGAGCGCACCAATAAGAAATTTATAAAACGTTTTCAATACCTTGAAACTAAGGCAAAAGAAAATGGAAAGGAAATGAATGATATGTCATTGGAAGAAATGGATGTATATTGGAACGAGGCGAAAGCTAAAGAGTAATAATTGCTATTTTAGTTCTACTTTCATGATTCTTGCCAAATCTTTATATTTTATGGGTTTAATGAAATAATCGGTTATTTCCGTATAAGATTTAGCATGTTCAACATCTTCGGTATTTATCGATGATGTAAGCATGACGATATTAATTTTTTTTCCAATTTTATCTGCAAGTATTTTATAGTCTTCAATAAAATCAAAGCCATTAAGAATGGGCATATGCAGATCTAAGAAAATGATATCGGGTAATTTATCTAGTGAGCTGTAGTTATCTTGAATAAACTTTAGCGGTTGAACTGAATCTGGAAAATCGATAACATTCGTTATCGATAACTGATTAAGATATCGCTTCATTACATATTTAGATATATCGTCATCATCGATAATCCAAACCATGGGATCAAGGTTCATAATACTTATAATTAATGGTAGTTGATATTTATAACGACTAGCTACAAGGTATTAGTATTTATTTAACTAATAGATTAATGATTAATTGTATTTTCAAAAATATTTAGTGAGATTAACCTAATGGTCTTCTACATAATTATTCGTTTTCAATGTGCCAACTGGTACTTTGGAGTGGAAGCTTGCAATTAGTAAAATGATTTGTTTTCACTGCTCAACAGCTAATTTTAAAAATACTATATCGTAAGTTTTATAACGCATAATTCGTACAAATAACGGTACCTTTGACAAAATTTTTGTTTAGGTTTTGTTTAAAAATTACACTAAAGAATTTCGTTATAATGTTAAGCTCTCGGTTCCTGTTATTTTAGGAATGTTGGGTCATACTTTTGTGCAGTTGGCAGATAATATTATGGTGGGGCAATTAGGCACGGCCGAATTGGCAGCGGTATCATTAGGCAATAGTTTTGTTTTTATAGCGATGTCTTTGGGTATTGGTTTTTCAACTGCAATTACACCTTTAGTGGCTGAAGCGGATGGAGCAGGAAATAAGGAAAATGCAAAAAGCGCTTTAAAGCATGGTCTAGTTTTATGTACTGTGCTAGGGTTAACCCTGTTTGGGCTTATTTTACTGGCAAAGCCAATTATGTATGCCATGAAACAGCCTATAGAAGTTGTAGAACTGGCATTGCCCTATTTGGATCTAGTTGCTTTTTCATTAGTACCGTTAATCATATTTCAAGCATTTAAGCAGTTTTCCGAAGGGTTGTCTCAGACCAAATACCCGATGTATGCTACCGTTGTGGCTAATATCATTAATATTATCTTAAACTATCTTTTGATTTTCGGTAATTTCGGATTTCCAGAAATGGGAATTGTTGGTGCCGCCATAGGTACTTTGGTCTCTAGATTTTTTATGGTAATATACCTTTGGTTCATTTTAAAAACTAAAGAGAAGTTCAAGTATTACGTTACCGGTTTCAATTTTTCTAGAATCGAAAAAGCCGTAATGAAGAAGATTATTGAACTTGGTTTCCCCTCTGCTTTACAAATGTTTTTTGAAGTCGGTATTTTTACCTCGGCAATTTGGTTAAGTGGTGTTTTAGGTAAGAATGCACAAGCCGCAAACCAAATTGCATTGAATTTGAGTAGTATGACCTTTATGTTCGGTATGGGTCTAGGGGTTACCGCCATGATTAGGGTGGGGAACCAGAAAGGATTGGCTAATTTTAAAGAATTAAGGCGAATTGCGAAATCTATATTTTTCTTGACTTTTTTATTGGAAATAATTTTTGCAGCTTTATTCTTAATCGGTAGACATTGGTTTCCGTCCTTATATTTGGATATTGAAGATATGACCAATTTGACCGATAATACAGAAGTATTGGTTATTGCAGCAGAATTATTGTTAGTAGCCGCATTTTTTCAAATTTCTGACGGAGTACAAGTGGTTGTATTAGGTGCTTTACGTGGTTTACAAGATGTAAAAATACCTACACTGATAACTTTTATTTCATATTGGCTTATCGGTTTTCCTGTTAGCTATTATTTATGTCTACATACAGATTTAAAAAGTACTGGAATTTGGATTGGTTTGCTTACAGGACTAACGGCATCGGCTATTATGTTGTATATTCGATTTGATTATTTAACTAAAAAACTAATTGCCGCATAAGGGTGTTTGCATCATTGGCGGTAATGAATTTTCAATTTATAGATTATAATTTTTATGGAATTTCCAAAATTTTTATTGGGTGATAATACAGATTATCCTACTGCAATATTTGTAGTTCATACAGAGTTTCCAAGGTTTATTATCAATCTTGAGGATGATGAGGTAGAATGGCTTGAAGAATTTTCGAAGGAAGATGAAAAAGAACTGGAAGAAGAGGCGGAGAATTTAATAAAAGCGGCTACTGCTTTTTATGACAGGGAAGTTTCTAGATACGAAGATTAACTATTATGCTTGAAGAGCTTTTACAGTTGGATAAAGATTTTTTTTTATACCTCAACGGATTAGGTTCTCCGCAATGGGATAATTTCTTTCAGTTCGTATCCCATAAATTTAGTGCCATACCGCTGTATCTTTTTTTGTTGATACTTTCCTTTCAGAAGTTTGGTACTAAAAAAACGTTACTACTCTTAGTTTCCGTTGCCTTATTGATAACGGTTACGGATCAGTTAGGAAATTTTTTCAAATACGGTATTGCCAGATTAAGGCCTTGTCACGATCCAGAAGTAGAACCCTACATGCGATTGGTGAAAAGTTACTGTGGTGGTAAATTCGGTTACTTCTCCGCACATGCTTCAAACTCCTTTGCGCTGGCCGTGTTCTTTGGAAGTATTTTAAAATCGGAAATTAAATACTTGGGTTTCCTGTTAGTTATTTGGGCCGCATTGGTTGCTTATAGCCGGGTCTATATTGGTGTACACTTTCCGTTAGACATCATTACGGGTGCCGTTATAGGTTCGTTATTCGGCTGGTTATTTGTAAAGTTATTTATATTTGCACTTCGCAAATTCTCCCTATGATATCTAATCTAAGGTACTGGTTTTTAATAGCTTTGATTTTTTTGGTATACGTCGCAGGTATGTTCGTGACGTTATTTGAAAATGATTCTGCACAGTTTTCCGTAATGGCCATGAGAATGGTGCAAGAAAATGATTTTTTTAGTCTTTTTAAAGGACCTGAAGAGTATTTGGATAAGCCGCATATGCACTACTGGTTGGCAGCCTTATCTTATAAAATATTCGGTATTCATGATTGGTCTTATCGTATTCCCGGAATACTAGCTACGTTATTGGCTGCATATAGTTGTTATGGATTAGGTAGTCTGCTATATAACAAACATGTTGGTAAACTTTCTGCATTGATTTTTATGACCGCCCAAACCATTGTATTGGGCGCAATAGACGTTCGTACCGATGCCGTACTAACGGGGTTCAGTATTTTAGCTATTTGGCAACTTGCAAAGTATATTGAAAAGGGTAGTGTATCGGCAATTGTTATAGGAGCTTTTGCAGCTGGTATAGCATTCTCTACCAAAGGGCAGATTGCTCTTTTGGTTATAGGTCTGCCTATTTTATGTCATTTATTCTATACAGGAAAATGGAAAGCGTTTTTAAGCTGGAAAGTGCTATTTGCACTTTTGGTATTTGCAATGACGATTACTCCTATGTTATATGCCTATTATTTGCAATTTGACTTACATCCAGAAAAGGTAATTCGTGGCAAGGACAATCGTAGTGGTATATTCTTTATTTTTTGGGAGCAAAGTTTTGAACGTTTAAGTGGTGAAGGTATTGGAAAAAATAGTAGCGATTACTTTTTCTTTTTCCATACATTTCTTTGGGTATTTCTGCCTTGGACAATATTGGGTATTGCCGCATTTTACACTAAAATACGTTTATTTATAAAACATAACTTTAAAAACGTTCAAGGTTCGGAATTCTTAACCGTTGGTGGTATTACATTAATATTCATAATCATCAGTTTTGCGCAATTTAAATTACCACATTATCTAAATATTACTATTCCTCTTTTTGCAATTATCACTGCAGCATATGTTTATAATTTATATTTTAACAGTAAGTTGCAAACAGTAAAGAGATTAATGATTGGGCAATATTTTGTATTAAGTATTGTATTTATTGCTTCTGCCTTAATTTGCTTTTATGTCTTTAAATTACATAGTGTTTTGGCTTACATCTGTTTGGCTGTTGCGGCAATAATGGTGGTATATTATGCTTTAAAGCGGGAAGATGTATATGCAAAATTGTTGACGATATCAGTTTGTGCATCCTTACTTTTAAACGCTGTTTTAAATCTCCACTTTTATCCAAATCTGTTAGATTATCAAGGCGGGTCTTCAATGTCTAAAGTTATCGCTGAGAAAGATATTCCGGTAGAGCGTATTTACAAAGTAGGTAGTGATCATACATGGTCTTTAGATTTCTATAATCAATTTCCAGTTCAAATTACTACACCAGAAGTCTTAAAGAACAAAAAAGATGTTTGGGTATATGTGAACGACGATGAGATGGCTATGCTAGAGAAAAAAGGTTTTGATTGGGATTCCCAACTTTCCGTAGATCAATTTAGAATTACACGTTTGCAAGGCAAATTCTTAAACCCTAATACCCGAAAGAAGGTGACACGTAAAATGCACCTACTGCATATTTACTAAAAGGGCTATTCTGTGGAGTCAGTAGTTATTTGCGCTAGTTCCAATTTAATAGTCTTAAAGTGGTAAATTACTCCGAATAGAGAAACTAAAGCGGTTATTAAAAAGAAAAGGACACTTACCCCAACCGATACATTTTGGTCTAACCCCAAAAATTGGGCTCCATAAAAAAAGGTTACTTCGCGACTTCCAATTCCTCCTAAAGTTAATGGAACAACTGCTACAATCGATGAAATTAAAAATATGATGAGGTACGAAACTTGATTAGTTTCAATATTCAACGCTAATAATATAAACCAAATACTTACCAGTTGTGCTAATTGTACCAATGCGGATAGTGCCGTAGTTTTCCAAAAAATGGGAAGTACATAATTAAAGAATTTCTTGTTTAATAACCAAAAGACGATTACTGACAGGGGTATGGCTGTAATAAACAACCAATGGTATCCATTTAATATTTCTAATTCAATAAAAGCAAGTAGGGTACAAGCGTAAATAAATAGCAGTAACAAACCACCTAAACGATCTAATACCAGAACACTTACCATTCTTTTGGTTTTGACATCAAAGGTTTTCTTTAAAATGTAACCTTTGTAGGCATCGCCACCTATACCACCCGGCAAGAATAGGTTGTAGAACATACCCAATAAATACAACTTAAAATTGCTTTTATGAGTAAGCATAATAGTAAGTTGGTGAAAGTAGAGATTAAGGCGAATTGCCCCAATGAACTTAGATAGTATGAAGAATATGGCTGCTAATATAAAGTAAGACGGATTACTGGTAATCAGTATGTCTTTTATCTCACTTACATTTATTTTTGTAAAAATGAAGTAAATTAAAACGGCACTGATCAGTACTTTTAATCCGGTGGTTACTTTCTTATTTAACTTCGCCACCTACACTTACTTTTTTAATGCGGTAAGGTCTTTTGTTCTGAGACTCATAATAAGTACGTATTAATAATTCCATTACAATACCAATTGTGAATAATTGAATACCTGCAAAAATAAACATCATACCAACCGTTAATAAAGGTCTTGTGCCAATATCTTCGCCAAAACCAAACTTCACTATCATTAGGTATATGTTGATAAAAATACCTACAAGGATCATTAAAGAGCCGGAAATACCGAATAGGTGAATTGGGCGTTGAAAGTATTTGCGAATAAAGAGTAATAGCATCATATCTGCAACTACTTTAAAGACACGTTCCAATCCGTATTTAGAAACCCCAGCATGGCGTGCATGGTGTTTTACAGGAACTTGCTTTATTTGTCCGCCTTCTAGAAATGCCAAAAGTGTAATAAATCTGTGCATTTCACCATATAAATTCAGGTCTTTGGCAATATCTTTTGTAAAAACCTTTAATGCACACCCATTATCTTTAATATCTAATTTAGTCACGCGGCGTACCAAAAAATTAGCGATTTTAGAAGGTATTTTTTTTACGAGAGAATCTTTTCGCTTTTGACGAATTCCGGTTACAACATCATACTCACCGCTAACGGCATAGGTCAGCATTTGTGGAATATCGGACGGGTCGTTCTGTAAATCGCCATCCATGGTAATAATATACTCTCCTTCAGCATAATCAAAACCTGCTGCCAAGGCTAAACTCTGACCGTAATTTTTCTTTAATTCAATTAAATGAACCTTATCATCCCTTAGATCTTTAACCACCTTTTTAGTCCTATCCTTAGAAAAATCATCTATATAAATGATTTGATAATCATAGCCTACCAAGCTTTCGTGGATTTTTTGTGTCAAAAGAGTCACATTATCTTCCTCGTTATATAAAGGGACAACGACCGAAAGAAGGGAAGTGGTAACAGGTTGCATTGAGTTGTTTTTTAAATCGCTGCAAAGTTATGTTTTTTATCCTTAAGATAATCTACATGTACAGTAGTATCATCCTAAAGCGTTTACTAATCTTTTAGAGCCTTCAACAGCTTTTCTGCAGCTAAAAAAGGAGAGGTATTACCGCTAATTACGTCTTTTTTTAATTGTGGTAACGTTTCAATAGTTTTTGGATGATGGTAGAATTCAGACAATAGCTCCTGTTCTAAGTATTGAATCAACCAATTTTCATTTTGTTGTTGTCTGTTGGTAGTAAAGAATCCGGATGATTGCATGTTTTTGCAATACTTATCAATCAATTCCCAAACCTTGTTCAATCCTCTGTTTTCTAAGGCAGAACAGGTTAGAACTTCTGGAGTCCAACCATTTTCTTTGGGCGGAAACATATGTAATGCCCGTGCAAATTCCATTTTGGCAAGCTTTGTACGTTGAATATTATCACCGTCCGCTTTTGTGATAACAATGGCATCTGCCATTTCAACGATACCTCTTTTTATGCCTTGTAATTCATCTCCCGCACCCGCCAATTTTAGCAATAGAAAGAAATCTACCATATCGTGAACAGCAGTTTCACTTTGTCCAACGCCAATAGTTTCAATTAAAATGCAGTTGAAACCCGCCGCTTCTAATATGACGATACTCTCTCTTGTTTTGCGGGTTACGCCGCCTAATGAAGAACCAGAAGCAGATGGTCTTATGTATGCATTTGGGTTTTTAACCAATTCTTCCATACGCGTCTTATCGCCCAGAATACTACCTTTTGTTCTACTGCTAGAAGGGTCTACGGTAAGTACGGCAACCTTTTTACCAAGTTTGGTAAGCATACCGCCAAATTGTTCTATAAATGTGCTTTTACCAGCCCCAGGGACTCCTGTAATGCCAATTCTAATAGATTCTTGTTTCTTTGAAATACAACCTGATATGATTTCATTAGCAATAATACGATGCTCTGGTTTTGTACTTTCTACTATGGTAATAGCCTTACTTACTATCGCAACATTATTTGTAAAGATGCCTTCAAGAAATTCTGATGTGGTAAGATTGGCTAAATTCATGATAATTACTTAAATCGATTTAAGTGATATAAAGATACTATTTGAAGATAGGAACAATAAATTTAGCAGTATTTCATGCTATAATTAGCTTTTAGAATCAATATCGAATTTAAAGATAGATATGTTATTATAGATATCCCCAGGTCTTAAAACACTTTTTGGAAAATCTGGTTGATTGGGAGCATCTGGGTAATTCTGTGCCTCAAAACAAATACTGGGAAAATCCGTCGGAGTGTACACTACTAATGCTGGTTGATTGGTATATACTTTCATGTTAATCCCAGATGTTTTTGAGTATAACTCCGCAACTTTTTCATTGCCAATATCCTTAATGTAAATGGTATCGAACCTTTGTAACCCTATCTTTTTAGGCAAAAGAAAATCGAATTCTGTTTTACGAACCGGTATAATATCTCCTGTAGGTAACAAGTTTTCTTTAGTTTCTAATCGGTACGGACAATTTAATTGCAAATCATACTCATCTATATACGGATTGTCATCTAATTTAAAATAGGCATGATTAGTAAGGTTAATGACCGTACTTCTATCTGTCATTCCCTCATAAATTACCTGCAAAGCGTTGTTCATTAATTTATAAGTTACGCTCACGGTTAAATTCCCTGGGTACCCTTCTTCTAAATGCTTACTGGTATAGCTTAGTTTTACAAAAGGTTTGTCACTATTATCTACCTCATCAATAGTCCAGTATTTTTGATGAAACCCTTCTTTACCACCATGTAAATGCACCCCGTCTTCTTGGTACAAATGATATCTTTCTCGATCTAAAACAAATCCGCCTTCAGATATTCTACCTGCGTATCGCCCAATACTTGCACCTAAAGCATTGTCATCTAATCTATATCTACTTGGGTGGTTGTACCCAACAACGACATTGGTATATTCACCATCTTCACCTTTTACAAGTAATTTTTGAATGGTAGCGCCATAATCAAGCACCATAAGGGTTAAATAGGCATTGGAAATTGTAACTTGTTTCAAAGGCAAAATTTAATAGTGTAGTGTAAAAATAAAAATTTTTGCAACATTCTAATTTTTATGTCGTCCTTATTAT
>JAHDDP010000063.1 GCA_020629285.1 Maribacter sp.
CAATTAGCAATTAGCAATTAGCAATTAGCAATTAGCAATTAGCAATTAGCAAAAATTAAATTTTTCTAATTACAAGACCTAGTTGAAAGCTAAAATAATTTTATACGCACAGCTGCTGTCAGTTCGAGTGGTTTTTAATTCAATTCTTCATTGAATTAAAAAATGTATCGAGAACCTTTTGGAACGCGAAAGCTTCTCGATGCCTTCTCAAATGGTAGGTAAATAAAATTACATTTATAAATAATTATCATTTCAATAAAATATAATTTATTGGTTTTTAATTGTTTACAACAAAAAAAGACAATTTTTATTTTTATCAAATTGTCCTCTTTAATTTAACTTAAATTCCTATAAATCAACTTTTTAATTCAATCAACTTTTCTCAAATTATACGTATCTAATTGATTATCATATATATAATTCGAACTTCAGATGTCCTTTTTTCTTTTTATTTATATATGTAATTTTCCAAACATAAATTTAATTAATAACTTAATTATCAACACAATAGATGCCCTTATTAGCCAAAAAATTTATGTTTACGTTTAATGGATAAGTAACATTAATATAAGAATTAGATATGGGAATAATTTGGGTAATAGCACTTCCACCGTCGATAGCTCTAATTATCATTACGATAATTAGAGAAAAAGCTAAAGAAAGAAGAATTAAATTATTGAAAGACGTTGATAATTCAAAAATTGAAACTTTAGGGAACTACGAACAGAAATCAAGATTCAAAGAGCGATTAGAATACAACCAAATTTATAAATTATTAAATTTTAAAGAATCAAAAGAAGATGAATCCTAATATCAATATACTTCCAGAATTTAATGGGAAATATATCTATAAATCAATTCGTTTGATATTATTATAGGCGGTAATCCCTATCATTATTGTATTTGCGATACTTCTAGTTTTCTTTCCTAATAGAATATTTGAAATTTTGAGAATTATTAATTCATGACCTTTTTTGTGGTTCAGGAGGTCTTTAGGTTGAATTCAAAGGATAATCTAAAACAAGCAGATTGCTTCGTTACTTGCAATTATATTTTATTTCAAAATATCAGCAACCAACTCTTGCAACTCCCCAACAACATCTTCCTCGAACCACGGATTCTTACTACGCCAAAAACGGTTTACTGGTGATGGGTGTGGTAGAAGAAAATACTTTGGCAAGTATTCTTTATAGTGCAATACATTCTCTGTCAAGTTCTTTTTGGCTTGCTTGCCTAAATATTGATCTTGAGAATATTTACCGATCAGTAAAATGAGCTGTACATTTTTAAATTGGTCCCACACCTGAGAATGCCACAAAGGAGCACATTCTTTTCTAGGTGGTAAATCGCCGGTCTTTCCCTTTCCCGGATAACAAAAACCCATGGGTAGCACAGCAAAATTATCGGGATTATAGAAAACCTCTTCACTTACACCAAGCCACTCTCTAAGCTTTTTGCCACTAGGGTCATCCCACGCTTTATTTTCAACATGGGCTTTTCTACCTGGTGCCTGACTTACCAATATAATTTTAGAATTGTTAGTACCCGCAACAATAGGTCTTGGTTCTAATGGCAAATGTGCCTTACAAACCTCGCAACCTCTTATTTCAGCTAATAATTCTTGCACGTTATATTTCTATTGAATTGAATGTTTAATATAAATACTAACGATTTACCTTTTGACAATGATTAGTCAGATTGCCTCTAAAGCAATTTCAATGCTTCACTATCAAAAGACAATCCTTCAAAACCTGTTTCCATAAAGTTTCTAATATTTTGATGTGAAGTTCCTTTAAGGTCTAACAATACCTCATCAAAATAATATTGACCAAAACAGGCCAAGGTTTCCTCTTTTGAAAGTCCTTCTTTAATGGCAAAAGAGAATAATTTACAAGACCCGGAATTCTGACCAACCTCATTTCTAACTTTACCATTGGTATAAGCGGTTGGCGTAAATGCATATTTAGAATCTATAGCAACCATAGTCTCTGAAAAGGAAATCTCTTTTGGACTAGCAGCTAATTTTTTCTTGAATTCTTCTAAGGTCATGGTTAGTTATTTAGATTTTTAAATAGTCATCAATTAAATATTGATGTTCAAATATAACGAAACCCTATTTTTTACTTCAACTTTACCTTCATTCAAATTTTGAGAAATTGGTAACATACTTGAAATGCCCAATGCATACCTGTTGTAGTTTGCCTCTAGTCCAAATCTAGCAAAATACACATCGCCACCTGTGTCAGGAACAGCAAAATCAAACTCTTTATTTTCGGCGAAGAACTCTGCTCCCAAACCTGCTTGTGGAGTAAGCGATACCGATGGAGACAGGTAATAGGTCTTATAGGTATTCAATGTTGCATTCCACTGATTTCCGAACAAATAATTTTTACTGTTCTCCGTTTTTATCGTGTAATTCAATAGGGCGGCAAAACCCCAATTTCTATGTGTAATACCGTAATTTGCGGCTAAAATATAATCCCAACTTCCCGTTCCTAATTGAAAACCAGGGTTAACACTGCCTTCATTATTGGCTGCATCAAAAGTTCCTGTTGGTAATTTTATACCTCCGCCAATTTGTAAAGCATGTTCTGGTTTTATTGAAATTATACTATCGGCAGTCTGCTTAAGTACATTGTAATATGCTAAAACCGTAGCATCACCAATACCATTTATAGTCTGCTCTGTATTATCTACAAATGTTCTATTGTGTGAATGATAAGGGAGTATGGCATTCAATAAAAATCGGTCTCCAATCGGGAATTTTCCCCACGCCTGTACGGTATTGAAATTCTCATTTATCCATGGCGAATTATCAAAAATACCATCGCGAGAACGGTACTTCTGACCAATATATCTAAGTCCTACAAAGTTATTATTCAATCCGGTTCCAAAACCCATACTTCCTCCATTGCCACCACACCCACAGGTATCGCAGAAATATTCATATGCGGTATTTTTCCAGATACACGCGGTTGTTTCTTCTGGTAAATCATTTGCTTGGGCAGTAAAAAATCCGCCAAGCATAAGTATACTTACTATTATTTTTTTCATTTTTTAATATTCTGAAAATCGTTCGTCATTTATAAAAGTATCATCCGTCAAAATTTCAAAAAAAGCTAATAACCCCTCTTTTTCTGTATCATTTAATGCTATTCCTAATCCGTCATCGGTGCGTAGAGTATCATCAATTGTTTCCGATTCAACCATGCCATTGGTATAGAAATTCAATACCGATTCTAGACTTCCAAACCTACCATCATGCATGTAAGGTGCGGTCAGTGATACGTTTCTTAAACTTGGCACTTTAAATTTATAATTGTCACTATCGCTACCGCTCACTTCGGCTCTGCCAATATCATTTAATTGTGGATTTGGTGGCAAGCCATTGTTTCTAAAACTGCCATCGGTAAATAGATCTGTTGCGTGACATGTAGCGCACTTCTGTTGAAACACTTCTAGACCAAATGCCTCTTGCTCAGTCAATTCTCCTCCTTCTTCATTCCGCACATACTTATCGTATTTACTATTTGAAGAAATCATCATGACCATAAACTGTGATATCGCTTTTAGAAAGTTCTCGGCATTTACGCCACCTTCCTCAAAAGCCATTTCAAATTCTTTTGGATACTCGGCATCTGCTATCAGTTTATTGATAACCCCTGTCATGGTTTCACCCATCTCCACTTCATTAGTGATAGGAATTATTGGAAAGAGGTCTAAATGCGATGTAGCACCATCCCAAGCAAATTCAGTAAAGAATGCCATATTAGATATGGTAGGCGTATTTCTTGTACCCTCCAAATCATTTACACCGTGACTAAATTGATGTCCGTGGTGAGTGAAAGCAGAACTTTGTTCATGACAAAAGCCACATGATATAAACCCACTTGAAGATAGTTTGCCATCATAGAATAATTTCTTACCCAGCTCAAATCCTAATTGTGTTGGCGGATTAGCCTCAATATCATAAGCCAATTCAGGAAAATTCTCTGGAACTTCTACCGTTAAAAGCGTGTTCTCAATAGCCACATAATCATCATCAATGCAAGACACCAAAAACACGGACAGTAATACCCAAAATAAATATTTCATCTGTTATCGTTTTAAAAATTAGGGTCGCCCTATTAAGAGCGACCCGGAAATATTTAGTGTGAATCTCCTGTGCCGTTATGGACATGGTCTACGGTAAACATGCTTGCAGTATTCAAAGCAACTTGTGGCGACTTTTCTTCGCTTACCATAATTACCGATTGCTCGGTTAATGACAGTTTGTTTTCTCCGTCTAAAATAGCACCAGCATCAGCTACCAGATGTATAATAGGCGACATTTCATCGCTTACCAAAGCATCTGTCCCCAAACTCAAAGTAACTTCTTTGTAGTTGTCCAAACTAGAACCGTGGCTACCCATGTGTACTTTAAAATCTGTTGCCTCAGTAATAGTTTCCGATGTGAAAGTCCCTTCAAAATTTAGAAACTTATAACCCGCTTGCCATGACCACATCATATTGGTTTCTTCGGCTACGGTCAAAAAATCGCCCTGACCCTCTGCTCCTTGAAGATACTTTTCTTGGTCTACGCCTATACCAAAAGTTAAAGACACATAATTGCCTGCAGGTATGTTCTCTAACACAACTTCTGTACTACCCGTTTCTTCACTAGTTACAAAATAGCTATCGTCTTTTTCATAGGTAAACACTTCACCTTCATCATTAGTTAATCTAAAATTACTGACAATGTAATTTAGTCTTGTAATAGTCAATGTTTCGTTTTGAGAATTGGTGTAACTTGAAGTTGCCAACAGCAAATCATCTGAACCAACACTATTGTCAAATTCAAGAGTTATGCTGTTTTCGCCCATTAATTCTTCTGTAGCATCGTCATCGTTACTACAACTGGCGAATACAGTTAATATTAAGGTTACTGCAAAAAGTTTATATATAGATTTCATCTGTTGATTTATTAATTATTCGATATAATTCGCCAAACTATATCTGGTTTTCACCAATAAATATAGCGGCGCATTACACCTTAGTTTATGTAATGGTTTCACCTAAATAGATTGCATTAGGCATGATTTTAAAATAATTGATTGTGTACACGACTACTGGATATGTGTCGTGATTAGAGTATACAACGGTATGCACCTTTTTAAAAAGGCATATGTGTACTGTGTTGTATTTTAAGATAAGAAGTTAGGCGGATGAAATACAGCTGATATATACTGCTGCTCGTTTAAGTTAGGATGCATTGAAACCACTTTTGTTCCAACAATTGTACTTTGAAAATTACAATCAAGAATACTTACAAAACCAATTGGGTATTCCCGAAGATCAGCAGAAGGTATATCTTGATGGTCTTCTTGTTGCTGCTTTTTAATCAATTGTGAGAGGTAACATTTACCATCGCAATTTAGCATCGGCTTATCTTTATTAATACATAAAACCTCAGCTATATAATCTTGATTAATTACATATTCTAATACAGGCAATACTGGTTTTACCATCGCAGTGAGGTATAACAAGATAAACGTGTATGTGAGAATTTTTTTCATTAATCGCCACGAAGATAATTCTGATTTTGAAATTTTCTTAACTCCTTATTAGAATTAACACTTAAATCTTTAGAATTTTATTGGTTTCTACTTATTCCCCCCAACAATAATAACAATTTCTCCTTTTGGTGGTTTTTCGGTAAAATGCTTTAGAACTTCTTCTGCGGTACCGCGAACGGTTTCTTCGTAAAGTTTGGTAAGTTCCCTTGAAACGGAAACAGGTCTTTCAGCGCCAAAATATTCTACAAAATTGCCCAAAGTCTTTAATAACTTATGCGGAGATTCATAGAAGATTATAGTACGTGGCTCTTCAGCTAATAACTTTAAACGTGTTTGTCTTCCTTTTTTTACGGGTAAGAACCCTTCAAATACAAACTTATCATTAGGTAAACCACTATTGACCAAAGCTGGTACAAAAGCGGTTGCACCTGGTAAACATTCCACTTCTACACCTGCTTCAACACAAGCGCGTGTCAAAAGAAATCCGGGATCGGAAATTGCCGGTGTACCTGCATCTGAAATTAATGCGATGTTCTCACCTCCTTTCAACTTTCCCACTAAAAAATCTACCATTTTATGCTCATTATGCATATGGTGACTTTTCATTTGTGTACCAATTTCAAAATGATGCAAAAGCTTTCCGCTAGTACGGGTATCTTCCGCCAGAATTAAATCAACCTCTTTAAGAATACGAATTGCCCTTAAGGTCATATCCTCTAGATTACCTATTGGCGTTGGCACTAAATAAAGCTTTCCCATGTATTTTAAAGTGAACAACCTCAAGGTATGTCCTTGAAGCATTGAATTGAAAATTTAATTTAGATTTCGATGCAAACTTAGGAATATTTAAATCTTTACTATCGAATAAAAAACCCAACAAAAGTGCTGGGTTTATGATACATATATTGTTTTAGTTACGAGAATCTACGAGATACCAACTCAATAAATCGTTCTTCGTATGGTTCTTTGCCCACCCAATTATTATAATCTGGCTTTACCATATTTTTTATAAAAGCAATAGAACGCTCTTCTGTATCTATGGTATTTAGTTGAGACAATACACGATTATAATCTTCCATGTTATCATTGAACAAATGTTTTACAAATGCCAAGCGATCGTTCAAATCTACTTTTACATTACTTTTTGCCAAACGGTCATTTAATGATTTTGGTGCGGTATCTACTGGTTTAAAATCTTCCTTTCTTGGTGTAAAGAGCTCTTTATCATTTTTCATAATGTCGGGTTTCGACATAAAATCTGCCAAAACATCTTCTAGCTCTTCATTATCCGGCATTTCAGAAATAAAACCTTTAATGGTATCCATACCTGGGTGCTTTACTATATCCTCTTCATGCGGATTATTTTCCGGCACTCCTGTATTTCCTTTCATTACGGCATTTGCCATTTCCTCAAATTTTGCCGCAATTGCATTTTTAGAAACATCAACTTCCATATCATTGAGTTCTACTTCAATAAATTTAAGCACAGCGAGTTTCTCATATAGGTTTTTAGAAACCTCATATAATTTTGTAACATCATCTAAGTTCTCTGCAGTTAAAATTTCTGTAGATAACTTTCTCAATTCCAGTTTCAACTTATTTTTCATCTCACAATTTTTACGGTAAAGACCTAAATAGCGGGTTTTTTAAATACCTTTATCATTCTTAAATAATAAACGAAAAACCGATTATTTTCGTCTAAAATTACAAAATGTTTCTTGAAAACACAGTTAATCATAAAGAACAATTCGGCTGGATAGAAGTCATTGCCGGCTCGATGTTTTCTGGAAAGACAGAAGAATTGATCCGTAGACTTAAACGAGCACAGTTTGCCAAATTAAAGGTTGAAATATTTAAACCTATGGTAGACACTCGTTATGATGATGAAATGGTGGTATCTCATGATGCCAATGAAATACGCTCTACACCAGTACCCGCAGCTGCCAATATTCGCATTCTTGCAGATACGTGCGATGTTATAGGTATTGATGAAGCTCAATTTTTTGATGATGAAATAGTTACCGTTTGTAATGACCTGGCCAATAAAGGGGTTAGGGTAATTGTCGCGGGACTAGATATGGACTTTAAAGGAAAACCCTTCGGACCCATGCCTGCTCTTATGGCTACCGCAGAATATGTTACTAAAGTTCATGCTATTTGCACCCGTACGGGCAATTTGGCAAATTACAGTTATAGAAAATCTAGCAACGATAATTTGGTGATGTTAGGAGAAGTAAATGAATATGAACCTTTAAGCAGAGGTGCATATTACAAGGCTATGCTGAAAGAAAAGGTAAAAACAATGGATGTAAAATCTGAAGAAGTCGATACCCTTAAAAAGAAGCAAAATGGCTAAGGCAGAAGAGACCGTTTTAGAAATTGACCTAAAGGCACTTGGTCATAACTACTCTTATTTGCGATCCAAAATAAAGCCGGAAACTAGATTTATGGCTGTGGTAAAGGCATATGCCTATGGCAGTGATTCTGTAGCTATTGCCAAACATCTTCAAGATTTAGGTGCCGATTATTTTGCCGTAGCTTATGTAGATGAGGGGATAACCCTTAGAGAAGGTGGTATTACCGCTCCTATTTTAGTACTGCACCCACAAAAAGTTCATTTTAAAACGCTCATTGAAAACAACCTAGAGCCCAGTATATATTCTAAAAATATACTGTCGGATTTCATTGCAACAGCCCAAGAGCTCGGTAAGGCAGATTACCCTATTCATTTAAAATTTAATACGGGACTAAATAGACTTGGATTTTCCGTAGATGAATTACCAGAAATCTCTACACTTATTCAGCAACAGAATGCTGTAAAAGCGATTGCCCTGTTATCTCATTTGGCAGCAACGGAAGATTCTAACGAAACCGAATTCACAAACCTTCAGCTAGAACGGTTCAACGCTATTTGTAAAAAAGCAGATGAACTTTTTGAAACCAAGACTTTAAAGCATGTACTAAATACTTCGGGTATTATAAATTACCCAGATGCACAGTATGATATGGTCAGAAGTGGAATTGGACTATACGGTTATGGTAACGAACCACGTGTAGATACTGATCTACAACCCGTAATGACCTTGAAAACGATTATTTCCCAAAAACACACCATCGCTACAGGAGAATCTGTTGGTTACAATCGTAAATACAAATCTAATCATAAAACCATAACCGCTACCCTACCTTTGGGTCATGCAGACGGTATTGGTAGAGAATATGGCCATGGAAAAACGTATGTACTTATACATGGTAAACCAGCACCAATTATTGGTAATGTTTGTATGGATATGATCATGGTAGATGTTACCGATATTGAATGTGAAGAAGGAGATGAAGTGGAAATTTTTGGAAAAAACCTGTCTGCGAACGAATTTGCAGAAACAGCTAATACCATAACGTATGAAATACTTACGGGACTTTCTCAACGCATAAAGCGAGTTTTAATAAATTGAATCGTTAACATTTCATTAAGGAATCAAATTTTTTAGTAAATTGCGTTACTTTTTAAATTTAACCATTAATATAAATTAAGTAGACATGTTAAAAGAATTCAAGAATTTTATTTTGACGGGTAACGTCATCGATTTTGCTGTAGCAGTTATTTTAGCTGGAGCAGTAGGATTAGTAGTAAACGGATTTGTTGCTGATATCATCATGCCAATCGTAGGTCACTTCGCAGGTGGAGTTGATTTCGCTGATTTGAAAATCGTATTAGATGAAGCTGTTGTTGGTGCTGATGGCGCAATTGCTAAGCCAGAAAATGCTATCCGTTGGGGTGCATGGGTAAATGCTATCGTTAACCTTCTTATTGTTGGATTCGTAATGTTTATCATTGTTAAAGCTTACAACAAAACTAAAACTCCTCCAGCTCCAGCTGCACCAGCAGGACCAACTGCAGAAGAGTTATTAGCAGAGAGATGCTATAAAAAAGTAATCTTAAATATACGCCCTACCAATAGGGAACCGTTGCACTGCAACTTACATTAATTAAAACCGTCAACTTTGTTTCGCTAACATTGTTGACGGTTCTTTTTTTACTACCCTTTCGTACTTTCTACAACAAACAATAATGTTACAAATTAAACATTTTGTTATATTTTAATTATTCTGTTATTTTTTACTTGTGCAAGTACCAGTAATACGTATTTTTGCCGCTTAATATAATTGTTTTACAAATGAAAGTAGCTGTAATTGGTGCCACAGGCATGGTTGGCGATGTAATGTTGAAAGTATTGGCAGAACGTAATTTTCCATTAACGGAGTTATTATTGGTAGCCTCTGAACGTTCTGTAGGTAAAAAGATGACCTTTAAAGGAAAAGAACATACGGTTATAGGCTTAGCTGATGCGGTAGCCGCAAGACCAAATATTGCCATATTCTCTGCGGGTGGTGACACTTCTTTAGAATGGGCTCCTAAATTTGCAGAAGTGGGAACTACGGTAGTAGATAATTCCTCTGCTTGGAGAATGGACCCAACCAAAAAATTAGTGGTTCCTGAAATCAATGCTCATGAGCTTACAGCAGAAGATAAAATCATTGCAAATCCTAACTGCTCTACCATTCAATTGGTAATGGCATTGCACCCTTTACACAACAAATATAAAATGAAACGTGTGGTTGTTTCTACCTATCAGTCGGTTTCCGGTACTGGAGTAAAAGCGGTAAAACAATTAGAAAATGAAATTGCCGGCGTGCAAGGAGAAATGGCCTACCCTTACCCAATTGGTAGAAATGCATTGCCTCACTGTGACGTTTTCATGGAAAACGGATACACTAAAGAAGAAATGAAATTGGCGCGCGAGCCACAGAAAATTTTAGATGATCGCACTTTCTCAATTAGCGCAACAGCAGTACGTATACCTACCGCTGGTGGACATTCAGAATCTGTAAACGTAGAGTTTGAAAATGATTTTGAGCTAAACGAAGTGCGTCGTTTGTTAAACGAAATGCATGGTGTTACCGTTCAAGATAATCCTGATACAAATACCTACCCAATGCCAATCTATGCTCATGATAAAGATGAGGTTTTTGTTGGTCGTATACGTAGAGATGAAACGCAAAGAAATACTTTGAATATGTGGATCGTTGCAGACAACCTTAGAAAAGGTGCTGCAACTAACGCTGTTCAAATCTCAGAATACCTAGTAGAAAAAGGCTTAGTTTAATTTATATCCTTTACAACGTTAAAACCTTCAAAACTTCACTGTTTTGAAGGTTTTTTTATGGTATTTTAGTACAAACTGAACTACTCATGAAAAAAGTAATACCTGCGCTACTTGTTTTTGCGCTAATCTCTTCCTGTAAAAACGAATCTAAACCTGAACCTATTACCGTGAATTATCCTGTTACCGCAAAAGTTGATACTGTAGATACTTATTTTGGAACCGAAGTTAAAGACCCTTATCGTTGGTTAGAAGATGATAGAAGCCCAGAAACAGAAGCTTGGGTAAAAGAACAGAACAAAACTACTTTCGGGTATTTAGAAAATATTCCTTTCAGAACCGACTTAAAAAATCGTCTTGAAAAACTATGGAATTACGAGAAACTAGGTTCTCCTTTCAAAAATGGCGACTATACCTATTTTTATAAAAATGACGGACTCCAAAATCAATATGTTGTCTACAGAGCCAAAGGTGATGAAGAACCAGAAGTATTTTTAAATCCAAATACATTTTCTGAAGATGGCACAACTTCTCTAGCAGGTTTAAGCTTTACTAAAGATGGATCATTGGCTGCCTACCTTATTTCTGAAGGTGGTAGCGATTGGCGAAAAGCGATAATTTTAAATGCCGAAACCAAAGAGATCGTTGAAGACACCCTAATTGATATTAAATTCAGCGGACTCTCTTGGAAAGGTAAAGAAGGCTTTTACTATTCCAGCTATGATAAACCAAAAGGTAGTGAGCTATCGGCCAAAACTGACCAACATAAAGTATACTATCATAAATTAGGTACTTCTCAAAAAGATGATGAACTCATATTCGGTGGCACTCCAGCAGAAAAACATCGTTATATAGGAGCCTATGTTACCGAAGACAATAAATACCTACTGATCAGCGCTTCTGTTTCTACCTCTGGTAATAAATTATTCATTAGAAATTTAGAAGACCCTAACGGATTACTTATCCCCATGGTTGAAGACACCGATTCTGACAACTATGTTATTGATAATGTAGGTTCTAAACTGTATATCGTTACCAACAGAAATGCTCCTAACAAGAGGATAGTTACGGTTGACGCTGCTAACCCTGAGGCAAAAAACTGGGTAGATTTCATTCCGGAAACGGAGAATGTATTGAACCCCAATACTGGTGGTGGTTACTTCTTTACGGAATATATGGTAGATGCTATTTCTAAGGTAATTCAATATAATTATGATGGTAAACTTATTCGTGAAGTAGAGTTACCAGGTATAGGATCCGTTGGTGGATTTGGTGGTGATAAAGAAGATAAAGAACTGTACTTCTCTTTTACAAATTATAACACACCCAGTTCTACCTATAAATTCGACCCCGCAACCGGTGAATATGACTTGTACTGGAAACCTGAGATAGATTTCAATCCTAATAACTATACTTCAGAACAAGTATTCTACTCTTCAAAAGATGGCACTAAAGTGCCTATGATCATTACCTATAAAAAAGGTACGGAATTGAATGGTAAAAATCCAACGATTCTTTACGCCTATGGCGGATTCAATGTTAGCTTAACCCCGTCTTTCAGTATCGGTAATGCAGTTTGGATGGAGCAAGGCGGAATTTATGCTGTTCCCAACCTACGTGGTGGTGGCGAATATGGTAAAAAATGGCATGATGCTGGTATTAAAACTAAAAAGCAAAATGTATTCGATGACTTTATTGCCGCTGCAGAATACCTTGTTGAAAACAAATACACTTCCAAAGAATACTTAGCTATACGCGGAGGTTCTAATGGCGGATTGTTAGTTGGTGCAACAATGACACAAAGACCAGATTTAATGCAAGTAGCCTTACCTGCAGTTGGTGTTATGGATATGTTGCGCTATCATACATTTACGGCTGGGGCCGGATGGGCTTATGATTACGGTACCGCCGAAGACGATAATGAAATGTTTCAGTACTTGAAAGGATACTCGCCTGTACATAATGTAAAAGCTGGTACGGCTTACCCTGCTACTTTAGTTACTACCGGTGATCATGATGACAGAGTAGTACCGGCACATAGTTTTAAGTTTGCTGCAGAATTACAAGAAAAACAAGAAGGCACGAACCCAACCTTAATACGTATTGAAACAAATGCCGGTCATGGGGCGGGTACGCCTGTAAGTAAAACTATAGAGCAATATGCAGATATTTTTGGCTTTACACTATACAATATGGGCTATACCGAGCTACCTAACAAAAGTGTTTTAAAAGAATTTAAGGAGTAATTACTATCTTAAATCAATAAATTATTGAAAAATCCGTTTCAAATTGGAACGGATTTTTCAATTTTACATTCCTAAGAATAAAAGCATGTTACGAGTAGAGAATCTATCATTTTCATATGATAAACTTCCAGTTTTAGAGTCCATTGATTTACGTATTCAACGTGGAGAGCATGTGGCCATTATTGGTGAAAGCGGTTGCGGCAAAAGCACCTTGCTAAAACTAATGTATGGTTTAATGGATTTAGAACAGGGCGAAATATTCTGGGAAGACGAACAAATTTTGGGTCCTGCATTTCATCTGGTCCCAGGTATGCCTTTTATGAAATACCTGTCTCAAGATTTTGATTTAATGCCGTTCATTACCGTTTCTGAAAATATTAGCCAGTATCTATCTGTTTTTTATACTGATGAATTAAAAGAACGAACTCAAGAGCTATTAGAGATGATAGAGCTCACCGAGTTTGCAGATAAAAAAGTAAAAACCCTAAGTGGTGGTCAACAACAACGTGTTGCCTTGGCTAGAGTATTGGCTCAAAAACCAGAAGTGCTGCTTTTAGACGAGCCGTTTGGCCATATCGACAATTTTCTTAAAAACAGCTTGCGCCGAAATATTTTCAATTACTTGAAAGAGAATCTTATTACTACCATTGTTGCTACGCATGACGTACATGATGTTTTACCTTTTGCGGACCGCGCGGTTGTTTTACGTGATAAAGAAATTATAACCAGGGCAAGACCTATGGAACTATATAAAAACCCTAAAAACTTGTATGTAGCCTCTCTTTTTGGCGAGGCAAGTATGATTTCTATAGATGTGCTTAAAACCTATGCCAATACCAAAAGAAAAATTATAGTATACGCTCATGAGTTTCGGGTATCACCTTCTCAAGGCTTTCATGTTACGGTAGAAAAAGCATACCCAATGGGCAGTCATTACCTAACAGAAAGTAAAAGCGATGATGATGAAACCATCTTCTTTAACGCAGATAAACTGTACCCAAAAGGGAAAGAAGTGTTTTTGAATGTAGCTATTGAAACCATCAATCAACGCATACAAGAAGCCGCTGCTAATTAATACAAAAGCGAGTTGTGAACAAAGAACAAATTCTTACCGAATTACAATTTAAAGCCATTAGAAGTAGTGGTCCTGGCGGTCAGCATGCCAATAAAGTTTCCTCTAAAGTAGAATTGTCTTTTCATATTGAAGCTTCGGCGGGACTAATAGAACGCCAGAAGAAAAGGGTGCTTTTGAAATTAGGTAACAAACTGAGTAAAGAGGGCTTACTCATATTACAATGCGATGAATCTCGCAGCCAACATAAAAACAAAGAGTTGGTCATTAAAAGATTCTTGAAACTTATAGAAAAATCTTTAGTAGTACCTAAAGCAAGAAAGAAAAGTAGACCTACTAGATCATCTATTGAAAAGAGATTGAAAGGCAAGAAAATCGCTTCTTTAAAAAAACAGAGTCGTGGTAAGCCAGACTACTAATATGTAAATCCACTTATGCGAAAATGGAATAGAATATAAATACGGTTATGGCTCCTGATAGACCAAGCACTCCAGTGCCTAAGCCAAAAAGGCGATACCCTGTCTTTACATTCATGCCGCTCATTTGAGTGACTACCCAAAAGAAGCTATCGTTTGCATGAGAAATTACAGCAGAACCCGCACCAATAACAACTACGACTAGAGCTTTCTGTATTTCGGTATCAAAACCAAGTGACGACATCATCGGCATAATTATGGATGCTGTAGTTACCAACGCTACCGTTGAAGAACCTTGCGCTGTTTTCAAGGCTGCCGCTAAAACAAAAGGCAAGAAAATACCTATATTATAATCGGTCAATGTTTGCCCTAGAATTTCTGCAATGCCGGAATTCTGTAATATTTTACCAAATATGCCACCTGCACCTGTAATCAATAAGATAGAGGCCGCATCTTTAATTGCCTTACCTACCCAACCAGCCGATGAGAGCATATCATTATTCAATTTTTTAGGCAAGAGCAGACATAAGAATACGCCAATTAATAACGATATAACTGGCTCACCCACAAAATTGATGAAACCCAATAGTCCGATTTCTTGTCCGATATCCATGGAGTTCAGTACGGACTTCAAAACAATTAAAAAAATGGGGACCAGAATGGGTATAGATGCTTTTAAAGCACTGGGCGAATCTTTAATTTCTTGTTCTGCTTCTAAAGCATCTTCAACATCAGGCGCTATCATGGTTTTTGATGCATATTTCTTAGCGAATATGATGCCGACAATCAAGGCGACAATACTTGTTGGAAACCCAAAAGCAATAACCAAACCTAAATCTGCACCAAGAATACCTGCAGCTGCAATTGGGCCCGGAGTTGGCGGCACCATTGTATGTGATGCCATTAAGCCCAAACCTAATGCTATTGCCGGTCCGGCAATTGAGATTTTCGCTTTTTTGGAAAGACTTTTGTTCAAAGGATGTAGCAGCATAAAACCACTATCCGCAAACACCGGAATAGAAACAATATAACCAATGATTCCCATTGCCATCGTCACCCGTTTCTTCCCTATTACACCCAATACTTTCTCTGCAATGGCAAATGCACCACCAGTATGTTCTAGAAAAGCACCAATGATGACCCCGAGAACTATGATCAACCCAATTTTACCTAGCGTTCCGCCAAAACCGTCATTTATAGAAACAATGATATTAGCATAAGGCATACCTGCAAAAACGCCGTATAAAATTGAAATAATAAACAGCGCAAGAAACGCGTGAATCTTTAGTTTTGTCGTTAATATAATTATGGCAATGACTGCAAGAAATAGGTAAAATATTTCCATAATTCAAGTTATATATGTGGTTTGGTCTTTTAATTAATTGCTTTAAGATAGTTAAATAAAGACCAGGATGTATCTATTGAACGCTGACAATAGTCAACTCCTTTCCATTAAAACTAAAAACATCGCCTACTGCTTTGCCAAAGGCGAGTTTACCAATAGGTGTTGCGGCAGAAATACAATAGACGGACTTAGGTTTGCTTTTAAATTCTCCTGCAGATATAGCTATGTAATATATGAAGGCATCTGTAACAACCAAACTTCCTAAACCTACGGTTGGGGCATTTCTATCTTTTGGTACTTTTGATAGTAATTGTTGAGTTTTTTCTAATTCTGCCAACTGTTGACCTAACTTTTCTCGCTCTAACTGGATCATTGCACGACCAGTTTCGTGCTTATCACCTGCGCTACTCTTGGTCTCTGTGGTTAAGGCAGACTCTAATTCTTTAATTTGATTCTGTATTCTAGTTGACCGATCGTCAACAAACTGCAGGCAAAAATTATGAGCTTCTTTCTTTAAATTATCAAGTGATTCAGTTTCCTTCAATGTGATACAGATCTGCTAGTTTATAGATCAAGTAATTTACGATTTGATTATCACTTTCACCACCACTTATCATGTTTTGAATTTCTATTTCATTTTCAGCTTTAAAATAGTCCAAATCACCAGAGCGATCATCACTAAAAATATTCCACGATTTAAGTCCGTTTAGCATTGATTTATGAGCTTCATATCGTTTTGTTATTGCTTGAATCTTCTTCTTATCAACTTTTACTGCCGACTCGTTTTCGATTAGCAATTTATAATCTGCCGTAATTTGTGCATCTGCTTTTTCTGCCTCGGTAATAATTTTAAAATAAGCTCTAGACACTAGAGATTCGTATTTAGAATGAAATGTAGATTCCACGATATTATCATCAGCTAGTGGCACTTCAGCATCTGTACTGGCATATAAATCATCTGCAACATATGAATTATCGGCAATAAGGGATTGTTTCCAAGCCTCGCTCTTTATATATTCTTTCCAAACTTTTGCATATTCTCGCTGATAGTGGGTTTTCGTCAATCCGCAGCTACTAAGACACACCATTGCCATAACGGCTAAAAATGTAGCCGAAGTAATTCTTCTAATCAATCTTTTCATATAGTATACTTGCTATTACAAACCATGTTAGAAGTTTGCTGTTCTAAGGCAAACCAATAAGCGCATTTTGGGTAATAGATAATCTAAGGGGACGTACAATTTATAAATAAATACAAGAGTACACCTACGTTTTGAATAAGATTTCTAAAAAATTGGATGAACGGGATATTTCATTAGTCTAATACATTGGCAAGCTTTTTACCTATAATGCTACCAATAGCAATACCCATACCACCTAATCGGACACCGCATGCAACATTGTTGGTTACTTGTTTTACTATTGGCTTCTTTTGTTGACCTACACCCATTATACCACTCCAGCTGTAATCAATTTCAAAATCGCTTTTTGGTAGAATGACTGATTTCAACAACTCTTGTAGTTTATTTTCTACTAAACTAGTTGTGCCAAAGTCAGTAGTTTCTTCGGTTTTAAAATCTAGATTACGACCACCGCCCAATAAAATTCGATCATCAATATTTCGGAAGTAATAGTAGCCTTCTTCTAGATGAAATGTTCCTTTTATATGCAGGTCTTTAATTGGTTTTGTAATCAATACTTGTGCCCGTGCAGGTTTTACGTTCTCTGACAGTAGTTGAGCAGCAAAACCATTTGTTGCTATCAGTAATTTTTGGGTCATAAATTCCAGGTCATCTGTTCTGACTATTACTTTTGCACCTGCATCTTCAAAAGAATGTACTTGGGTTGAATTTACAATTGTGAAGCCTTTTTGTTGTGCTAATTGCACTAAAGCTGACATCATCTTACCGGTATGGATTTGCCCTTCAAATACCTGAGAAATGTAATTACTCTTTATTCCATTGAAATTAAAACTATCTGGCGTGACTTTAAAGGCATCATTCTTAAAGACGGGCTGTAGTAGCTCATTGACCCGCGTTAATTCCTTTAGACAGCTCTCATATAACGCTACATCCTGATTTAAAAATAATTCGTGTCCGCCATTATTCTGATAACCAATTGCATCATCCCCTAACAACGTACGTAGCGATTGTATTCCATGAAACCGATCTTGAACCAATTGCAATACTTCTTGTTCTGAATGTGTTTTTAGGTCTAATAAAATTTCAGAAATACTACCAAAACAGGCGAACCCAGCATTTTTGGTACTGGCACCTTGAGGAAGTTTTCCTTTTTCCAAAATAAGAATACGTGCTTTAGGATGCTTTCGTCTTAATTCTAAAGCACAGTTTAAGCCTACTATTCCACTACCTATAATTGTAAAATCGATATTAGAAAACCAAGATGTACGTTCCCAGTAACTTAAATTCATAGTTGCATTTTGATAGAAGATAAAAAATCAATCTTAAAAAAGAACATAAAAAAACTCCAACATTGCTGTTGGAGTTCGTTATTAATTTTCTGGTTGGGGATCCATTTTAAAATCATCCATAAAGGCTGTCGTATAATTACCAGCCAAATAATCTGGGTGGTCCATTAACTGCCTGTGGAAAGGAATGGTCGTTTTAATTCCCTCAATTACGAACTCATCTAAAGCACGCTTCATTTTGTTGATCGCCTCTTCCCTTGTTTGGGCAGTAGTGATCAGCTTTGCGATCATAGAATCATAGTTTGGAGGAATACTGTACCCACTATATACATGCGTATCCATACGTACACCATGACCACCTGGCGTATGTAAGGTTGTAATCTTACCTGGCGATGGTCTAAAATTGTTATAAGGATCTTCCGCATTAATTCTACACTCAATAGAATGTAATTTTGGAAGGTAGTTTTTACCTGAAATCGGCACACCTGCAGCTACAAGTATTTGCTCACGAATTAAATCGTAATCAATAACCTGCTCTGTAATAGGGTGCTCTACTTGAATACGGGTATTCATTTCCATAAAATAGAACTTACGGTGCTTGTCTACCAAAAATTCTATGGTACCAGCGCCTTCATATTTTATGTATTCGGCAGCTTTAACCGCAGCTTCACCCATTTGCTCTCTCAACTTATCTGTCATGAAAGGCGACGGAGTTTCTTCCGTTAACTTTTGGTGACGACGTTGTACAGAACAATCTCTTTCTGACAAGTGACAAGCTTTACCGAATTGATCACCAACAATTTGAATTTCAATATGTCTTGGCTCTTCGATCAGCTTTTCCATATACATACCACCATTACCAAAAGCAGCGGTTGCTTCGTTAACGGCACTATCAAAAAGCTCTTCCATTTTGTCTTCGGACATTACGGCACGCATACCTTTACCACCACCACCGGCAGTAGCTTTGATCATTACCGGATAGCCCATTTTCTTGGCTATCTTCTTGGCATCTGCAACATCTTTCAATAGACCTTCTGAACCTGGCACACAAGGTACGCCGGCTTCTTTCATGGTTTCTTTGGCCGTAGCCTTATCTCCCATTTTGTCTATTTGATCACCAGAGGCACCAATGAATTTTATATCATGCTCTGCACAGATTCGTGAGAACTTTGAATTTTCTGAAAGAAAACCATAGCCTGGGTGAATGGCATCTGCATTTGTAATCTCTGCAGCTGCAATTATATTTGGGATCTTTAAATAGGATTCACTACTAGCGGCAGGACCAATACATACAGCCTCATCTGCAAAACGCACATGTAAACTTTCTTCATCTGCCTTACTATATACGGCTACCGTTTTAATACCCATTTCTTTACAGGTACGGATAACACGCAAAGCGA
>JAHDDP010000064.1 GCA_020629285.1 Maribacter sp.
TGGCAGAAATCGAAACCGATAAGGCGACGATGGAATTCGAATCTTTTAATGAAGGTACTTTGTTGCATATTGGTATTCAAGAAGGTGATACTGCTCCAGTAGATAGTCTTTTGGCGATTATCGGTGACGAGGGAGAAGATATTTCTGCTTTGATCAATGGAGGCGGTGCAACTGCTTCAGAAGAGGAATCTGCTGAAGAGCCTGTTGCTGAGAATTCTTCTGACGATGCCGAAGCTCAAGGTTCAGGTGAAATTCCTGAAGGAGTTGAAATCGTTAAGATGCCTCGTTTAAGTGACACCATGGAAGAAGGTACTGTGGCTAGTTGGTTAAAGAAAGTTGGTGATGATGTTGAAGAGGGGGATATTCTTGCAGAGATAGAAACGGATAAGGCTACAATGGAATTTGAGTCTTTCTATAACGGTAAATTGTTATATATAGGTATACAAGAAGGTGAGTCTTCTCCTGTAGATGCAGTTTTAGCAGTTATAGGTCCAGAAGGAACAGATGTTGATGCCGTTTTAAGTAATAAATCTGGTGGAAGCAAAAAGAGCTCTGCTACCGAGACTAAAAAAGAAGATGAAAAATCTGCCGATACAACTAATAAGAAAGAAGTTTCTAAATCGGTTGCAGATGGTGAACGTATTTTTGCATCTCCTTTAGCTAAAAAAATAGCAGCGGATAAAGGTATAGATTTGGCTAATGTTTCCGGTTCTGGTGATAATGGCAGAATTACTAAAAAAGATATAGAAAATTATACGCCAAGTGCAGCTGCAGCTCCTGTTGCTTCATCTAGTGCAAAGGCTGATAATGCAATAGCTTCTCAGCCGGTTTCTATGGCTTTGCCATCTGGTGAGGAAGGTACTGAAGAAGTTAAGAATTCTAATATGCGTAAGGCTATTGCCAAGGCATTGGGTAATTCTAAATTTAACGCGCCGCATTTCTATCTTACAATAGAGGTAGATATGGATAATGCGAAAGCTTCACGTGCGCAAATAAATAGTTTGCCTGATACCAAAGTATCATTTAATGATATGGTACTGAAAGCTTGTGCAATGGCATTGAAGAAGCATCCACAGGTAAATACTACATGGAGTGCTGATGCTACAAAATTTCACAAGCATATTCATATGGGTGTTGCTGTAGCAGTAGATGAGGGTCTAGTTGTACCAGTTGTAAAACATGCTGACTTATTGGGCTTAACACAAATAGGTAGTGCTGTAAAAGATTTAGCGGGTAAGGCTAGAAACAAGAAGATTGCTCCATCTGAAATGGAAGGTAGTACATTTACCGTTTCTAACTTAGGTATGTTCGGTATTCTTGAGTTTACAAGTATTATCAATCAGCCAAATTCAGCTATACTTTCCGTTGGGGCAATTGTAGAAAAACCAGTTGTTAAAAATGGGGAAATAGTAGTAGGTAATACTATGAAGTTGACCCTTGCTTGTGATCATAGAACAGTAGATGGTGCTGTCGGAGCACAATTTCTTCAGACATTGAGATATTATGTAGAAAATCCTGTTACTATGTTAGCGTAGAACATTGATTTGAAAATAGAATTAGAAAAGCATCCTTTCATCGGGATGCTTTTTTTTATCTTTATATTCTAAAATAGATAATATAATGAAACATATATATGTTGCTTTTTTTAGCTTTTTACTTTTAAGTTGTGGAAGCGCAAAAGTGAATCAGTCAACGGTGTTGAATCCTACTAATCCGAAAGGTGTTAAGGGTACGGTTCTGCCTGCATCGCAAGAGGCTGAATTGGAAAGTGTAAAATCAAAAGTTTCTGTCAAAGCTTTGTCCGTTGATATAGAAGCAATCATGACTTTCTTGACGTCAGATGAATTACAGGGTAGAGATACAGGGAGTGAAGGAATTGAAAAGGCTGCGGATTATATTCAAAACGTATTCAAGAACAATAATATTCTGCCTTATTTTGCAACTTATAGAGATACATTGGAAAACTATAGTGACGGTGTAGCTTATAATATAGTAGGTTTTCTACCTGGGACAGATCCAGAACTTAAAAATGAGTTCGTGGTAATTGGCGCACATTATGATCATATAGGCTTGATTAGCGGAGGCGGAGATGATACTATAGCTAATGGGGCCAATGACAACGCATCAGGTACTACTACTGTTTTGGAATTTGCTAAATATTTTGGTGAACATAAAAACAACAAACGCAGCATAATTTTCGCACTATTCACTGCAGAAGAAAAAGGATTGGTGGGTTCTAAGCATTTAGCTAAAACATTAAAAGATCAGAATATTAATTTGTATACCATGCTAAATTTTGAAATGGTTGGTGTGCCAATGATAAACAAAGATCATAGTCTGTATTTAACAGGTTATGAATTATCTAATTTAGCAGAAATCAGTAATGGATATGCCAATAAAAATTTGGTAGGGTTTCTTCCAAAGGCAAAAGAATTTAATCTATTCAGACGTTCTGACAATGCGCCATTTCATGATGAGTTTAATGTGCCTTCGCAAACCTATAGTTCCTTTGATTTTACCAACTTTGGGGAGTATCATAAGGTAGGTGATGAGGCATCTTTAATGGATTATGGTTTTATCGCTACAATTGTAAGCGAAAGTGTACCAATGCTAGAAGGTATTATTAATGCACCGATAAAAGAAGTAAAGTATAACTAATGGAATACATTATAGTAACAGGTACCAGTAGAGGAATAGGATTTGAGCTAAGCAAATTATTGGCTGACGCTGGGTATAAGGTTTTAGCGCTTTCTAGAAATGCAGAACCGATTAAGAATCTCAATCATGAAAATATTGAAGCATTTTCTTTTGATGTCTCCGCTAAAGAAAGTAGAGATCAACTTTCTAAGTTTTTAAAAGATAAAAGTGCTAGTGTGTTAGCGCTTATAAATAATGCAGGTAAGCTTATAAATAAGCCATTTCTAGAAATAACAGAAGAGGAATTTAAGGCGGTATATGATGTAAATGTATTTGGTGTAGCCGCTGTTACAAAACTTGTTATTCCTTTCATGAGTGAAAGTGGTCATGTTCTTACCATTAGTTCTATGGGCGGTATACAGGGTAGTGCTAAATTCCCCGGGCTTTCAGCTTACAGTTCTAGTAAAGGAGCGGTATTGACTTTGACGGAATTATTGGCTGAAGAATTTAAAGAAACTGGTCCGTCATTTAACGCATTGGCTTTAGGGGCGGTACAAACAGAAATGTTAGAAGAGGCATTCCCGGGTTATGAAGCTCCGGTAAGTGCAACAGAAATGGCAGAATATGTAATGGACTTTGCATTAAAGGGACAGAAAATGTATAACGGTAAAATATTGCAGGTTAGTAGTAGTACGCCATAATAATGCAGCAGACATTAGCTAAATATCTTCCAGAGTTAGCGGTTAGTCCTTGTTTTGAACTAATTAAGGATACTCAGGTGCATTTGAAAATCGTTAATGAGCGTGTAACTAGGCATGGAGATTATAGAAAAAGAAAAGACGGTAATCATCAAATTACGGTAAATGCTTCTTTAAATAAATACAGGTTTCTAATTACTTTGATTCATGAAATCGCCCATTTAATCGCCTTTGAGAAATATGGTCATGGTATAAAGCCACATGGTCTAGAATGGAAAAAAACATTTCAACATTTAATGATTCCGTTTATTAGACCAGAGATATTTCCATCGCAATTATTACCGTTATTAGCTAGACATTTTAAGAACCCAAAGGCAAGTAGTAGTACTGACGCTCAGTTATCTATTGCTTTAAAACAATTCGATGAACAACAATCGGAAAAAACTTACGTTTACGAATTACCCATAGGGTGTGTTTTTCGCATTTATAATGGAAAATTATTTAAAAAAGGAAATAAACGAACCAAGCGTTATGAGTGTATAGAAATATCTACAGGAAGGATGTTTTTATTTCAACCCAATGCTGAAGTAGAATTAATAAAAAGCTGACATGAACAAAAATTATTATGCCGTTTTAATGGCAGGAGGAGTAGGATCAAGATTCTGGCCAATAAGTACAAGTGAAAACCCGAAACAATTTCATGATATGTTAGGTACAGGAGATACCCTTATCCAGAAAACATTTCAAAGGTTAAATAAATTTGTACCTACCGAGAATATTCTAATACTAACCAATGAACGTTATAATGATCTTGTTTTAGAGCAATTGCCAATGGTAAAACAAGAACAGGTGGTTCTTGAGCCTGCTATGAGAAATACGGCACCTTGTATTTTGTATGCTGCCTTAAAAATTCAGAAAATGAATGAAGATGCAGTTATGATCGTAGCGCCAAGTGATCATTGGATCGAAGATGAAGATGCCTTTGCAAAAGATGTTACAGCATGTTTTAAAAAATGCGAAACTGAAGATGTTTTGTGTACATTAGGTATTAAGCCCTCTTTTCCTAATACAGGTTTTGGGTATATAGAGTCTAATAAATCTGATACTGCAGCAATAAAAAAAGTAAATCAGTTTAGAGAAAAACCGGATTATGAAACTGCAAAAGATTTTCTTGCCCAAGGTAACTTTTTATGGAATGCAGGAATTTTTATGTGGAGCGCAAAAACCATCGTTAATGCATTTCAAAATTTTCAACCTAAACAATATGCATTGTTCAGAGATGGTTTAGTGTGTTATAATACAGATGATGAAAAGAAATTCATCTCTGAGAACTATCCAAAGGCTGAAAATATTTCTATTGATTACGCAATCTTGGAAAACTCAAAAGCTATCTATGTTAAAGAAGCTACTTTTGATTGGAACGATTTAGGTACCTGGGGCTCTTTATATGATAAGCTTGATAAAGATGATGACAAAAATGCCGTAGTCAATGCAAAAGTATTGTCGCAAGACGCAAGTGGTAACATGATAAGGTCCAAAGCAGGTAAGGTGGTTGTAGTAGATGGATTAAATGATTATATCATAGTTGATAAAGATGAAGTACTTTTGATTTATCCTAAAACAAAAGAACAGGATATCAAACAAGTTTTAAACAAGGTGAAAGATACCTTTGGTGATGAATTCGCTTAAATATGGAGAACAATCTTAATCAAGATAATATTACCCCTACTAGTAATGAAGGTGGAGGTAGTGAAGAAGTAAAGAAGGATTTTCAAGGTCTTTTAGGTAGTGTAAAAAAGTTTCTCTCTGAGCTATTGGATATAAGAACCAATACAGATCAGCAAGCAACTAAAGAAGCTATTATAGCCGATATTCCTTTTAAGGGGCATACTTCTTGGATTTTGATATGTTCTATTTTTATTGCATCTATTGGTCTTAATGCCAATTCTACAGCTGTAGTAATCGGCGCGATGTTAATATCGCCATTAATGGGGCCTATTTTAGGAATAGGGATGTCTGTGGCAATCAACGATATAGATACCTTAAAAAGATCATTAAAGAACTTTGCGGTAATGGTGGTACTTAGTGTCATTACCGCATATTTATTTTATCGTTTTTTTCCGCTAAGAGATGAGTCTTCAGAGCTTTTAGCTAGAACAGAGCCAGATATTAGAGATGTTTTAATAGCATTTTTTGGTGGTTTGGCATTGGTAATAGCACGTGCTAAAAAGGGTACTATAGCCAGTGTTATATTTGGTGTTGCAATTGCAACAGCGTTAATGCCGCCTTTATGTACCGTAGGTTTCGGTTTGGCCATTGGTAATTTTGAGTATGCTACAGGGGCAATGTACCTGTTTATTATCAATACTATTTTTATAGCCTTGGCGACGTTTTTGGTGATTAAGCTCTTAAAATTTCCTATGGTTCGTTATGTAAATTCGCAACGAAGAAAGTTAATTGCTAGGTTGGCTTCTTTATTGGCTGTACTGGTAATGATACCAGCAGGATTTACATTTTATAGCGTTTTTAAAAAATCGTTATTTAATAGAGATGCAGAATCATTTATTACAGAGAAAATAGAACCATATCAATTTACCGGAGAAGGTAAGTTTCTAAGAGATTTTAGTGAGGTGGTTTATGATGATGAAGGTAATTCTAAAATTGAATTGTTCTTTATGGGTAATGAGGGTATACCAGAAAATGTAATTGCTACGTGGCGTACACAGATGGCAGATTATAAACAATTAAATGGTACTGAGCTTGCCGTTGTACAGGGTTCTAGAAGCGATGAGGCAAATGAACTTAAATACGTAAATGAGTTATATGAATCTCAGAAAAGTATTCTGACCAGTAAAGATGAGAAAATACAGGTTTTAGAGACTGAGCTAATGCGTTTAAATCAAATTTCATCCAATCAAATCCCTTTTAAAGAGATTAGTCTTGAAGCAAAGACCAACTACGAAAACTTAGATCGAATTGGATATGCATATTTAATTTCGACAGATTTTACAAAGACGGATAGTATTCCCTTCTTTGAGGTCACTTGGAAAAAGGAAGCTAAAAGAGCCGAAACGGTTAAAGATATGGCTAAGATGCAAGAATGGTTGAGACTTAGATTGAATAATAAGAATATTCAAATTAAGGAAATGCCTAAAGATTAATTTTGTTCTTGTATATACATTTGGCGTACTTTCTTAAAAAGGTCAGATGAATACACAAAATTGGTTACCGCTTCGTTATTGGTTTTAAAGATTTCATTTTTAGTGCCTTCCCATTCTAAAAGCCCATCTTTTAGGAAAATAATTTTTTCCCCAATTTGCATTACAGAATTCATGTCATGAGTATTTATAACGGTGGTTATATTGTATTCTTCGGTAATTTCTTTAATGAGGTCGTCAATGACAATCGCTGTTTTAGGGTCTAATCCAGAATTTGGTTCATCACAAAATAGATATTTCGGATTCATCACAATTGCACGGGCAATAGCTACACGTTTTTGCATACCACCAGAAATTTCGGAAGGAAACTTATGATGTGCATCAACTAGATTTACTCTTTTTAAAACAGCATCTACACGGTCTTTCATCTCTGATTTAGACTGCTTGGTAAACATTTCTAGAGGGAACATAACATTTCCTTCCACAGTCATGCTATCAAATAGCGCACTACCTTGAAATACCATACCCATTTCTTGACGCAAATCGCGCTTTTCATCATCCGTATGTTCCGAGTAGAGCTTACCATCGTATGCAATGCCACCATCTTCAGGTACGAAAAGACCTAATAAGCATTTGAGAAAAACGGTCTTACCTGAGCCACTTTGTCCGATTACTAAATTAGTTTTTCCTTTTTCAAAGGTGGTGGTTATGCCCTTGAGAATATGAGCCTCGCCAAAAGATTTGTGTATGTCTCGTACCTCTATCATTATCCTAGTAAAAGTTGAGTTAAAATATAATTAAGAATGATGATTACAACACTCGTCCAAACAAATGAAGTTGTACTTGCCTTACCTACCTCTAATGCGCCACCTTTCATATAAAAACCATGAAAAGAAGGTACAGTAGCAATAACAAAGGCGAATATTAAGGTTTTTACGAACGCGTATGCAATATGAAATGGAACAAAATCTGATTGTAGTCCCATAGCAAAGTCCTCACTGGTTAAGAATCCGCCGAAAACGCCTGCCATCCATCCACCAAATATTCCTACATACATAGAAATGGCAATGGCAAAAGGGTAAAATAACATGGCGATGATTTTAGGAAAAACTAAATAGTTCAATGAGTTTACGCCCATCACCTCCAAAGCATCTATTTGCTCTGTAACACGCATTGTACCAATACTAGAAGTAATATAAGAGCCTACCTTACCTGCCATGATAATAGAAACGAAAGTTGGTGCAAACTCCAGAATAACCGACTGGCGCGTTGCGAAACCAATTAAGTCTCTTGGTATTAACGGGTTGGTGAGGTTAAGTGCTGTTTGTATGGCTACAACGGCACCAATAAAAAAGGAGATAAATATGATAATACCTAATGAGCTAAAAATCAACTCGTCTATTTCCTTGAATATCAGTGACTTCATTATTCTCCATTTGGTAGGTTTTTTGAAAACCTCACGGATCATAATTGCATAGCTTCCTACAGATGCTAAATAGTTCATTTATTAAAAATAAAATTCTTACCGTAAAAATAACAATAAAGGACTTGATTTAACCTCGGTTTAATCTTTAAAGGTGTAAATTATTTACATTTGTGCTACAATCCTATCTCAATGAAAATGAAAAATTATTTTGTTGCTTCTTTGTTAGTGAGCACCATGTTGTTTGTAGGCGTATTAAGCGCTCAAAAGAAAAATAAGCAAACCGGTAATGACAATCTTTTAAGGGTAAAGCCTAAATTATTGGTAGGTATTGTAGTAGATCAAATGCGTTATGATTATTTAACTCGTTTTTATGATCACTTTGGAAACGACGGATTTAAAAGACTTGTTGAGCAAGGTTTTAATTGTAAGAATAATCATTTCAACTACGCACCAACTAGTACAGGGCCTGGTCACACATCTGTGTATACTGGTACAACGCCTGCGGTACATGGAATTATTGGTAATTATTGGTATGATAAGGAGTCAGATGCCAGTGTATATTGCGCAAGTGACGATACATATACTTCTGTTGGTACAACTGCAGATGCGGGTAAAATGTCTCCACATCTTATGGGTGTTACGACCATAACGGATGAAGTGCGTTTAAGTAACCAAAAGAAAGGCAAAACTATTGCTATTGCGTTAAAGGATAGAGGTGCAGTGTTGCCTGGTGGACATACAGCTAACGCTGCATATTGGTTTCATGGCGCAGATGAAGGTAATTGGATAACAAGTTCATTTTATATGACGCAATTGCCTAAATGGGTTAATGATTTTAATTCATCAGGCACAGCCCAATCATACAAAAAGGTATGGAATACTTTAAAAGATATAAAAGAGTATAAAGAGAGTGGAACCGATAATAATTTGTTTGAAGGTAAATTTGAGGGAGAAACAACCACTACCTTTCCCCATAACCCTGCAGAACTTTTAGATAAGAATAAAAATTTTGATATCATTAAGGCAACACCATTTGGTAATTCTTTGACTGCTGATTTTGCGATTGAAGCATTGAAGCAAGAGAATTTGGGTAAGGATGATATTACAGATTTTCTTGCAGTAAGTTTTTCAAGTACAGATTACGTAGGGCATATGTTCGGTGTTAACTCAAAAGAGATTCAAGACACCTACTTGAGATTAGATGCTGACTTGGCAAGACTGTTCAAGGCATTGGATAAGAATGTGGGTGAAGGGGACTATACCCTGTTCTTAACTGCGGATCATGGTGCTGTAGAGGTGCCAACCTATCTAAAAAGTGAAAAAATACCTTCTGGATATGTGGACACAGCTGCTAATAAAAAAAGATTAAACGAGTTTTTACAGTATAAATATGGTACTGAAGATATTATAAAAAACTATTCTAATGATCAAATATTCTTGGACCATAAAATAGTAAAGAATTTAGATCTTAGTTTGGCAGACGTACAAGTTGAAATAGCTCAAGAAGTTTTGGGTTATGATGCAATAGATAGGGTATATACTGCAAATCAAATGTGGAGCAATGATTATACATCTGGAATTCCTTATATCTTACAGAACGGTTATAATCAAAAGAGGTCTGGTGACGTGTTGATAGTGTTAAAACCAGGTTATATTACATACAGTACAACGGGTTCTACACATGGGTCACCTCAAATATATGATACGCATGCACCATTATTGTTTTATGGTAAAGGCATAAAGTCTGGTTCAACGGTAAACAGAACAGAAATACCAGATATCGCACCAACTATTTCTGCTTTGTTGGGAATATCTTTTCCAAACGGTGCAACGGGCAAACCTATAACCGAGGTGATAAAATAATATGGATGACAGGCGCATAGGTATTTTTGACTCAGGTATTGGGGGTACATCTATTTGGGGAGAAATTCAAGAACTTTTACCCTTAGAGAATTGTATTTATTTGGCAGATAGCAAGAATGCACCTTATGGAGAAAAACCAGAAGAAAAAATTCTAGCGCTCAGTATAAAGAATACCGAATTTTTGTTGAGCAAGGGTTGTAAATTAATAGTCGTTGCCTGTAATACGGCAACGACCAATGCAATAGATTATTTAAGGGAAAATTATAACGTTCCCTTTATAGGTATAGAACCTGCAATAAAACCAGCTGCTATAAATTCAAAATCCAAGATTGTTGGTGTTTTGGCCACAAAAGGAACATTGTCGAGTAGTTTGTTTCATAGTACTTCTAAAAATCATGCAGCAGGTATTACCATATTGGAGCAGCGAGGTACAGGCTTGGTTGAAATGATTGAAAACGGTCATCTTGAAAGTGAAGAATTGTATCTTCTCTTAGAAAGTTATATGATGCCAATGCTAGAAAAAGGAATGGATTATCTGGTATTAGGCTGTACGCACTACCCATATCTTATTCCGTTATTGAAAAAAATGTTGCCAGAAAATGTTACTATAATAGACTCAGGTCAGGCAGTGGCAAGACAGACTAAATCAGTGCTGGAGCAAAATAATTTATTAATTAATTCCAACGAGTTGGGTACGCATCAATTTTTCACTAATGGGGATGAGAAAGTGCTAGCTTCCATATTAAGTCCGGCAAAAGTCAAACATTCTGTATCCTTTAAAGATTTTTAAGGGCTGTTTCTTTTTTTACGTATGTTAAATAGGTGAAAGAAAGCTTATGCTTTTCATCTGTTGGATGAAATTCTTGTTTGGTAAGCATCCAATAATTCTCATCTATTTCGGGAAAGAAAGTATCGGCATCTTCAAAAGAACCATGAACTCTGGTAAGCTCAATTTTGTCAGATTCCTTTTCACCTTGCTTATATATTTCTCCACCTCCAATTATAAATGCAATTTCATTTTCAACTAAATTTATGGCATCGTCAAGAGAATGTACCACTATACATTCATCGAATTCAACACTGTAGTCCTTGTCTCTGGTAATAATAATGTGTGTTCTGTTTGGTAACGGTTTTGGAAAACTCTCATATGTTTTTCTACCCATTATAATTTTGTGCCCAGAGGTTAATTTTTTAAACCTTTTAAAATCATCTGGTAAATGCCAAAGTAGATCATTGTCTTTGCCCAATGCATTATTTTCTGCAGCGGCCGCTATCATTATAAGTGTTCTCAAAGCAATTTTTTTTTAGGTTCTTCCTTAATTGATAAAGGTGGTGTTGTTTCCTGTTCAATTTCTTTCTCCATTTCAGCAATGCGTTTCTTTTGCTTCTCAACCAGTTTCTCTCGTTGAGCGCGCTCCCAATCGGTGCCCATGAATTTATTGGTAATAAAAACATTGAAAATATGAAGCACAAATAAAAAGCCCCAAAAGGTAATTGCCCAAACGAACCAATTATATTCTTGTCCGTATTTTAATATTTTATTGATAAGGACCAAGAAGACGCTACCTACCAAAAAGACTACAAAATGCGTATAGAGACGTTTCTTTTGTTTCACTCTTTTTTGAGCGTTCTCTAAAAGCTCATGCTGTTCTAAATCTAATTTGGAGGTGTTTTTGTTTCTAGAAAACATTCGCTGCCTATCTTTGGTATAAATATACAGCAATTGTAGTATACCCTATAACCAATGGAGAAAATTAGAAAGGAATTCCCAGTATTACGAAAAGGTATTTATGCGAACACCGCAGTGTATGGTTTATTATATGATTCTTTATTAGAATGGCGTCAAGAGCATGATTTAGATTTTCTTATAGATGGTAGCGATATGCGCGAACAAGCATTAAAAGTAATTAAAGATACACGCTCTACAGTTGGTAAGTTCTTTAACTGCAAAAGACAGAATGTAGCCTTAGTCAGTAATTTTTCATCAGGACTCAATATTCTTCTAGAAGGATTGGATGAGGATAAAAAGGTATTACTTGTAGAGAATGATTATCCTTCTCTTAATTGGAGTTTTGAAAATAGAGATTTTGAGGTGTCTTATATAGCACAGACAACTGATTTAGAAGAGCGAATTAAAGAAGCCGTATCCAATCAAAAAATTGATGTCCTTGCCCTGAGCTTGGTGCAGTGGTTAGACGGATTTACAATTGATTTGGATTTCTTGAAGGAATTAAAAAAAGATAATCCCAAATTAATTATCATGGTAGATGGTACCCAGTTTTGTGGTAGTACTAGTTTTGATTTTGATAATTCTGGAATTGACGTTCTGGGAGCTAGTGCGTATAAATGGTTATTGGCTGGTTATGGTAACGGTTTTATGTTATTCTCAGATCAAGTTAAGAATGAATTTGCTATAAATAATATAGGTTTTAATGCGGCAGATGGTGATTTCGATAAAAAGAATGAAATTAGGTTTGCCAAAAAGTTTGAGCCTGGTCATTTATCTTCATTGATTTTTGGAAGTTTGAAGTATTCCATTGATTTTTTTGAAAGAATAGGGATGGATAAGATTACGGCACATAACCGTATACTGGCAAAGAAAGCAAAGTCTGAATTTGAAAACTTAGGTCTGTTATCCGATGAAATTAAAAATAGAAAAGAACATAGTACCATTTTCAATATTAAAGCGGATGACGCTACTTTTCAAAAATTGAAAGATAACGATGTATTTTGTGCACAACGTGGTAATGGTGTAAGGTTAAGTTTTCATTTCTACAATACGGAAGCAGAGATAGATGCCATTGTTAAAATTTTAAAAACAAGCTAACGGTATTCATAATAAAGAATTTTTTTATCCTTAAATTTTATTGTGCATCTATAAAAAGGATAATTATTAAGGATTTGATAAAAATGTCTTAAGTATTGTAAATGAGTGTTTTATTGTGCTAGTTTTGCTTAAAATATTAAATTTAATATCATGGCAATTGCAAAAAAATATTTAAAGACTAAGCCAGTTTGTAAAGTTACTTTTACAGTGCCTACAGACGATGCAAAGAAAGTAGCTGTAGTAGGTGATTTCAACAATTGGAATGCTAAGAAGAGCGCACTAAAGAAACAAAAGAACGGTACTTTCAAAGGAACATTTGATCTGCCAAAAGAGAATTCTTTTGAGTTTAAATATATTGTAGATGGTGAATATGTAAATGACGGTGAAGCTGATCGTTACCAATGGAATGACTTCGCGGGTTCTGAAAATGCTGTTATAGAATTGTAGAATAATCATGCTGATATAAGAAAAAAGCCTGCTATTTATAATAGCAGGCTTTTTTAATGAGATTTATGTAACTAAAATCAAGATTTTTTAAATACACAATTTTTATAGCCATGTGCTTTAGATTCGTACTCGGTAGTCATTTGCAGTCCAGATTCATTGGCTAACCATGAAATGATTTCGTCATCATATTTTTGTGAAATTTCTGTGTGTATGGTTTCCCATTGGTTGAAATTAACCGTTAAATCAAGTTTGTCAATTTTTACTGTTTGTTCGGTCTTAGAAACTAAGTAACTTTTAGCAGATCCTGTTTCTGGGTTGTACACTTCCCAATGTAAAAAATGATCTAAGTCAAAATCTGCATTAAGCTCTGTATTTATTCTAGCAAGAACATTTTTGTTGAATGCTGCAGTAACACCTTCTTGGTCATTATAAGCATCTAATATGGTCTGCGGATTTTTCTTTTGGTCAAACCCCATAAAAAGTAAATCGTTCGATTGCATTAGTTTTTGAATATTATTCATGAAACCAACTGCTTGATCGTGTTCTAAATTACCAATATTAGATCCTAAGAATAAAATGATTTTTCTGTTCTTACGGTTATTAATTTCTTTTAGCGCTTCAAAATAGGTGCCTTGAAAAGGTTGGACCTTAATTTTTGGTAATTCTTTTTCAACAGAATTATGAAGTTGGTTCAACGCATTGTCACTAATATCTATAGGCACATATGTGAAATCTATATTCTTGTCGCTGAATTCTTTCAGTAAAATTTTAGTCTTTTTACCATCTCCTGCTCCAAGTTCTATTAAATCAAAGGAACCAAAACCGGTGAACAATTCGGTAATTTCTTCTTTGTTACTTTCAAGAATTTCATATTCACAATCAGTAAGATAGTAAGTTGGCATCGCCATAATATCTTGAAAAAGCTTATCACCTTTCTTATCGTAAAAATATTTTGAAGAGAGGTGTTTAGGAGAGTCGGTTAATCCAGAATAAACTTCTTTTTCAAATTCAGTTGATACAACCGGTACTGTTTTAGTGTCTTGCATAATTAGTATGTCGTAATTATTTGGCTAACCTTATTCCGGTAAACTGCCATTTTAAGTCTGTTGGGAAAAAATTGCGATATGTATGTCTAGCATGTTTGCTGGGTGTGGCAATGGAGCTACCTCTAAGAACTTTCTGGTTGACCATGAACTTACCGTTGTATTCGCCTAATGCGCCATCTACTTTTTTGTAGTTGGGGTAGGGTAGATAGGCACTTTCGGTCCATTCCCATCGTTGTCCCCAATTGAAAAGGTTCTGTGCAGCTTCCCACTCAAATTCGGTAGGTAGACGACATCCTTTAAATTGTGCAAAGGCAAATGCTTCAAAATAAGAAATATGGGTAACAGGGGCTTGTAAATCAACTTCAGTTAATCCTTTGAGGCTATAATAATGCCAAATTCCGTCAATTTCGTGCCAGTATAATGGAGCGTTTACTTGATTTTGTTGAACCCAATCCCATCCAGCGGCATGCCAAAGGTCGAAACGTTTGTAACCATCCGATTTTATAAATTCAATATACTCTGCATTGGTAACTAATTTGTTTGATATTTGATAATCATGTAGGTATACCTTGTGTCTCCCTAATTCATTGTCAAAACAGAATTCTCTTGAATCATGACCTATTTCATAAATACCTTCGCTCATGGCTATCCAACGTTGAGGGTCTTTCTCAATAGTATATTCCTCAAAAGAGTCCCTGTATTTCGGTAAAAGCGGATTGTTGCCTAGAATATATTTAATATCCGTAAGTAGTAATTCCTGGTGTTGCTTCTCGTGATGAATCCCTATTTCAAGAACTTCCAATAATGTTTGGTCATTATTTGATTCTAGCAATTTGTTCATTGCTTGGGTCACGTAGCTACGGTATTCATAAACCTTTTTTACTGAAGGTCTAGAGAGATTACCACGATCGGCACGTACAACTCGTTTGCCAACGGTTTCATAGTAGCTATTGAATACAAAAGAAAAATCTTCATCAAAAACCTGGTAAGTTGTATCGTAGTTTTTTAGAATGAATTCTTCAAAAAACCAGGTAGTATGCCCTAAGTGCCATTTTGGCGGTGAGACGTCTATAATGGGTTGTACCACATAATCTTCAATTTCAAGAGGTTTGCAAATAACCTCGGTATGCGCTCTAGTTTCTAAAAAGAAATCTATGAGCGTATCAGTACTAACCATAAGAACAATTTTATTGAAAGATAAATAAAATTGCGCAACCGGTTTTAACCTGATAAATTAAGAAATTGATACTAAACAGCTACTACCCCTTTTATATGAGGATGCGGATTATAATCCTCTAATGAAAAATCTTCGAATTTAAAGTCGAAAATATCTTTCACATCAGGGTTTAATTTCATTTTTGGCAATGCTCTAGGCTCTCTACTTAATTGTAATTCAACCTGCTCCATATGGTTGTTGTAGATATGGGCATCACCGAAAGTGTGAATGAAATCTCCAGCTTCATAACCACATACTTGTGCCATCATCATAGTAAACAAGGCGTAAGATGCAATATTGAAGGGCACTCCTAAAAAGATATCCGCACTTCGTTGGTATAATTGGCAAGATAATTTGCCGTCTGCTACATAAAACTGAAAGAATGCATGACAAGGTGGTAAAGCAGCTTTGCCGTTTGCTACGTTCTCTGAAAAAGACTTGGATGTATCTGGTAAAACACTAGGGTTCCAAGCGGAAACTAACATTCTTCTGCTGTTAGGATTCGTTTTTAAAGAATGAATTACCTCTTTTATTTGATCGATCTCATCATCGTTCCAATTACGCCATTGATGTCCGTAAACCGGACCAAGATCTCCGTTTTCATCTGCCCATTCGTTCCAAATACGAACACCGTTCTCTTGTAAATACTTAATATTGGTATCCCCTTTTAAAAACCAAAGTAATTCATACACTATAGATTTTAAATGTAATTTTTTGGTGGTTACCATGGGAAAACCTTCGCTGAGGTCAAAACGCATTTGATACCCAAAAACACTTTTGGTTCCTGTACCTGTACGGTCACCTTTTTGATTTCCTTCAGCTAATACGTGATTAAGTAAGTCGTGGTATTGTTTCATAAGAATAGAGCTCCTGCAAAGCCCTATAAATAGAACTTTTGCGGAGTAATGATTTTTGTTGCTTCAAAAATAAAAAAAGATGATATGTAAAACAGAGGAATAACTTCTCAGTTATCAATAATTATCAACGAAATAATAAGTGTTCCTCTTTTGGGGGTTAGGGAGCTTCTTATCCTAAGATCATACCTGCAATAGTAGCAGAAAGTAATGATGCTAGAGAGCCACCAAGAACAGCTTTCATTCCAAATTCGGATAAGGTTTTTCTTTGCCCTGGAGCAAGCGATCCAATACCGCCAATTTGAATACCAATAGAAGCGAAATTAGCAAAGCCACATAGCATATAGGTAGCCATAATAACCGACTTATTAAACTTTAAATGTGGTAAAGTGCTAAGGTCTTTAAGTTCTGCCAATTGTATATAGCCTACAAATTCACTTGCTACCAATTTAATACCCAATAATTGACCCATAAGCATAATATCTTCGTTGGCAACACCAATTAACCACATTAATGGAGCAAATACGGTTCCTAAGATTGCTTCAAGGGAAAATTTGGAATAAGAAGTGTTGTCCGCTATCCAGCTGTTTAAGTGAGTTAGGTCTCCCGTCCACTCTAAAATACCGTTTACCATTGCTATAATGGCAACGAAAACCAATAACATTGCGCCAACGTTTACGGCTAGTTTTAATCCTTCTGTGGTTCCGTTTGCAATAGCATCCAATACATTGGCCCCGATTTTTTCAGAAGAAACGTGCACATCACTATTTACTTCTTCGGTCTGTGGATATAATATTTTAGAAATAACTATTGCTCCTGGGGCAGCCATTACGGATGCTGCTAATAAATGTTTGGCAAAAATGAGTTGCAGCAATTCATCTTCACCACCTAAGAAACCAATGTAGGCCGCTAGTACCGCACCGGCAACGGTTGCCATACCACCGATCATAACCAATAGAATTTCTGATTTGGTCATTTTTTCTAGGTATGCCTTTATAAGAAGAGGGGCTTCCGTTTGTCCAAGAAAGATATTCCCAGCAACCGAGAGGCTTTCCGGTCCTGAGATGCCTAATGTTTTAGAAAGTGCCCAAGCAAGCCATTTTACCACTTTCTGTATCAGTCCTAAATAAAATAATAATGAAGTTAGGGCAGAGAAAAATATGATGGTAGGTAATACTTGAAAGGCAAATATGTATCCAAATGTGCCAGTGTCTACGACTAAACCTTCAAAAAGGAATTTACTACCTGCTCGTGTAAACTCTAAAATACTAACGAAGATTTTTCCTATTTGCTCAAAAACCAATTGTACAAAAGGTATTTTAAGAACGCCTATGGCAATTACCAATTGTAACGCTAGACCTATGCCAACTGTTTTCCAATTGATGGCCCTTCTGTTAGAGCTAAATAAAAATGCCAAAAGTAGTAAGACTGCCATGCCAAGAATACCTCTTCCAAGGCTATTGATGGAAAAGCCTTCACTGGTTTCCATACGCATTACGCCTGCAGTGGTTACATCTTCAACCAAAGTAGTATCAGTTGTATTTTCTATAGGAATATTTACGTCTACGTCTTGAGCAAAAGTAATTGAGGTAAGAATTAGTGCAAAAAATAGCAACCATTTGCCCTTTTTCATAAACTGTAATTTAAAATTTAGTTGCGTTTTGAGATTTCGTCCCTCAATTTTGCCGCCTTTTCGTAGTCTTCGTTGGTGACCGCCTTTTTTAATTCTGCTTCCAATTCATCTATAGTAAGTTCGGTATACCCATCGGTTGCACCCGATTCTATTTCTATAGTTTCCCCTTCTTGCAAAATTTCATCGACCATAATACTGTCATCGTTATCTTTTTGATCTTTCTCTTTAGAAGAGAATTTCAAGAAAATGCCGGCTTTGTCCAATATCGTTTTGTAAGTAAAAATCGGAGCATTGAAACGTAATGCCAAAGCAATGGCATCACTAGTTCTTGCATCTATGATTTCTTCGATACCATCTCTTTCGCAGATAATGCTTGAGTAAAATACACCATCTACCAATTTGTGAATTATTACTTGTTTGACAACGATATCGAATCGGTCAGAGAAATTTTTAAAAAGGTCATGTGTAAGTGGTCTTGGGGGTTTGATCTCTTTCTCTAAAGCAATTGCAATAGACTGAGCTTCAAAAGCGCCAATAACAATAGGTAATTTTCTATCGCCTTCAACCTCGTTCAAAATTAGAGCGTATGCACCGTTCTGAGTTTGGCTGTAAGAGATACCTTTTATTTTTAATCGTACTAGACTCATAGATTTTCAACTAAAAAAGGCTGCTCGAATACTTGGGCTCCAACTATTCGAACAGCCCTTTAAGGGGCACAAAATAACAAAAAATTAGCCGTTTTGCGCTTTAAAATCCTTTAATTTTTCAATCAATTGAGGAACAACTTCGAAGGCGTCTCCAACAATTCCATAATCAGCTGCTTTAAAGAAAGGAGCTTCGGGGTCATTATTGATCACGACTTTGGTTTTAGAAGCACTTACGCCTGCTAAATGTTGAATTGCTCCAGAAATACCGATAGCGATGTAAAGATTACTTGCTACGGGCTTTCCTGTTTGTCCTACGTGCTCACCGTGAGGTCTCCATCCAAGATCGGATACCGGTTTGGAACATGCAGTTGCAGCGCCTAGAACATCTGCTAATTCTTCAATCATTCCCCAGTTTTCTGGACCTTTCATACCTCTACCGGCAGAAACGACGATATCGGCATCGGCAATAGTGGCCTTACCAACAACTTTATCGACTTCAACAGATTTGGTGTCATTTGTAGCTGCATCTGAAGCTGCGCCTATTTCTTCGACAGAAATATCCGCTTTGTTTTCATGAGCACCGAAAGCATTGTTAGATACACCTACTATTTTAATATCGGTATCTATTTGCGTGTGTGCAAAACCTTTGTTACTGAAAGCCATTCTCTTTACTGTAAATGGCGATGTGCTATCTGGAGCTTGAACTACGTTAGGTGCGTAACCTGCAGATAATTTTGCCGATAACAATGGTGCCAAATACTTTGTATCTGTGCTAGAGCTTAAAATAACCACTTTTGCATCTGTGCTCTTAACGGCTTCAGCAATAGAAGAGGCATATGACCCAGCATTGAAAGTTGCTAGAGCATCATCCTTTACATTTATTACTTTTGAAACTCCGTATTCACCCAGCGATTCGTTCTCAGTGCTATTGAAAGCGATAGCGGTAACAGTTGTACCCATCATTTGGGCAACTGCAGAAGCGTAAGAGGCAACCTCGAACGCATTCTTTTTAAATTTTCCTTGTTCTGATTCTGTATATACTAAAACTGACAT
>JAHDDP010000015.1 GCA_020629285.1 Maribacter sp.
GCCATTTTTTCCAAGCATTATCCGGATGGTGATGAAAAGCATCAACCTCAGCTTCTACCGGAAGAATGTGTTCATCAACAAAAGCTTGTACTTTTTTCTGTAATGCAATTGCTTTTTCGCTATGTTCGAAATTCATTAGCTTTTTATTTTATCAACTTAATACTGAGTTCTTTTTTATCCTGAAATTAAATAGCCACCATCAACGGCATACTCTCCGCCTGTCATATAAGAGCCGGCATCAGAGGCTAAAAGCATTACAATGCCCGCTAATTCATCAGGTACGGCAATTCTTCTCAATGGAACAACAGCCTTGTAACCGGCCGCCAATTTATCATTTGACCAAAGCGCTTCGCTAAGTTTTGTTTTTACCAAGCCAGGGCAAACCGCATTAGAACGAATACCATGTCTACCCCATTCTTTTGCTTGATTTTTCGATAGCATGATCATGGCTGCTTTAGAAACACTGTATAAACCAAGATTAAAACCAGGGTGAATTCCTTCTACCGAAGAGATATTGATAATGCTACCACCACCTTGTGTCTTCATATGAGGTTGTGCTAAGTTTGAAAGCAACCAAGGCGCTTTTACATTTACATTCATGATTTTATCGAAAACTTCGCTATCAGTATCTTCTAAGGGGCCATAATATGGATTAATAGCAGCGTTGTTTACCAAAATGTCTATTCGGCCATATTTTTCTATGGTTTTATTGATTAAAGCTTCGCATTGGTCTGGATCACCAATATGACATGCAATACCCACTGCATCAAAGCCAGCTTCGTTCAATTCTTTTGCTATGGTATCAACAGCATCTTGTTTTCTGCTACTGATAACCACTTTTGCACCATTTTCAGCTAATCCTTTTGCTATAGAAAGTCCGATTCCTTTACTAGAGCCTGTTATTATCGCTACTTTTCCAGTAACATCAAATCTTTGTTTTATACCCATTTTATACTATTGGTTGCTATTTGTTTAATAAAATAATGATTGCAGAAGGGCACCTTTGTAAGATGCCTCTTAAACTGCTTTCATGTTAATGGCTAGTGCAGTAAATTATGCAAATACTTCTTTATCTGTACCTATGGTTAAGGCTTCCCTACTATCTTTTAAAATTTCTGCTAACCCTGAAGTTTTTGGTAATTCATATTTAAAATAAAATTGCATGGTATGAATTTTACTTTCATAGAATTCTGTGCTATTATCGGTATTGCCCGTTACTAGGGCGTTTTGCGCTTCTCTGGCTAAATCTAACCATAACCAACCAATTAAAATGTTGCTGAAAAATTCCATAAATGGAGTAGCATCAGCTAAAAAACGTTGATAATCACCTTTCATGGCAAAGCCCATTAATGATTGTAATACCTCTTGTGTTAATTCTAATTTAGAAGCTAATTTCTTAGCGTAAGGTGCTAAGGAATCATGAGCCATGCTAGCTGTAATGGAGTTTTTGATTTCTTCGGATAATAATTGTAAAGCTTTACCATTGTTCATAGTAATCTTTCTGCCCAATAAATCTTGAGATTGAATCCCCGTAGTACCTTCGTAAAGCGCAAAAATTCTAATATCCCTTAGGTATTGCTGTAAAATATAATCTGAACAGAAACCGTAACCGCCTAAAACTTGTAAGCCATTATCTACCGATGCTTTGCCCATTTCTGATGGATAAGTTTTAACAACGGGAGTCAAAATTTCCAATAGCAATCTATATTTCTCTCTGTCATCAGCTGTTGTACTTGATAATGAAAGATCTTGATATTTAGCTGCTAAAAAGATAAGGCTCAAAGAACCTTCTGAAACTGCTTTTTGTAGCAATAACATTCTTCTTACATCTGGGTGATTGATTATGAGTGTTTGCTCTTCATTGGCATCTTTTTTACCGGTACTGGTCAACTTACGTCCTTGAGGTCTTTCATTTGCATAATTTAAAGAAGCGTGGTAAGCTGCCGTTGCAATTGCCGCAGCACCTCTACCAACACCGATTCTTGCACCGTTCATCATCAAGAACATATATTTTAGACCTTGGTTAGGTTCACCAACCAACCAGCCTTTGCAATCCTCTTTGTCACCAAAGAACAGGTGTGTCGTGCAATAACCACGCTGTCCCATTTTCTGAAAATCAGCCACCGTAGTCACATCATTGGGAGTTAAACCACCATCTTCTGTTGGTCTCTTTTTAGGTACTACGAACAGTGAAATTCCTTTAGTACCGGCCGGAGCACCTTTTATTCTGGCTAGAACCAAGTGAACAATATTTTGGGCACCGGTGTAATCTCCACCAGAGATAAATATTTTTTGTCCGTGAATTTTATATGAATCGCCATCTGGGGTAGCAGAAGTTACAATATCCGATAATGAACTACCAGCTTGCGGTTCTGTTAAACACATAGTACCGCCCCAAGTACCTTCCATCATTTTAGGTACATAGGTTTCGTTTAATTCTTTATTTGCAAAATGAGTTATTAATTCGGCTGAACCAACCGTAAGTCCAACATAACCAGGTAGGTGATTGTTAGCGGCTTCTTGAATAAAAGCAGAAGCATTCAAGACCATTTGCGGTAATTGCATACCGCCATCTTCGTAGGAAAAAGAGCCCGAAATAAAGCCCATTTCACCAGCTGCCTTCATGTATTTGTTTACCTGTGGATGAACAACAATTTCACCATCTTTAAAATGGGCAGGTTGTTCATCCATTTCTCTGAAATACGGAAAGAGTTCTTTATCAGAAAAGTCCTTTACAGAATTCAAGAGCATTTCTATCGACTCTTTGTCATACTCGGCATATCGTTCCTGCTCTAAAACTTCTTCTATGTTATGTACTTTGTAAAGTAAAAATTTTAGGGTTTCTAAGTCTACATATTGGTTTGCCATATCTAATTTTGTCTTTGAAATTATCGTACGACAATTTAGAATTAATTCATATGAAACTTATTAAACCAGTTTAATAAAATAAAAATTTAAGTTAAAATTTTGCGATTATGATAATATATAAGGTCTAAAGTAGGCTTAAAATGAGTAGTTCTTAAAAAACCTGGATTTATTGAGAAATGCTAATTCGCTTTCTAATCTTTGAAAGTCCTACAGGAGTTAGCCCTAAATATGAAGCAATTAGGTACTGTGGCACCCTTTGAAGTAGATCAGGTCTTTTCTCCAGTAAACGCAAATAACGTTCTTCATTGGTTCTGTTGCTTAATCGCTCTACCCGAGTAAATATTTTCATAAAGGCTTCCTGCATTGATAGGCGACCGAAACGTTCCAATTGATGGGATTTTTTAAAAGAGTTTTCACCATCGGTCTTTAGTATGGCATAAACAACTGTATTTTCAGAAGCTCTTAAATAATAGTCAGATGGTGTTTCTTTTACGTAAGCGGGTAAGTCTGTAAAGAAGATATCCTCTGTATAGAATTCAAGCACTTTTTGCTCACCTTCTTCCAATTTATAATAGTAAATACAGCCTTTTGCAACATAGTAAAAGTGCTCTACCATTTGCCCGGGAGAAATTAAGGTATCACCCTTTTTAACATCTATTCTTTTATAATAGCGTAGCCAGTGATTCAAAAGTTCTTCGTCCACCTCTGTATATGAGAGAATTTTATTTTTAAGATTTTTAAGATAATCTATGGAAGCGGATGCAGTCATTATTTATAAATACCTTTTGGGACTTTATAAATATAAGAATTTTGTTGTATTTATTGATGTCTAAATATTAGCAATTCGAGAAACAACCTTCGTTTTAAAGTATAAGTTTCAGATTCGTTTATCTATTGTATTGAAATTAAAAAGATTATCTTGAAGTATTAGTTTTCGGTCTTTTTTGATCTTTGACTATCATTAATGATATAAACCAATTTGGTAAGTATTGTTTTACTTTGTAATGTGTCTTTTGAAGAATCTATATTCAGAAAAAAGATATAATGTACACAAAACTTCGCGAGCATATAAAATGCCAACTAGTGGTATCTAATTCCGGTTATATCAAGTTGGGTAGTAACATTTGTTAGATATACGCTTACTTTAGAAAAGAGGGGGTAACCATTTTCATAGGGTTTGTCAATTTAAAAAAGTGGAGTAGAAGCATATAGTTAATAAACAGCAAGGTCGAAGTGCGCCGTACTTTTATCTTGAAACTATAAAAGTAAAGTAATTTAAAAATTAGGAGCGATCATGTTTTTCATTTGATATTCTTCTTACTTTAAAGTTTCGTTTAATTATATTTTCATTGGCAGTAGGTTTTAGATATTGTATGCTGTTCATCTTAAATTAAATACATCTACTTTGTAAAATTGTTGTTGAAATTCAATGAATGGGAATACTAACTTTTGTTTTTTTTATACTTAAATTGTTCCACTTACAATCAGTTACTATACATGCAGACAATTAAGGAATTAGTAGAGTTGATAACTCTAAAAAAAATAGAAGAAACCATATTTGAAGGACAAAACTACCAAGCACCTTGGGGAAGGGTTTTTGGAGGGCAAGTATTAGCACAATCTTTACATGCTGCTTATCAAACTGTTCCAGAAGATCGTATAGCCCATTCGTTACATGGTTATTTTATTTTGGGAGGAGACTTGAGATATCCTATCCGTTATGAGGTAGATACTATTAGAAATGGGGGCAGTTTTACTACCAGAAGAGTAGTGGCGAAACAAAATGGAGTAGCTATTTTTAATATGGCGGCATCTTTTCAGGTAAAAACTGACGGAGTAAACCATCAGTTTCCAATGCCCAATTTAATTCCGCCTGAGAAATTAACGACAAGTTTAGAGCAGGTTGAAGAGATAAAAGATTTACATCCTACAGCATATAAAAGACTTAAAGCGATACAGCCAAAGGTGTTCGAATTTAAACCAGTAGAAAAATTTACCACACAGTTGGTAGAGAATGGTTCTCCTTTCTTTAATACTTGGCTTAAAACTTCTAATGCTACCGAAATTAGTTTGCCTATGCAGCAACAGTTATTGGCCTATGCCTCTGATTATAATTTGCTGACGACGGCAACTTTGCCACACCGAGAAGAGTTGAATAAAGGAGAAACGTTTTACGCCAGTTTAGATCATGCTATTTGGTTTCATAGAGACTTTGATATTACAAAATGGTTGTTATATAGTATGGATAGTCCAAGTGCATCTAACTCTCGTGGTTTTGCAAGAGGTAGTGTTTATGATAGAAAAGGCGTTTTGGTTGCTTCTGTAGCCCAAGAAGGATTGATGAGGCAGAGTATTCAATAGAATAATTTATTCAAGTTTATTTTAAATGTAGGTGGTTTTGTAATCCTTAAATAAAGTGATTATCAGAAAGCATTTGTTATGAATCATGTTTATCTACTTTACGTCATAATTCTTATTTCTATTAATTATATGCATAGTGATTTAAAATCCATTGAATATGCTATAGTTTATTTTTAAGTACTTTATTTTAAGTGTCTTATGTAATATTTAATACAGTATGGTTAAATTACGATGAGGTTGGTAAATCACCATATGTCTTTAATTTAAACCATATCTTCTACATATGAAATCATTTCATTTATAGGATTAGTATAAATTTTATCATTTTTATTGTTCATGAATAATCTCCCAATTTTAGCTCAAGCAATACTAAGTAAATTGTGTATAAAAGGACAATTTAAGGTACTAATGGCATCCGTAAAATTGAAGCGGTATGTCATACTTATCGTATGCTTATGTAGTCTTGTGGTACAAGCTCAAGAAAATTTTTATTTTGATCAGATTGGTACTGATGATGGTCTTTCTCAAAGTGATGTTAACTGCATCTATCAAGATACGTATGGTTATATGTGGTTTGGTACACATGATGGTTTAAATAGATATGACGGCTATTCTTTTACCGTATTTAAACCAGATCAAAAAAGCACCAACATAAATAGTAATCTTATCTATGCCATGACCGGTGACGATAAGGGAAATTTATGGATAGGTAGTACAGGTGACGGTCTGTTTTATTACAATAAAGAGAAAGAAACTTTTAAGCAATTTAAGTTCGACAAAGACGATGAATATAGTATTTCTAGTGATTATGTAACCAAACTATATATAGATAGTAAAAATAGATTGTGGGTTGCCACTAAAGAAGACGTCAATATGGTAGACCTATCGGTATCTGTCGATAGTGTTAAGTTTCAAAAGTTCAAATTTGTAATTGAGGATATAGGGGGGCAACAAGACGGTAGTGTAATTAACTCGATCTATGAAAATTCTGATGGCGAGTTGTTGTTAGGTGGTCATTTGGGTATATACCAGCTGAAACTTGATGCTCAGGGCAAATCTTATTTTAAACTAATCAGCGATGAAATAGGTTTTGGTACGGAATCGGTTGGTGTAATAGCTCAAGACCGATATAATAAATTGATTATTGGTACTGGGCAAGGTCTATTTGTTCAAGGAAATGGGGAAGACGCTGAATTTATAAAAATCTCAGATGGTAAATACACATCATTGGCTTTTGATGACCAAAATCATATTTGGGCAGGTACCGACAACGGGCTGTATTATTTTGATAATTCTTCTAGTTTAAAACTGCCTAGTTTAATAAAGTCGTTCAGGTATCGACCAGAAGATGAAAATGGTATTAGTAAAAATGTTATAACCTCTTTATATATTGACCGAACAGGTATTTTATGGGTAGGTACCAATGGTGGTGGGGTAAACAAGTTTGATCCCAACAGAAAAAGTTTTAAGCATGTTAAACGCGACTTAAGAAAAAATAGTCTTAGCTATGATAAAATTAGAGCAATTTTTGAAGATAGCAACGGTACACTTTGGGTAGGTACAGAAGGTGGTGGCTTAAATAGAACAGATACCGGTAAAGAGAAGTATTCCACCTTTACTTCAAATAACAAGTTGCGAAAAGTATTTGCGTTAGAGGAGATTACTTATAAAGGCAGAAAATATCTTTTAGAGGGCGGTCAAACTTATCCTTATTTATTTAGAATTGATATTACAAATCCTCAAAACAGTATTGCTGAAGAAATTGGTTTTGAGGGTCTGCAACGTAGTGTTTTTAGTTTGTTGAACGATTCGCATGATAATTTGTGGATAGGTACATATTCAGGCGGTTTATATCGATGGATAAAAGACGATAACGGCGAATATTTAAAGCAGAACTTTCAAGAAAATTCTAATGGTCGTAATTCCTTATCAAACAATATAATTAGAAATATTTATGAAGATAGTAAGGGGAATATATGGATCGCTACAGGCGATGGTCTTAGTCAGTTGACCATAACCGAAAAGTACAAAGAACAACCGAAATTTAAAGTTTATAAGAACGAAAATGATAACCCGTCTTCACTAAGCCATAATTACATATTATCTCTATTTGAGAGTAGAAAGGGAGAGCTTTGGGTGGGTACATTTGGTGGTGGATTGAATAAATTAATTCCCGGTGAAAATGGTGAATCGGCTACTTTCAAAACTTATAGTATATCGCAAGGGTTGCCAAATAATGTCATTAAGGCAATTTTGGAAGATGAACAGGGAAAATTGTGGATTTCTACAAATAAAGGCTTGTCCATGTTCGATACCGAGAAAGAAGTTTTTAAAAACTTTGATGTAGCAGACGGTTTGCAAGACAGTGAGTTTCAAGAATTGGCTGCGGTAAAACGCAAGGATGGGGAATTGATTTTTGGTGGTATTAATGGTTTTAACGCATTTTATCCGAGAGAAATATACGATAACGAAACATCGCCTGAAACAGTGGTCACCAAGCTTTCGATTTTCAATGAGGAGATTGCCGTAGGTGAAGAAGTAAACGGTAGGGTTTTATTGGATAAGAATATATCTGAAGTGAAAGATATTACACTGAATTATAGTGAAAATAGCTTTTCGTTCGAGTTTTCGTCATTACACTTTTCTGCACCAGAAAAGAATCAGTTTGCTTACAAGCTAGAGGGTTTTGATACCGATTGGGTGTATACCGGTTCCGATAAAAGATTTGCCACTTACACGAACATAGAACCTGGTAATTATACCTTACAGGTGAAGTCGTCAAATAATGATGGCTTATGGGATACCACACCCTATAGATTAAACCTAACGGTTAAGCCGCCAATTTATAGAACTACAGTAGCTTATATCATTTACAGTTTGCTGTTTTTATTATTGCTCGCCGGTTTATGGAGATTTACAATCATCAGTAATTCTAAAAAGCATCAATTAGAATTGGAGTATTTGGAAAAAGAGAAGAATGATGAGTTACAGACCTTAAAACTTGATTTTTTCACCAATATATCCCATGAGTTTAAAACTCCCTTGACATTGATTAAGGCACCGTTGGAATATTTGCTTAGCGGTAAAGACGATATGGAGGCATCTGGTTTAAAAGAGCAATATCAGCTCATGCATAAAAACACCAATTACCTGTTAAGATTGGTGAATCAATTGTTAGATTTTAGAAAAATAAATCAAGGAAAAATGTCGTTGGTCGTAAGGCATACGGATATTGTTTTTTTCATTAAAGAAGTAGCAGAGCCCTTTCAGTTATTGGCTTTCAATAAATCGGTCAAGTTTAATATTGTTTCTTCAGAAGAACATTATAAAACCTATTTTGATCATAATGCTTTAGAAAAGGTGATTAATAATCTGTTATCAAATGCATTCAAATTCACCCCAGAAGGAGGCGAGATTACCGTAGTGATCGATGTTGAGAAAGAGGAGTCGTCAGAAAAAGATAACGTGGTCATAAAAGTGAAAGATACCGGCTTGGGAATTTCTGATGTTAAAAAGAATATCATATTCGAAAAATATTATACCGAGAAAGAAAATGAGAAAGTAAACTCTAAAGGCGTAGGTATTGGTCTAGCCTTTACCAAAAGTTTGGTAGAGCTACATTTAGGTAGTATTTCTGTTGATAATAATGAGGGTGGTGGTTCTTGTTTCACGGTTATTTTACCAACGGATAAGCAAGCATATGAAGATGCAGAAGATATTAGTTGTAAAGAAATAACGGACAATGATTATCTGCTACGATCCTCTGAGGCTGAGTCACTGGCAATAGACTTAAATGATGAACTAGAAGATTACAATTTATCTAAAGTTAGGTCTAAAAATCCGGTGTTACTTATCGTAGACGACAATCCAGATATTATAAAGTTCATTAAACAGGTAATGGGTAAGACCTACACGGTTTTTGAAGCCAATAATGGTGAACGTGGTATGGAGATTGCCAAAAAAGTATTGCCGAATATTATTATTACCGATGTAGTAATGCCTGTAATGGGTGGTATTGAGTTTTGTGAAACAATAAAAACTACCAATATCACCAGCCACATTCCGGTAATTATGTTAACCGCTAAAACTTCGCAAGAAAGTGAGATAAAAGGTTTGTCGCACGGTGCCGATGCCTATTTAAAGAAGCCGTTCAATGTTCAGGTTTTAGAGCTTAAGGTAGCCAACATACTTAAAGATAGGGAAGAACTTCGTAAACGATTTAAAAAAGAAATTACGCTACAACCTAAGGAGGTTACCGTAACATCTTTAGATGAAAAGTTTTTACAGCAAGCGGTTGAGATGGTAGAAAAGCACATGATGAATACCGATTTTAATGTAGAGATGCTGGTGAAGGAAATGGGACATAGTCGAAGTAACCTATATTTAAAGTTCAAAGAACTTACCGGTCTGTCATCAAGTGAATTTATTAGAAATATTCGTTTAAAACGAGCCATTCAACTATTGGATAACAGCGACTATTCCGTAAAGGAAATTATGTTTAGAACAGGGTTCAATACGGCATCTTATTTTTCTAAATGTTTTAAAAAAGAATTTGGTGTAGTACCCAGCGAGTATATTAAAAAAACCAAGGTAGAACAAGAATCATAAGAACATATAGTCAATGATCAAAACCATCAAAACATTTTTTTTCGTTTTATGTACAATTGTAATAATTACCGCTTCATGTAAAGAAAGTGGTTCTGAAATAAGTTCAGATGCATTTCAAAAACCGAATGTAATTTTTATTATGACAGATGATCAGGGGTACGGTGATGTTGGTTTTCACGGTAACACTATTATTAAAACGCCCCATATCGATGCCTTAGCGGCAAGGTCTACCGAGCTTACCAATTTTCATGTGGGTACGACCTGTACACCATCTAGAGCCGGTTTGCTTACCGGTCGTAATAGTAATAGAAACAATACCTGGCATACCATTGGTGGCTGCTCTATATTGAACAAAGAAGAGCAAACCATCTCAGAAGTTTTTCAAGATAACGGCTATAATACGGTCATGTTCGGTAAATGGCATCTAGGCGATAATTATCCGTATAGACCACAAGATAGGGGCTTTAAAGATGCCTTATATCATGGCGGTGGTGGCATAGGGCAAACACCCGATTATTGGAACAACGATTATTTTGATGACACTTATTTTAGAAATGGGGTGCCCGAAAAGTTTGAAGGGTATTGTACAGATGTCTGGTTCAAGGAAACTGTAAAATATATTGAAGATCAGAAAGATACTCCCTTTTTTGCATATCTAGCTTTAAATGCACCTCATGGCCCTTTTAACGTTCCACAAGAATATTTAGAGATGTATGCAGATGCTGATCTAAATGAAAAACAAAAAAGATTTTATGGAATGATCAGCAATATAGATGACAATATAGGTAAGCTGATGGAATATTTGGAGTCTTCAGGGAAATTGGAAAATACGATTTTAATATTTACTACTGATAATGGTACGGCGGCAGGTATCGGCAAGAAAAATGGAACGGTTACGGGTTATAATGCGAATTTAAAAGGAACAAAGAGTAGTCCTTATGATGGCGGTCATAGAGTGCCGTTTTTAATCCATTGGCCAAAAGGAAATATAACAGCCGATAAGTTAAAACAGAGCAATGATTTAGTGTCTCATGTAGATATGTTGCCTACGTTAGCAAAACTCTGTGGCATGGACTTTACTCCAAAAAATGAGTTGGATGGTGCCGATGTTTCTAAAGTGTTTTATCTAAACAAAAAATTAGAGGACCGAATGTTGGTAGTAGATACCCAGCGTTTACAATGGCCGGTAAAAGACAGAAATAGTTGCGTTATGCAAGGTCAGTGGCGCTTGGTTAATGGCAACGAGCTTTACAACATGGATACCGATTTTGGTCAGGCAGAAGACTTGAGCTCCAAATTTCCAGAGCGAGTAAAGAATATGCAAGCGTTTTATGAAGATTGGTGGATAAGCACAGAAAAAGATATGCACTATGCTAGCATTCCTTTAAACACGCCAAACAACGAAAACGTGTTGCTTACCATTCACGATTTACATTCAGAGGATCCAATACCGTGGAATCAAAATTTAATTCGCAAAGGAAAAATGAAGCCAAAAGGATATTATTTGGTGCATGTAGAAGAAGAAGGTTTGTACCAATTTAATTTAAGTAGATACCCAACGGAGTCAAATTTAAAGATTAACGATAATACGAATCCCATTCCATCAACATCCAATAAAGACGGTTTGTCAGCTGGCGTTGGAATAGAAATAGTCTCGGCAAGTATTCGAATTGGAGATAATAAAAAGAAAATAGATACTGATGGAAATAGAACCTATGTGCAATTCCAGCAATACTTAAAGAAGGGATCATATAATCTCTCCGCAAGTTTTATCACTGAAGACAATGTACAATTTCCAGCATACTATCTATCCATCGTAAAAAAATAAAAGCTCAATACATATCAGAATGAAAAAAGTCTTTAAAATTTTAACGTTCGCCTTGGTGTTTTCTTCTATCGCCTGTAACGAAAAATCGACAGATGGTAAAGAAGAAAAAAAACAGCCCAATATCATTTTCATTATGGCAGATGACCATACTACTCAAGGTTTGGGCGTTTATGGTAGTAGGTTGGCATCTTTGAACCCTACTCCGACATTAGATAAGTTAGCAAATGAGGGTATGTTGATGGAGAATGTTTTTGTAAACAATTCTATTTGTGTTCCAAGTAGGGCAGCTATAATATCTGGGCAAAGAGCGCAAACAAGCGGAGTGTTAGATTTGGAAGGTGCGTTACCGCCAGCGAAACAATATTTGCCGAAGGAGATGAAAAGATTGGGCTACGAAACTGCAATTATCGGTAAGTGGCATTTACACGATGAACCTGCAGAATTTGACTATTACAAGGTGCTTCCGGTTCAAGGCAAATATTTTAATCCCGATTTTAGAGTGCGTGGAGAGCAAGAATGGCCAAACAATGTAGTGCAAACAGAAGGTCATTCTACTGATGTTATCACTGATAATACCATAGATTGGTTAGATAAGGGTAGGGACAAATCAAAGCCCTTCTTTTTAATGCATCATTATAAAGCACCTCATGATGATTTTGAAAATGCTCCGCGTTATGATGATTATTTGTCAGATACCTTTATTCCAGAACCAGAGAGTTTATTTGATAATAAAAACAATGGCTCGGTAGCTACTAGAGGTATGAACGATTCGCTTACGCGTATTATTGGTTCATCGGTTTCTAGACGAAATTTAATTCGTAATCAAGCCATGAATATTTATACCGATAGCTCTATTTACAAACAGTATAGAGATCAAAATACAATTGGGACAGATGAGCATAAAAAATGGCAGTTAACTCCTAAGGAAAAAGAGATAACCTCAAAGGTGTATCAAGATTATTTAAAACGCTATTTGCGTTGTGTTAAAGGAGTAGATGATAATGTAAAAAGGCTGATTACATATTTGGAGGAAAATGATTTGTTAGAGAACACGATTATTGTGTACACCGGTGATCAAGGTTTTATGTTAGGGGAACATGATTATATCGATAAAAGATGGATGTACGATGAATCTATGCGTATGCCTTTCTTTATTCGTTATCCTGAGAAAATTAAAGCAGGTACACGTTCAGATGCTATGATTAATAATACGGATTTTGCTCCTACACTTATTGAACTAGCAGGTGGTAGCGCACCAGATTATATGCAAGGCAATAGTTTTAAATCAATTTTGGAAACAGGGGAGGAACCAGAAGACTGGCCGCAATCTACCTATTATCGTTATTGGATGCATTTGGCGCACAGACATCAGAATCCGGCACATTTCGGTCTAAGAACCAAAGATTATAAGTTGATATTCTTTTACGGCAGGTATTGGGTAGATACAGACGACTCCAACTCTGAATATAATAAAGCAAGCTGGGGTAATGATTTTACCAATAAAACACCAGTGGCTTGGGAGTTCTATGATTTAAAGAACGATCCCAAAGAAATGAACAATGCTTACAATGACCCTAAGTATAAAGAGGTAATAGCTAATTTAAAAGAAGAATTGGTGAAGGTGCGAGAAGAACTGAACGAAACCGATAAAAATTATCCGCACATACAAAAGGTCATAGACAAGCATTGGAATGATTAAATAAATATTTCATCATCTTAAAAATACATTGCACTGGCTACTGAACCTTATAAAATGGTACAGTAGCTAGTTTTGTTTTTAGAGGTTTTGGGAAGAAAAAAATATAATAATTTCAACAGAGTTGAACTAGTTCAACTTTTTTGTGCAATTGGTTTTTGATTTTTGTGAAGACTACTTATAAACACAAAACTATGTTGACCGAACAAATCAAAAAATATGGAATTATGCTGTTCATCGCATTGATATCCATACAGTTAAATGCACAAAATCCGTTTGATATTAGTCACGACCAAGCTATGAAAGCCTTGGAAATAGCAAAGCAAAAAGCGGAGTCTATGAATGTTTTGGTAAATATTGCTGTGGTAGATGCAGGTGCAAATCTTAAATCATTTGTTAGAATGGACGACTCTTTTTTAGGCAGTATAGATGTAGCAATTAAGAAAGCCAAAACAGCACGTTATTTTGATATTGATACGGGCGAGTTGGGCGAATTAACACAGCCTGGCGGTATCATTTATAATATTGAGCATAGTAATGGCGGACTTATGACTTTTCCGGGTGGGGTGCCCATAAAGAATAAGAACGGTAAGATAATTGGTGCCATTGGCGTTAGCGGCGGTACCATAGAAGAAGATAGAATTATTGCAAATGCTGGTGCAGCATCAATTTTAACCAAAAACTAGAACACAATGAAAATTCATATGAAAGCCGCATTAGTCACGGTAATACTGTTAATAAGTACGTTGACCAAAGCACAAGATGTAACGGATCCAATGTTATATCGAAAAGATTTTAAAGATATATCAGGGAAGAATACGGTTTCCATTACTAGCTACGAAAAAAACGGAAAGCATTTTGTGTATGCCGGTGGCGTAGGTAATGTAGATGTTTTTCAAATTGATGCAGAAGGTATTTTAACTCCGGTAAGCAATCACGAATTGTACAAACAAAAAGGTCCGGCAAGAGGTATGGTGGCAGATCATATTAATGGTACCGATTTTCTTTTTATTGCCAACAAATATGGTAACGTAATAGAGACCTTTAAAATTCAGGACAACGGTTCACTAAAACAGGTTGCGTTGGTTGAAGATACATCAGAAACACATTTAGGTGTTGCTATTACTTTGCAGGTAGTTCATATGAAAAATGCATCGTACTTGTTCATAGGAGGTCTTGAAGAGACTCCGGGGTTGAGTAGTTTTAAAATTCACGACGATGGGGAGCTCACTCATGTACAATCTATGAAAGATACCGATGAGTTGCATACAGATGGTATTATTGGTATGTTCATTCATGAGGTAAAGGGCAAAACATATTTATATACCAGTGGTTTTCAAGATAATGGTGTAAGTAGCTTTAGAATTAATGAGGATGGTACATTTAAAAATGTGAACAACATTGATGATAATACCACAGATCGCTATCTAACAGGCGCATACCCTGTTACCGGAGCTACTATTGGTGATAACCATTATGTAGTGGTAGGGCATAGGCATCATAAGTATTACGAACAAAACGGATTCATCAAGAATACAGATTTCTATTACCATGGTGATGGCGTAAGTGTATTTAAAGTGAATAGAAAAGGTGCGTTGGTTCCGCATTTTGTTTTAAAGGATGATGAAACTACCAAATTACAAGGGCAGACCCGTATAGAAGTGGTTTCGGTGACCGAAGATTCTGCCATATTTGCCGTAGGTACTCGAGACGATGCAAGCATTCAGTTGTTAAGATTGGATGCTGAGGGACAATTGAGTGCGTTAAATTATTTGGAGACAGGCTTTCCTATTTATTACGGATTACGCGCATTGGAAATAGAAGGTAAAAATTTATTAGTGGCCGGTTCCATGAGTTTTGAATTGAACAAGGTGGCCAGTTATGAGATTGCGCCAAAAATAGAACGCGAAGGTAAAATGTTGCGACATATCGTAAACTTAAAATATACTGAAGATGCTACCGAAAAGCAGGTAGACGAGGCAGTACAGACTTTTTTGAATTTAAAGAATACCATACCGGAAATCGTGGATATAGAATGGGGAGAAAACGATAGCACCGAAGGTCATAGTGATGGATTTACGCATACTTTTGTCATTACTTTTAATGATGAACATGGCAGGGAAAAGTACTTGTTCCATAAAACACATCTAAATTTGGTCAAGAAAGTCGGACCAATCATTGGCGGTGTTTTGGTAACTGATTTCTGGACGGATAAAGAGTAATAAAGAAACTGAACGAAAAAAGAAAATGGAAAATTTAAGAGATAAAACAGCGCTAATAACCGGTGGTGGAAGAGGTTTGGGTAAAGCCACGGCTATTGCTTTGGCACAAGAAGGCGTTTCTATTGCTATAACAGGTAGAAATGAGGTAAACTTAAAGACAACCGTAGCGGAATTGCAAGAATTGGGTATAAAAGCTATGTACGCTGTCTTTGATGTTGGCAATTACGATTCTGTAAAAGAAGGGATTAAAAGTATTATAGATACCATGGGTCATATAGATATTTTGGTCAATAATGCTGGTATTGCAGGTGTAGGCTCATTTTTAGAAATGCCGGTCAAGGAATGGGAGCAAATGATACAGACCAATCTTATGGGCATGTATTATGTGACCAAAGAAGTGTTGCCGCAAATGGTAGAACATAGTAGCGGTGATATTGTGAATATAGCTTCTACGGCGGGTCTTAATGGAAACCCTAATGTATCTGCTTATTCCGCATCTAAGTTTGCGGTTGTAGGTATGTCAGAGTCCCTTATGAAAGAAGTGCGCAAACATAATATTAGGGTAATTACGATGACACCAAGTACTATAGAATCAGACATGACCATTGACCTTGGTTTTGCGAAAAAAGGCAGTCAAGAAAATACATTACAGCCCAGTGATTTTGCCGAGCTCATTGTATCGGGGTTAAAGTTACCTAGAAGGGCAATGCTCAAATCAGCGGCATTGTGGTCCACCAATCCTTAAATCATAAAAAAAGCTACTCGTTAGAGTAGCTTTTTTTAGTTGGTTATAATTGAAATATCTGTTCTAATGCAATCCACTTTTCTCCTTTTTCAGCCCAAGGAAGTTCTTGCTGAAATTTCCACATTAGTTTTTCCCATTCTTGTACTTTAGGGTTTGTGGCATCCATATTAGCTTTTTTAATAGGGTCAAATGTCTCATCAACCTCCATAATCATGAACATTCTATTACCGGTCAGGTAAATCTGCATATCTATAATTCCGGCATCTTTAATACTCTTGGTAATCTCTGGCCAGGCATTTCCCTTTGCATGGTAATCTTTATACTCAGCTATTAAATCGGGATTATCTTTTAAATCGCATGAAAAACAAAGTCTTTTTGAACTACTCATAAATTAGCAAATTAGTTGGTGTGATATTTTTTATAGACCGTTCTACCGTAAAAGGCAACTACACCAAGGCAGATTAGCGATAGTATAAAAGAAAAGCGCATTTCTGTCACGCCCAGTATAATTATATCTTCATAGCCCACACCACCAAAATCTAGCATATAGCCTTGTAAATAGGGTAGTAGTGCACCACCAACAATGGCCATTACCAAAAAGGCAGCGCCAAATTTTGCATCTTCTCCTTGCCCTTCTAAAGCAATACCATAGATAGTTGGAAACATGATGGACATAAATAATGAAGTAGCCACTAAGGAATAGATACCTAACATACCAGGCAAAAATATTGCCCCAAGTAAAGTCAGCATACCGCCTAAGCCAAAAAGCATTAATAATTTACCCGAATCTATCTTAGCCATAAGCGCAGTACCTATTGTTCTACCCACAAGAAAAACAATGTAACCTGCCAGTCCGTACCAAACGGCAGATTTTGCATCTATGCCCAAGGTTTCGGCATATTGGTACACATAGGTCCAACACATAATTTGCGCGCCTACATAAAAGGCCTGCGTAACCACCCCAAAAGCAAATTTTGGTTGTTTCCATAAACGTTTAACCGAGTCTTTAAAAACAACCTTAGCTTCTTGATGTTTGTTTTGTGGCATTTTAACCACGCTGATTAACACGAAAAAAACAAGGACTACAACCCCTAAAAGCACATACGGATTTCTGATAATTTCTAGGTCAGATGTTCTAATGGCAGCCTTTGCACTTTCTGATAAGGTATCGTAAATAGTTGTCCCGTCTGCCGTAGTATCATCAGATTGTAAAGCGCCCAACACAAAATTCTGAGCCACCAATAAGCCTAAAATAGATCCCATGGGGTTAAACATTTGTGCAAAGTTCAATCGTCTTGTTGCTGTTTCTTCGGCACCCATAGAAAGAATGTAGGGGTTAGAAGTAGTTTCTAAAAAAGCCAACCCGAAGGTAAGCACATATAATGCCGATAAGAAAAACGGATAGCTTTCATAAGCGGCTGCCGGGTAAAATAATAAGGCTCCCACTGCATAAAGAGCCAATCCCAAAAGCACCCCTTTTTTATAAGAGTATTTGTTTACGAATAACGCTGCAGGTATGGCCATGGTAAAATATCCGCCATAAAAAGCCAATTGTACCAAAGATGCTTGTGTATTAGTGAGTTCTAGTACTTTTTGAAAACCGCGAACCATAGGGTTGGTCATGTCATTTGCCAAGCCCCACAAAGCAAATAGCGAAGTAATCAAGATAAAAGGCACCAAAACAGATTTGGAAACTACGGGTATTTTTTCAGATGAATTCATATAGTGTGGTTGGTTAAGGTGAATTTATTTTTCGGACAATAAAGAACGATCCAGATGTACGTAGCCGCCATCAACGGTTATAAATTGCCCAGTGGTGTGCGATGATCTTTCGGAAATTGCGAATAATACGGCGTCTGATATTTCAAGCGGAGAAGTCATTCTATTTTCTAACGGAATGTTCTTAACGATAGATTGTAATTTCTCATCTCCGTTATCTAAACTATTGATCCAATTTTCATAGGCAGGCGTCCAGCTTTCGGCAATGATCAATGCGTTAGATCGTATGCCAAACGGAATCAAATCTACCGCCCATTCACGCGTTAAACCTAATACGCCACCTTTTGAAGCGGCATAGCCAGAGGTACCGCCCTGTCCCGTAAGTGCAACTTTCGAACCTACATTTAAAATGTTACCTTTTGCTTTTTTAAGATAGGGCAAACAAAATTTGGTCATGGCAAAAAAGCTCACCAAATTTAATTGTAACGAACGCATAAATTTTTCTATGTTATCGTCTAAACTCACTGTATCGTTTACGCCTACATTATTGATCAAGGCATCTATTTTACCATATTTATCACCAATTATTTTGGCAGCTTTTTCTATTTGGGCAACATCGGTTAAATCGGTCTTTACAAAAATGCTGTCCACACCTTTGTCCTGTAGTTCTTTTTCATATTCGAATCCTCGGTCATTTCTACATACTATTACCGGTATAGCGCCTTCTTTTGCTAATTCTTCTACAATGGTTTGCCCAATACTGCCTCTTAAGCCTGCAGCGCCTGTTATAACTACTATTTTATCTTTTAGTCTTAAATCCATACTTTATAAATTATAAAATTCCACCGCGTTGTTACCCATTATTTTAGCCTTTTCATCGGTGCTAAAATTTGTAATATAATCGATGATCAGTTCTTTTACTTGAGCGTAACTGCCAGCAACTAAACACACCGGCCAGTCTGAGCCAAATAAACATCTATCAGCTCCAAAAGAGGCTAAAACAATATCTAGATATCTCATAATATCGTTAGGCTTCCAATTGTTATAATCGGCTTCCGTTATCATGCCCGATAATTTGCAATACACATTTTCGTGTGATGCTATTTCTTTCATCAATGTTGCCCATCCATCATAAAAACCATCTTTTATATAGGGTTTTGCTATATGGTCAATCACAAATTTTTGATTTGGAAATTGCTTTACAAACTCTAAAGTTGCCCCAAGTTGATGCGGAAATATTAGAATGTCGTAGGTGTAGCCATATTGCTCTAATAGTTTAATTCCGTTTAAAAAAGGTTTTCTCAATAAGAAGTTTGGGTCGGGTTCGCCTTGTACCACATGCCTAAATCCTTTGATAATTGTATTGTTACTAAACTTTTCCAAATCCTTTTTAATGGTAGAAGCACGAAAATCTATCCAACCAACAACGCCTTTTATAAAGCTATTTTCTGTTGCTAAATCAATTAAAAAATCGGTTTCTTCTATGGTTTGGTCCGCTTGTACGGCAACACATCCATCAATCTCATTTACCTTTAATTCGGTAATAAGATCTCTTGGCATAAAATCTCTTCTAATAACAGCCATGTCATCATCTATCCAAGCATGCTTTTGAGGTTCATACTGCCAAAAATGTTGATGTGCATCTATCGTCATAGTCAGTTTGTCTTTTGTTATTTTTGGTTTATTAGGTTTATTAGGTTTATGGCTTCTTCAAATCCGTACTGTTCTATATTGCTGAGATTATGGGTTACGTTGCTCGTTAATCCTGATATCTGGTTGAGGTCTTCATTCCATATATCGGTATTGCCCAATATTTGTGAGGTCAATGTATTTAGATCGATATCATTTTCTCTGAATTGCTGCCAAGTGTTGGAGAAGTATTCAAGTATTGAAGACTTATCGTTTAGGTCTATCTTTTCATTATTAAAACTCCCTTCATAAAAGCGTAGCAAGGCGCTTAATGCAAATGTGATGTTTGCGGGCAGACTTCCTTTTATTTCTAGGTAATCTTTTAATGTAGGAAGCAAGCGTGTCACAAATTTTGAGGTACTGTTCAATGAAATACTAATCAATTTGTGTTCTAAAGCAGGGTTTTTAAACCTTGTAAGCACATCATTGGCAAATTGTTGTTTGTAATCTTGAGGAAAATCTAGCGTAATCAGTACCTCGTTCATCAAAACATTTTTAATGAATTCGACTACGTTAACATTGTCCATGGCATCTTTAACCAAACGTTCACCTAAAAGGTATGCAACGGGAACCATTGTCGTATGTGCGCCATTTAGAATACGAACTTTTAAATTTCTATAAGAATCCAAGTCGGTTACCAATTCAATATTTAAATCAGTTTCTTGAAAAGGAAATTCGGCTAAAATATCTTCTGGTCCTTCTATTAACCAACTATGATAGAGTTCACCCGCAACGGCAAGTTGATCTGTATAGTCAAGTTTAGCTTCAATTTGTTCAATTTTATCTTTCGGGTACCCTGAAACTATACGGTCTACCAAGGTGTTATAAAAAGTACAGGAATGAACGATCCAATACTTAAAAGCTTTACCAAGATGCCACTGTTGTGCATATTGTAAAATACAATCCTTTAATGCCTCTCCATTTTTCTCAATAAGCTCAACAGGTAAGAACATACAACCTTTATCCGCGTCGCCTTTAAAATGTTTAAAGCGATGAAAAAGCCAAACTGTCAGCTTTGCAGGAAACTCTTTTGGCGGATTGCTGTCAAAGGTATCATCGGTATTGAAAACAATTCCCGCTTCCGTAGTGTTCGATATTATAAAACGTAAATCAGGAAGCTCGGCAAGTGACAAATAAGCATCCCACTCCGTATACGGATTTACGACTTTTTGCACACAATCTACCAATGTTAATTCTTGAACGAACTTGTCATTTGCATACCCTTCAAGATTAACCGAAAATAGACCGTCTTGCGATTTTAGCGCTTTATAATCACCACGTTCTGTAGGTTTTACGACGGCAACACCTGCGTTGAAGTTTGTAGCGCTATTTATTTTTTGAATACTAATATCTACAAACGCCCTTAAAAAGTTGCCACCGCCAAATTGCATTACTTTGATAGGTAATGATTTACGGCTTTGAAATGCGCTACTATTTAATACTTTCATATACTTTTTTAAAGTGATATTCCCCTTTTCCAAGGAATAAAGTCATCTTGACCTAAACGAACCGCGTTAGGTGTTTTTTCTCCACTTGCTACGGCGATAATATAATCCAGCAATTCTTCTCCCTTACTTTCAATGGTAGCTTTTGCCTCGATAATACCGCCAGTATTGAAATCTATGATATCTGCCATACGCTCGCTAAGTATGGTATTACTTGATATTTTGATTGTTGGGGCAATAGGGTTACCGGTGGGTGTACCCAAACCTGTAGTAAAGCAAATTATATTACAACCAGATCCTGCAAGAGCAGTAGTACTTTCAACATCATTACCTGGTGTACACAGTAAATTCAAGCCTTTCTTTGTTACCGGTTCTGTATAATCGAGAACATCGGTAACAATTGAGGAGCCTCCTTTTTTAGCAGCTCCGGCAGATTTCATTGCGTCGGTAATGAGTCCGTCTTTTATATTACCTGGAGACGGATTATTCTCAAATCCTGATCCCACTTCTTCGGCACGTTTGGAATAGGTTTTCATTAACCCTGCAAATTTTTCTGCATTTTCTTTGGTTTGGCACCTATTTAAAAGTTCTTGTTCTACACCGTTCAGTTCTGGAAATTCTGCAAGCACCGTTGAGGCTCCAAGAGTAACGAGCATATCTGAAACATGCCCCAAGGCAGGGTTGGCAGATATACCTGAAAACCCGTCTGAACCACCACATTCCAAGCCGAGGGTAAGTTTGCTAAGTGGTGCTTTGCTACGGTTGGTTTTGTCAGCTTCTATTAAACCTAAAAAGGTATGTTTAACTGCGTCTTCTATAAAATGTTTTTCGCTTTTACTTTGCTGCTGCTCAAGAATGACCAAGGGTTTAGAAAACTGAGCATCCCTTCTTTTAATGGCATCTTCCAGTATAGGAATCTGAGCGTTTTGACAGCCAAGACTTAATACGGTAGCACCGGCTACATTTGGGTTGGTAATATAACCCGCTAAAAGATTGCAAAGCGTATCGCTATCTTGCCTTATACCTCCACAACCACCATCATGGTTTAAAAATTTAATGCCGTCTACGTTAGGGAAAACCTGTTCGTCCGTATTGGGGATTTCTGGTTTTATTATATCACTATTTAGGAATGTTTCTTTACTTTCCTGGTTTTTATAATGTGCAACCAAGGTTTCCGTAGAAATAATATCTGCAGCAGAGGTTTTGTATCCTAAGGGTTTTAACAATGCTGTTTTCAATACATCCACATTTCTATTTTCACAAAAAACCAAAGGGATTACCAACCAATAATTTGCAGTACCAACGCTACCATCTTTTCTGTGGTAACCCATGAAAGTTCGGTCTTTAAAATTACTGATATCCGGTGGTGTAAATTTCCAATGTTGTTCCGCTACTTGATAGCTGGCCGCTGCATGGACCAAATTCTGAGTAGTAATTGCCTCCCCAATTTGAATGGGTACGAGAGCCTTACCAACAATAGAACCATACATATATACTAAGGCATCCTTTTCAATAGGGTAGAGGGCAAATTTGTGTTTGGCCTTCACCTTTTTTGGGATAGGAATGGTTACGTTTTTATGAATTATATGCGCACCTTCTGGTATATCCTGTAAGGCAACAAGAATATTATCTTTTGGATGAATGTGTAAAAATCTTTTATCCATAAATTCGTTTACAAGCGTTTTTGAAATAATACCAAATTAGTTGCATTCTATTTTATATCAAATTTAGAAAGTGACCATGGCTTTAATCACCCCGGTTTCAGGTTTTAACCAAGAATCAAAATTGGCAATCATTTCTGTGTAATGTACGGTATGCGTAACAAAAGAAGCTATGGGAAATTGGTCAATAACATGGATTATATATTCAAAATCTGCCACGGTTGCATTTCTACTACACATAATGGTAGATTCTTTTGCATGTATTGCCGGGTGGTTAAAAGTTAAATCTCCTTTTGACAAACCTACCAATACATATCGCCCCCCATGTGCCATATAATTTGGTCCGCTTTCCAAGGCAAATTTATTACCGGAGGCATCGAAAACAGCTGTGGCTAAATCGTTGTTGGTAATTTCGTTCACTTTTGCGACCGCATCATCATCAGCTTTGACAATAAAGTCTACCCCGATTTTGTCTTTGGCATAATCTAAACGTTGTTGGTTGACATCAATGGCGATTACTTTGGCACCTTGTAATTGTGCCAATTTCATAATTCCGATCCCAATAGGACCACAACCAATAACCGCAACGGTTTCTCCTTTTGTAATTTGTGCTCTTCGTAATGCATGCGCACCAATGGCCAAGGGTTCTACAATAGCCATTTGTTCAAGACTCAGGTTGTTTGCCGGTAACAATAAATCTATGGGTACCGTTATAATCTCTTGCATACCACCATCGGTATGTACTCCCAGTACTTTAATATTGGTACAACAATTAGTTTTACCTGCTTTACAGGCAACACAGTTATTGCAACTTACATATGGCATTACCACTACTTTATCACCTTGCTTCAACCCTTTTTCATTTGGCGCTATGGAAATGATCTCTGCAGCCAATTCATGACCTAAAATTCGCGGGTATTTAAAAAACGCCTGGTTACCGCCGTAAGCATGTAAATCGGTACCACAGATACCGACCCTTTTTATTTTTAAAGTCGCCTCCTTTGCTTTTGCTATTGGAGCTTCTTTTTCTTTAAGGGTAAATGTGCCAGGTTCTTCGCAAGTAATATATTTCATTCTCGTGTGTTCTAATTATTTAGAAGTTTTAAAACGCACCTTGTTAAAGGTGCGCTGCTTAAAAAAACTAACTCAACAATAATTTTTTATATGTTATCTGCCATTGTTATCTCTAAAGAGAAGGCATGGTCACCAATCTTCTTACCAAGATTATCTATAACAAGTCCGTTTTTGGTCTGTTGGTATTCAATTTCGCTATCACTACCTAATAGTTTGATAGATTTGATATCCATACCCTCTACGTTATCATTGTCCAATGCTAATGAACTAATGGTGACGGCATTATTTTCTGGCCATGCTAAAAGAATAGCATATAGCTTATTATCTTTTTTCGTAAACCTAATATCTTGAGAAGTGAATCCTTTGTTGTCACCTTCAGAGTGGTGTCCTTTTTTAACTTCCGTAGGTCCTTCTCCAAAAACGGTCCAATATTCCGTGTCATAAATGGCATCACCATTTACTTTTAACCAATCTCCAATTTCAAAAAGAATTTTTTGTTGATCTTCAGGAATGCTACCATCCGCTTTTGGACCAATATTTAAAAGAAGGTTTCCGTTTTTAGATACGATATCAACTAGGTCGTCTACTAATTCATTCGTGTTTTTAGACTCCCAATTGGTAACATAACCCCAAGAGTTTTTACCAATAGAAGTATCTGTTTGCCAAGGCAGTTTTCTAATTCCCGGTAATTTTCCTCTTTCTAAATCGTAAATTACAGTGCCTTCAGGAAAAGCTTCATGGTCAAAGTTTTTGTCATTGATAACCACTTCCTTGCCCCATTCCAATCCTTTATTATAGTAATATGCCGCTAGTTTTGGTCTGTATTCTTTAAAATCGGGTATGTCCAAATAAAAATCGAACCATAGAATATCTGGCTGATAATTGTCGATTAAATCCACCGTTCTGTTCCACCATAACTCTTTGAATTCTTCTGAAACAGGTTCGGTAAGGTCTTTTCCCTTTGTGGAATACAGATCTGCAAAATCAGGGTCAGTAGTATCGAAATGATCTTTTTTATTGTAGAAAGACCAGTTGAAAGCGTAGTGTGAAGATGCTCCCATAATTAGTCCAGCTTTACGGCCTTCCTTAAACAATTCTCCTAGAATATCTTTTTTCGGTCCCATGTCTACAGCATTCCATCGTGTCGTATTAGACTTGTACATGGCAAAACCATCATGGTGGTCAGCTACGGGAATAACGTACTTGGCGCCAGATTTTTTGAATATATCTATCCATTCGGTAGCATTGAATTTCTCACCTTTAAATTGAGGGATAAAATCTTTGTAGCCAAAATTCTTTTGGTCACCGTATTTATCTTTGTGATATAGGTACACTTCATTGGGTCCTAAATGTTGATGTTTAAGTTGAGCGGTAAAAGTAGCGGAATCCATATACATACTTCTTGGGTACCACTCAGAGGTAAATGCCGGTACGGCATAAGCGCCCCAATGAATAAAAATGCCAAACTTTTGATCGTTGAACCAATCTGGGTCTTTATAGTTTTCTTTTATAGATTCCCAATTAGGCTCAAAACGTTTTGTTGTTTCAATAGTTTCGTTGTCTGCTTTTTCGGTTTTTGATTTACAGCTTACAACTAATAGTATGAAGAGTAAAGGATAAATAAAATATTTGGTCATATTCATATGGTAATCGTTTGTTAAAGGTCATTTCAAGTAAGAGCTGCTAAATTCCGTTTTTTGTTTTATCGAATTCATAACAGATGTTTTAATGATTACAACAAATGGTTATCGTTGTTTTTTATTAAGTTTTATATGTATTTCTTTGGGATATATTCAATGTTTAAATGAATAAGGTATATAAAATTCAATTCTTAGAATAAATGAAAAAGTCCCTTTTATACATTCTTTTGGTCGCTGTTCAGTTTTTAATGAGTCAAGAAAGTGGAAAAAATAGACCTAACATCATTTGGGTAATGGCAGAAGATATTAGTCTGGATCTGGCATGTTACGGCACTAAAGCTGTGAACACCCCTTTTTTAGATCAAATGGCTGCAGACGGCATTCGTTTTAATAATTGTTTTGTGACCAATCCTATTTGTTCACCAAGCAGGTCTGCCATGATTTTGGGTACACATCAGCAGAAAAGTAATACCCATAATCACCGCAGCAATAGAGATGTGGTATTGCCAAAACCATTTGTTCCGTTTACACAATTATTAAGGGATGCTGGTTATACTACTATTTTAGGGCATAAGAATGTAAGGGGTAAAGGGAGAAAAATCGATGTGAATTTTAAACATACACCTATTGGCACTTGGGATGGAGAATCAAATTTTGGTATTTACGATAAATATGATGAGTTTCTGCCTAAAGATGCTCCGTTTTTCTCGCAGATAACACTAAATGTAACCCACCGTGGAGATTGGTGGGATGATATTAGGGCACAATCAAAGCATCCAGTAAATCCTGATGATGTTGAGCTTCCTCCATATTTAGCAGACGACCCGGTTATTCGATTAGACTGGGCTAAGTATCTGGATCAGATGGAATACATGGATGCCGAAGTGGGAATGCTTTTTAATGAATTGGAAAGAAAAGGTCTTGCAGATAATACGGTAGTAATTTTTATAGGAGATAATGGCAGATGCAATGTAAGAGGTAAGGGTTATTTACATGATTCAGGATTGCGAATTCCGCTACTGGTGAAGTGGCCCAAAGGAATTGACAAGGGTCAAATAGATGATAGAATTATTAGCTCAACAGATATAACAGCAACAATTTTAGATTTGGCACAAGTTGAAATACCTGATTTTATGACCGGAATATCGTTTTTGGATAAAGAGTTTGACCGATCAGAGGTATTTGCCTCTCGCGATTTATGGGATGAAATTCCGGAAAAAAGCAAAGCCATAACGACCGATAAGTTTAAGTACATACGAAACTTTAAGCCAGAAATTCCTTGGGATGCCCATCAAGCGTACTTAGAATTTTACAGACCTGCGGTGCATGTCATGAGAAGGTTAAAAGAGGATGGTAAATTGAATAAAAACGAATCGATTTTCTTTAGTGTAAAACCCACAGAAGAATTGTACGATTTGGAAAAGGATCCTTTTGAACTAAATAATTTAGTTTTAGATACTGAATATGCAGTGGTTTTACAAAAAATGAGACAACAGACATTAGATTATAATAATGCCTTTACTCCGGTAACGGAAATTTACAACCCCGTACACGCAGAATCGGTAGATGTGTTAGAGTGGGTGAAAAAAGAAAAGCCAGAAGCTTATAACAGAATGTTGGCAGGGGAGGAAATAGGCTTTCATAAAATGATAAACGAATATAAAGCAACCAACAAATAATAAAGATGAGTATTTCAAATAGAACATTAAAACATCTAGTAGGCTTTTTAGCCATATTCCTTTTTGTGTCATGTGGAGAAAAGAGCGATAAAAAAGAGACACAAGAAGCTGAAATTAAGCAACCAAATATTGTTGTTATTTATTTGGATGACCTAGGTTATGGTGATGTAGGTGCTTACGGAGCTACCGAATTAAGAACACCCAATATGGACAAACTTATAAACGGAGGTATAAAATTTACCTCTGGTTATGCGAGTTCTGCAACATGCACTCCAAGTAGATATGCCTTACTCACGGGTGAATATCCTTGGCGTGTAAATGCACAAATATTACCCGGCACGGCTCCGTTAATAATAGATACAGACCAACCGACAGTGCCCAAAATGCTGAAATCTCAAGGATATCAAACAGGTATAGTGGGCAAATGGCATTTAGGATTAGGAAATGGCAATGTAGATTGGAACCAAGAAATATCTCCCGGTCCCAACCAACTAGGTTTTGACTATTCTTATATATTAGCTGCCACACAAGATAGGGTGCCAACGGTTTATATAGATAACGGTAAGGTTGATAACTTAGACCCTAACGACCCCATAGAAGTTAGCTACAAAACTAATTTTGAGGGAGAGCCAACAGGTAAGGATAATCCGGAATTGACTACTATGAAATGGCATCATGGTCACAACCAGAGTATTGTTAACGGCGTACCTAGAATTGGATTTATGAAAGGAGGCGAAGCTGCAAAATGGAGCGATGTAGACATGGCAGACCATTTTTTGGAAAAAGCCAAGGCATACGTTAAGAATCATAAAGATGCTCCTTTTTTCTTGTATTATGCATTACAGCAACCGCACGTGCCAAGAACACCTAATCCTAGATTTGTAGGATCATCGGGAATGGGACCTAGAGGTGATGTAATTGTAGAGGCAGATTGGATGATCGGTGAGTTTGTAAAGGAACTGGAAAAACAAGGTGTATTGGAAAATACCTTAATCGTATTTACAAGCGATAACGGTCCCGTTTTAAATGACGGTTATTATGATGATGCCGTAGAGAAATTAGGAAAGCATACACCAAGAGGAGGTTTACGAGGGGGAAAATACAGCCTATTTGAAGCAGGAACAAGAGTTCCATTTTCGGTGTATTGGAAAGGTAAAATAGCGCCAAAAACATCAGATGCGTTGGTGTGTCAAATAGATCTTTATGCATCTCTCGCAGCATTAACGGGAGCCGCATCTAATCTGCCGGATAGCGAAAATTTGATGGATGTTTTTATGGGGAAATCTGATGAAGGTAGAGACCATTTAATTATAGAGGCAGGTGGTAGAACCGCCTTGAGAAAAGGAGACTGGGCGTTTATACCACCGTACTCGGGTAGTGCAATAAACACTCAGGTAAATATAGAATTGGGTAATGATGAGTCATATCAGTTATTTAATCTGAAAAACGACTTAGGTCAACAAAAGAATATAGCAAAAGAAAACCCAGAAAAATTACAGGAGCTCAAAGAAGAATACGAGAATAAGAGAGGGGTCGATAATGCATCGGTGCCTGAGTTGGAATTACATTAATGGTAATTGTTAGTTTTATTTGTTAGAAGCACCCGAGAGGGTGCTTTTTTGTTCGTGTAGAAGTCTTGACCGTTAAAAAGATGCTTTACCAGTAACAAATGTTCTAAACCATGCCACACATGTTTTAAACGTTTTACGCATTTGAAGTTAACCCGTACTTTTAATCAGATAGAGCTATAGAACGCGATTATGATCAAATCTTATAAATTATCCATATTACTATTTCTTGGGTTTTTAAGTATTATTTGTAATGCTCAAAAACCGAAAAATACACCTAAGCCCAATATCATTGTCATCTTGACAGATGACCAGGGTTGGTTAGATGTTGGTTTTAATGGCGGTACTGATATACCTACGCCAAATTTAGATGCCTTGGCGAAAGAAGGTGTCATTTTTAATAATGGTTATGTATCTCATCCATATTGTAGTCCGTCTAGAGCGGGACTCTTAACTGGCAGGTATCAAGCACGTTTTGGGCATGATTGTAATATGCCATATGATGGCGAGAATGACGCTTCCGTAGGTACGCCTCTTTCTGAAAAGATGATTTCAGAAGCTTTAAAAGAACAAGGTTACGTAACGAGTGCTATTGGAAAATGGCACGTTGGTGACCATCCAAGTCTACACCCACCACAACAAGGATTTGACCATTGGTTCGGTTTTGCCGGGGGATCAATGAATTATTGGGGAACACCTAATGGCCCGCTACGAACAATATTTCGAAATAATGTTGAAGTACCAGAAACAGAATTATCGTATTTAACAGATGATTTTACTAAGGAAGCCATCACTTTTATGGAAGAAAACAAGAGTAAACCATTTTTTATCTATTTGGCATACAATGCACCACATGCTCCAGACCATGCCACCAAGCAGTACTTAGAAGAAACCAAACATATAGAATATGGCGGTAGAAGCGTATATGCTGCCATGGTAAATGGGGTAGATGCCGGTGTCGGTAAAATAAATTCGTACTTGCAAGACAACGGACTTAAGGAAAATACCATTTTGGTTTTCTTGAGCGATAACGGTGGGCGCGCCACCCAAGCTTCCAATGGTCCCAATAGAGGTCATAAAGGAATGCTGTTTGAAGGTGGTATAAAAGTACCCTTCTTCATGGTTTGGAAAAATCGGATAAAAGCCGATAAAAAATATGATGAGGTAGTAAGTTCTTTGGATCTGTTTCCCACACTACTATCTGCGACCGGAGGCAAAACGGAGCATGAAAAGCAGTTAGATGGTGTAGACCTTCTTCCTTATTTAGAGTATGAAAAAGAACAATCGCATGAAACACTTTTTTGGCGTTCAGTTGGCGGATTTGAATATGCAGTTAGGCATCAAGATTATAAATTGTACAAAAGTGCTTATAAAGATAAAACCATGTTGTTCAATTTAAAAACCGATGCCTTGGAACGTTATGATGTTGCTTCAAACTATCCTGAGATTGTTTCAAAATTAGAAACCCTGTATAAAGATTGGGATAGTAAAAATATGGCACCAGGTTGGGTTGATCCCCATGCCGAAAATGTTATTAAAGAAGAGAAAAAATACAAAGCCATTAGGCAAAAATCACTTAGACCAAAAAATTAGGTATATGAATGTAAATACACAATTTCCCAGATCCTTAGTATTCTTATGTACTCTGCTGATATTTAAATTAGTACAAGCTCAAGAACAACCTAATATTATTTTCATTTTAACCGATGATCAGAGTTATGGTATGATGGGGTGTACCGGTAATGACGTGGTACAAACACCCAACATTGATAAGTTGGCAGGCGATGGAGTATTGTTTACCAACGCACACATTACCAGCGCCATTTGTACCCCAAGTAGGGCAAGCATTTTAACCAGTCAGTTTGAGCGTAAACACGGTGTAAATTTCAATTCTGGCACCAGCATGTCAGAAGAAGGGTGGAACAACACGTATCCTATGGTATTGCGTAACAATGGCTATTATTCTGGCTGGATAGGTAAAAACCATTTGCCGGTGGGCGATGGTGGTTATACCAGCGGATTAATGGATAAGAGTTTTGATTATTGGTATGCCGGTCATGGACATTTAAGCTTTTACCCAAAAGACAGACACGAGGTTTTTAAAAACGCAACGGATGATACACAAGTAGAAATTGTAAGCGAGGGAGTATCAGATTTTTTATCTAATGAACAAAAATTACAAGGCGCACAAAAGTTCTTGGATCAAAGGCCAAAAGATAAGCCATTTGTACTTTCGGTCAACTTTAATTTACCGCATGATGCAAGTGCATCTACCATGGCACAGCGCGATAGTGATGATGCTATTTACAAAACCTTGTATAATGATGTAGAGCTGGATTTACCCAGAAACTACATTGCCAAAAAAGATATTGAACAACCAAAACTACCGCCAGAAATTCATAAAACAGGTGATAGGCAAGAAGGTTATGATTATGTAGATACACCCGAAAGTTTGTTAACTCGTTACCGATTAAAATTACAGGCGATGGCGGGCATAGACCGTATGATCGGGGAATTAAGAGAAACCCTAAAGAAACAAAAGTTAGACAAGAATACGATTATCGTTTTTACTTCTGACCATGGCTTGTTTATGGGGCAATTCGGCATTGGCGGTAAAGCCCTTTGCTATGAGATTACTACGCATGTACCATTAATTATTTATGATCCAAGCGAGAAAAAAGCGAACCGAGGTAGAAAGTCCGACGCTCTTGTACAAAGCATTGATATAGCGCCAACCTTACTTAAAAAAGCGGCAATTGAAATTCCAGATACATATCAAGGTAGAGATTTATCGCCACTATTATCCAAAGAAAAAAGCGACGTTAGAAACTATTTATACACAGAAAATTTATGGTCTACCCAATTTGGAAATCCAAGATGCGAAGCAGTGAAAGATAAACGCTGGAAATATATAAGATACTACAAGAACGAAAATTTTTCGGCACAAAAAAAGATTGAGACCGCAAAGCAAATGGGTATTAAGATGACGGCGATGTTGTATAAAGTTCATGATCCAGATATCGCCTTGTATCGTTCGTTTGTAGAAGGTCCTTTACAAGGTGAGCAAGCAGTTTATGAAGAGTTGTTCGATTTGGAAAATGACCCAGACGAAACTACCAACTTGGCTCACTTAGCCCAACATGCATCGGTGTTGGAAAAATTAAGAGACGTCTGGAAAGAGAAAATAACATTTGCCAGAGGCGATGAAGCACCAAAAGTATTGCGATATACATCTGACAGTGAAGCAGAACGGGGCGTAATCATAGAACCAAAATAATTCACAAATTATCAGAAATGACAAACCAAAACACCAACAAGGCACTATTAGGTCTTTTAATCATACTCTTGTTAACTTGGAGGGCATTTTCACAAGAACTTCCATTCGGGTATCCAAATACTGAACGCACCAAGGTAAGCATCAATCAGGGTTGGAAATTTTACTTGGGAAATCCAAATGCTACCTATTACAAAACCAATACGGATGATGCTTCTTGGGAAACCGTAAATGTTCCCCATACGCTAGCATTAACATCGTTGGCTTTAGATGGTTTGCAAGATGAAAAAACACAACTAGAATTTCATAGAAATGTAGGTTGGTATAGAAAATCCATTGCTGTACCGCAGAACAAAAACAAGGTGTTTTTAGAATTTGAAGGCGTGCACCAAGTAACCGATGTTTGGGTAAACGGTAAGCACGTAGGCAAACATGGTACAGGTGGTTACACACCGTTTCATTTTGATATTACGGAATATGTAGATAAGGGAAAAGACAATCAAGTAACCGTTTTGGCAGATAATAGAAGAAGTACGGTTGTTCCGCCAGATCCAGGCCCTTTCGATTATGTAAAATTTAGTGGTCTGTATAGAGATGTGTATTTGGTTGAAAAGCATCCGGTGCATATTGGTTTCAATTGGGAAGCCAAGCGTGCCGGGGTAACCATAACCACACCAACTGTAGATGTGGTGAATAAGAACGCGACGATAGATATTAAATCCGTCGTAAAAAATACAAGTAATTCACCGGCAAAAGTAACCGTGGTAACAAGAATAATAGATGCAGAAGGGCTCGTGGTTCTGAAGCTGACTAATGATGCAACCATTGCGCAAAATAATGATTATGAGTTTGACCAAATAGGTAGTTTAGAAGATAATGTTCAGTTGTGGGATGTAGATAATCCTTACCTGTATCGTGTAAATACAGAAGTTTTGGTCGATGGTAAATCTGTAGATGTTATCGAAAATAATCTGGGTATTAGAAAATTTGAGTTGAATCCTGATCGTGGTTTTATGTTAAACGGAAAACCGATAGAACTAATGGGGTTCAACAGGCATCAGCATTATCCATATATAGGCGATGCTGTACCAGATGCACTACACTATAAAGATATGTTGCAGTTTAAAGAGTTCGGTTTCAATATTATGAGAACGGCGCATTACCCGCAAGATAATGCCATTTTAGATGCTTGTGACAAGCTGGGTATTTTGGTGTATGAAGAAGCACCTTCATGGGTTTCAATGAGTACTGATAAAGAATGGTGGAGTAATTTTGAACGATCGGAACGTGTTATGATTCGAAATCATAGAAATCATCCTTCTGTAATTATTTGGGGCGGTGGCATAAACCATAGAGGTTATGTGCCTCTTGCCCATAATACCGCTAAGCAAGAAGACCCAACAAGGCTTACTGCGTCGCAAGGTTCGCGATGGACGGGTTGGCAAACATCGGGTCTAACGGATATCAATGCCAATATGCTTTACGGACCTTTCATTTGGGATCGTTCAGAACCTATGTTCGCCATGGAAGGTCGCGTTGGTCCAGAAGCTTTGGCTCCTTTCAAAAAAGATTCGTTAATGACGGGTTTGATCTCTTGGACTGCCCATGCGTATTACACCTTTCATCCAACTCATGATAAAGCAAAAAATGAAATTGACAGAACTAGAAGTGGCGGAATGACCATTTTTAGAAACCCAAGACCAGAGTTATATTGGTACAAGGCTGAGCTTAGAAAAGAACGTTTTGTGTACATGTTGGAAACGTGGAAAAAAGGTCAAGATTCCATCACGGTTTTTAGTAATGCACAAAGTGTGGAATTAAGTATAAATGGTAAAACTATTGAAACTAAGTCACCATCAAAAGACACTATTTATGATGGGTTGCATCATGCTCCGTTCCTATTCAAAAATTTAAAATATGCAGATGGTGAAGTAAAAGCCAAAGCCATTTTTAGGGACGGAAAAACAAAAGAGGTAGTCCATAAAACTGCGGGTCAACCTTATGCCATCGAATTAATGCTAGATAGCGTAGGTAGACAGTTTACCGCAGATGGTGCCGATATACTTATGGCATATGCCACGGTGGTAGATAAAAATGGAACTCCAATTACAGATTATAAGGGTAAGGTGAATTTTTCTGTCAACAAAAATGCAACGGTTGTAGGCGATGGTGCCGCTATTAATGCCAACCCTATGTTTACCGAATATGGTATTGCACCGGCATTGATAAAAGCAGGTAATACAGCTGGTGAAGTGAAAATCAAAGCAAGTGCTAAAGGCTTGAAATCTGCGAATGCTACTGTCCATTTAACGTCATATAATCCAAATGTATTGGCAGCGAATGCAAAACCTATTTACGATTTTAAGAAAGTTAGAATAGACATGGGTGCCAATGACCAGTTGGTACAATTTGGTTGGGATTTTTGGAACGGAAATGACGAAGAAAAGAAAAGCTATAAGCTACCAGAATTTAATAATGCGGAAGTAAGCTTAGCTACAAACAGTACAGATGGCGTATTGCGTTGGTTGGGTGAAATGAATGTTATTGGTAAATACGGATACGTATATGGCGATGGTGTACTTGGTATTGATGAAAAAGGATTAACTATTAGTTATAAAGGCTTGCCAAAGGGTCGTTACAAGATGAGTACCTATCACCATGCACCAAAAAGTAATTCTGATGAAATGGATCCTAACAAGGAGAAACTAAAGAAAATTAAAATTTTGAATATTCCCTACGAGCGAAAATTAACTGTAACGGCAGGGGACAATTCCAAAGAGGTTTTGGTAACAGAAGGTAAAATGATGCAGTTTAGTGAGCCGGGTAAAAATACGATCGTATTTACCGTAAAGGATGAGGGAACAGCGAAAGTAAGTATTCAAGGTACCACAGGAAAAGGAATTTGGTTAAATGGAATAGAACTGCAAGAATGGAAGAGATAGACAGTCCACAAGCGCAAAAGAAATCACATATAACTACCATAGTGTGGTTGCTGTTCATATTGTTCTGTATGTTCACTGGTGAAGTAAAAGGACAAAATTATAGTCCCGAAAACGAAGATGTACGGGTTGGTCCGCCAAAACCACCCCTAGGAAAAAGATGGGTAATGAATCCTGATTTTTCAGATGAATTTAATGGTACAAAGTTGGATACTACCAAGTGGTTAGATCATCACCCTACATGGATAGGGCGTGAACCAGGTTTGTTTATGAAATCGCAAGTATCTGTAGCTGACGGTTATTTGCAATTAAAAGGGGAGAAAATGGCAAGAGACACTGTAATTAAAGCATATGGCAAAGAAATGACCTTTTCTATTGCAGGAGCTGCGGTAGTTTCAAAAAAGAAAACCCAATTTGGCTACTTTGAAACACGGGTAAAAGCGGCAGCAACGACTATGTCTACCACATTCTGGTTTTCTACTGTTGGTAATTTTAAAGGACCTAATGACTGCGATGCATATGGTCTGGAATGGGATATTCATGAATCGGTTGGTAGAACGGGTGATTTTAGCGGCGATTATTTTGCAAGTGGAATGCATTCCAACAGTCATTTTTGGTATACCGATTGTGAAGGGGAACGACATGACCGTAGAGCGGCTCAAGTCCGTTTCGAAGATGATGAAGTAACTTCCGAAAATTTTCATGTATATGGTGGCTGGTGGCGAAATGAAAGTACCGCAAGTTATTACTATGACCATCGCGAACCTAAGCATCAAAAATTTTATGATAAGGTAAAAGAAAAACCATTTGATCAGCCCATGTATATGCGCTTGGTGTCTGAGACCTATCCTTTTCCTTGGATAGCGCTTCCCGATGAAGAAGAACTTTCTAATCCACGTAAAAATGTGGTGTATTATGATTGGGTACGAGCCTATACTTTAGAAGATATTTCAAAAGAAGTAGCACATCAACCTTTAGAAAAGCAACTGCAGTTATATGAAGAGAGCGTCATTTTTGATACGGTAGCGATAAATGTCAAAAATACTTTGAACATAGAAGTTCCTATTTCCTATAAGGCAAACGAATCAAGGCAACTAGTGCTGGAAATCTATGATAACGATGATAATAAAATAGCGACAGATAAGGTGAAATTGCTACCAGGTTATGGTCATTTTCGTCATAATCTACAATTGGATAATACTTTGCATTTGCATGGTGAATATAGGCTTCTAGCGAAGTTACAGTCCATAAATGAAGAAGATAAAACCATTTTGGATCGCAACAACCTCATTTTAAAACTCAAGTAGGTCAATAATCTACTTTTAAAACCATTTATAACCCTTAATGGGTCATTTGTAGTGTTGTTTTCGAGCAAATCGTGCTATTCTTGTTCAGTCCCTTAATGTTTAATATGGGTACTTAGGCTCCAAAAGGTAAAGACTTGAAAACACGTTTAGATAAGATTTAAAATAGTACAAATGAAAAAATACATTGGTAAAAAAATAGGTGTGCTGGTTGTAATTGTTAGTGCAAGTTTACAGTCAAACCTTCTTGCGCAAACTGAACAGTATGAAGAAAGTTGGGAATCTTTAGCCAACGTAAATGCTACGCCAGACTGGTTCTTAGATGCAAAATTGGGCATTTATGCACATTGGGGTCCCGTTTCAAGTGCATTTGAGGGTACTGAACCGAACAAACATTATGCAGGTTGGCATGGAATGATGATGTATAATGACGGAAAAATTATTGAAACCAAAAACGGTAAGCCAAGCAACAATTACATTCATCATAAAAAGAAATACGGAAAGCCTTCTAAAAAGGGATATATAGAAATCATAGAAGATTTTTCTCCCACAGCTTTCGATGCCAGAGAATGGGCGGATCTATTTGCAAAGTCTGGGGCACGATTTGCAGGTCCTGTAGCTATGCACCATGATAATTTTGCGATGTGGGACAGTAAAGCGACCCGATGGAATTCTATGAATTATGGAGGTATTGATCCATCTGCAGCACTGAAAAAGGAGATAAATGATAAAGGAATGCGTTTTATTGGGTCATTTCACCATGCATTTACCTGGAAATATTTTGGTCCTGCACATGCTCACGGTAACATAAATCCGAAGGATTACGACTTGTATACCAACCCGCATAGTTTGGACAACGACACGCCAGATGAAGCTTTTATGACTGCATGGTGGGCTAGTTTAAAAGAATACATAGATAAGTACCAACCAGATATTATTTGGTTCGATTGGTGGTTAGAGAATTTACCCGAAGAAGACCGACTTAAATTTTTAGCCTATTACTATAACAAGGGGAAAGAGTGGGGCAAAGAAGTAGCGGTTTGTTATAAAGAAGCAACTTTTAGCGAAGATGTCGCTATTAAGGATTATGAGCGCGGTAGACCAAATCAACCAAAACAGAATGCTTGGTTAACCGATACCTCTCCTGGAGCTTGGTTCTATAGACCAAATGCAAAGTTTAAAACAGCTAATGAGCTCATAGATATACTTGCGGATATTGTAGCTAAAAACGGATTAATGTTATTGAACGTACCACCAAACCCAGATGGAAGTATTCCGCGGGAAATGCAACAATTACTAACAGATATGGGGTCTTGGTTAGCAATTAATGGCGAAGCTATTTATGACACACGCCCATGGACGGTATTTGGCGAAGGACCAACAAGGTTGCCGGAAGGTGGGCACAAGGTAGAGGAGAAGTTAAAAATCGAATACCAAGAAAAAGACATTCGGTATACCAAAAAAGGAGATAAAGAAATTTTTGCCATTGTTTTAGACGCGCCAAAATCGGTAATTACAATGAAGACACTTTCTACTGATATTGGCGTCTTAAATTCTAAAATTCTGAATGTGCAACTAATTGGTAGTACCGAGAAACTAAAATGGGAACGAAATGAGAAAGGCTTAATAATTCAAAAACCAACATCATTTCCTTCAAAATATGCGCATGCCTTTAAAATAACTTTAGAAGGTTACAGAGAGAATGATATTGGTGGTGACGTTGAAGCACATATAGATTGATTTCTGATGGTAAATTATACGGTCTTACTTTCAAAAAAGGTGATAATATGTTTATGTTACATAGGTATTGGCTGTATGTTTTCCTTGCAATCACAAGATAGACCCAATGTTATTTTAGTACTTACCGATGACCAAGGTATTGGAGATTTAGGGGCACATGGCAACCCGTGGTTAAAAACACCGGAAATAGATGCCTTTTACGATGATGCCGTACGAATGACCAATTTTCATGTATCGCCCCTATGCACACCTACTAGAGCTGCAATAATGACCGGAAAGTATCCTATAAATAATGGAGCTTGGGCAACGTATAAGGGTAGGGATGCCCTTTCCAATTCGGTGACAATGGCAGATGTATTTCAGCAAAACGGCTACAAAACCGCCTTATTCGGCAAATGGCATTTGGGGGATAATTATCCTAATCGACCAACCGATGCTGGTTTCGATACGGCCATACATCATTTGGCAGGAGGTATTGGTGAATTGTCCGATTATTGGGGTAATGACTATTTTGATGATGTATATTATGTAAACAATGAACCCAAACAATTTAAGGGCTATTGTACCGATGTTTGGTTCAATGAGGCGATAAATTTTATTAAGCAAAACAAAGACCATCCTTTTTTCGTGTATTTGCCTTTAAATGCGCCTCATGACCCGCTATATGTCGATGAAAAATATGCTGCTCCGTATCAACATTTAGAAGAAGAACAAATAGTTAGTGCCGATCTCTATGGCATGATAGCCAATATTGACGAGAATTTTGGCAAACTGAACCGGTTCTTAAAAGCGGAGAAATTAGCAAAGAATACCATTGTTATTTTCATGTCAGACAACGGTACACGCTTTGGGTATCGAGCAACTGATAACTTAGGATATAATAAAGGATTTAAAGGAATAAAAGGTCAGAAGAAAGAAGGTGGACATAGGGTTCCGTTTTTTATTCGATATCCTAATGCGAAAATTAAAGGAGGAAAAGACAATAATGAACTGGCGGCTCACATAGACCTTGTCCCAACCTTGGCAAATTTATGTGCATTGAATGTGCCAGATAGTTTGAGTTTAGACGGAATCGATTTTTCCCCTGTATTAAAGAATACGAATGCAAGTTTAAGAGAACGAGCACTATTTCTGCACAACCGACAAGACTGGAGACCACCCACACAAGAACATGACGGACTTGTTTTACAGAACGAATGGCGATTACTAAAGGGGAAAGAGCTTTATAATATCATTGATGACATAGGGCAAAAGCAAAACCTGGCAAAAGAACATCCGCAATTGGTTAAAGATTTAAGGAGTAAGAATGCCACTTTTTATATGTCGGTTATGGCTAATGATGTATTTACCGAATTACCGGTTACCATAATAGGTTCTGAACATCAAAAAGAAATAAAATTAACCATTCAACATGCCATCGGAGACGATAGCGGTATTTGGAAAACCGAACAAGTGGCCGCAGGCGTAAAAAATAAAAATAATAGGTATGCCATAGAAGTTGCTTCGGCGGGTACGTATAAAATCTCTTGTATGCGCTGGTCAAAAGAAGTCCCTGGTCCTGTTTTAGGAGTACCCGGCAAATATTCTAAATCAAATTTTGAGTATGTTGCCATTTCTCCTGATAAAGTGAGGATACAAATAGCCAATCAAATATTGGAAAAATCTATAAATGCGAATGAAGCGTCAATAGATTTTGAAGTGTATTTAGAAAAAGGAAAAACATTATTGGAAACCGACTTTTTATTTGGCACTGATGCATACGGAGTCTATTATACCTATATCAATAAAATATGATATGCTACTGTTTGTATATGATATTAAGGATAATGATTGATGATGAGTAGGTGCATTTTAGTTAATTAAGTTTTAGTGTAATGGATCATAAATAATTGTTGCTGAATGTATTAATGGTTTGTACAGTTCATGTCTAGTTGTAAAATACGGTACATTCAGAATGGTATTATAAATTACCGCTTTGTGTAATGCATAATATTTTTGCTAAAAAAAATAATAAAATCTAAAATTTTATTTGATAAATGAGAATAATTAAAACATTACTAGGTATTTATGTTTTATCGGTATTTGTAAGTTGCCAAGAGAAAGCTGATAAGCCGTCTGAAAACACCCAAGAGAAAAATGATACAAAGTCAATAAGCCAACAACAAATAGACCATTTAGGTATTACCGATGTTGACCATTTAAGTGATGCATCAAAAAGGGCATTGGCCTGGCCAACTGATTTGGGAGATGAGTGGTTTTTAGAATTTAATCAATTAGAACCGTTAAAAGGGGATTTGGCATATGAAGAAGGTGTTATAAGAAGAGATCCAAGTGCTATGATCATGGAAGATGGTAAGTACTATGTGTGGTATTCAAAAGGAGAAGGACCTACTCAAGGTTTTGATGGTGATGTGGAAAATGAAAAAGTATTTCCTTGGGATCGTTGCGACATCTGGTATGCTACATCAGAAGATGGTATTACATGGAAAGAAGAAGGTATAGCGGTAGCAAGGGGTAAAAAAGGTGAATATGACGATCGCTCGGTATTTACGGTAGAAATCATGAAGCATGAAGATATGTATTACCTAAGTTACCAGACCGTAAAATCGCCTTATAATAAAAGGGTGAAAAATCAAATTGGTTTGGCTTGGTCTACTTCACCTAACGGACCTTGGACTAAGAGTAAAGAACCTATTTTAAGTCCCGCAGACAATGGAGTATGGGAAGGCGATGATCCTAATGATCGCTTCTCCGTTAAGAAGAAGGGAGATTTTGATAGCCACAAAGTGCATGATCCGTGCATTCTTCCTTTCAATGGCAAGTTCTACTTATACTATAAAGGTGAGCAAATGGGAGAAGAGATCACTTTTGGAGGTCGTCAAATTAGACATGGTGTCGCTATTGCAGATAATCCTAAAGGTCCTTATGTAAAATCACCTTACAATCCTATAAGTAATAGTGGGCATGAAATATGTGTATGGCCATACAATGGTGGTATAGCATCATTAATAACAACAGATGGTCCTGAGAAAAATACGATACAATGGGCAGCAGACGGCGTAAATTTCAACATCATGTCTTCTATTCCGAGTCCGCCACACGCCATAGGTTTAAACAGAGCGGTTGATAGCGAGAAAGAACCGACCGAAGTATTGAAATGGGGGTTGACCCACGTATATAACAGTAGCGATTATCAAAGTATTATGCGATTTACATCTCGTAAAAAGAAGAAATACTAGCACATATATTTCATATGAAAATCAATGTCCATAAGGTGTTTGATAATGAATGGAGTTCACAATCGGGCAAATTCTTGTTATTAGCTTTTCTTTTAATAGGACAATGCTTAATAGCTCAGAAAAAGCCGAACATTGTTTTCATCCTTTCTGACGATGCCGGATATGCCGATTTTGGTTTTCAAGGAAGTAAAGAATTTAAAACGCCTAGGTTAGATGCTTTGTCAAAAGAAAGTATACAATGTACGCAAGCATATGTAAGTGCAGCTGTTTGTGGGCCCTCTAGAGCAGGGTTTTTAACAGGTGTATACCAGCAGCGTTTCGGTTTTGAAGAAAACAACGTGCCGGGTTATATGAGCGCAAGTGGTGCAACGGGCGATGATATGGGTTTGCCGCTCAATCAAAGAACCATTGCCAATGAGCTGCATGAGCAAGGTTACGCCACCGCTATTTTTGGAAAGTGGCATATGGGTAATGCAGATAGGTTTCATCCAACCAAAAGAGGTTTTGATGAATTTTACGGATTTAGGGGAGGTGCTAGAAGTTTTATGCCTTATAATGAAAACAACCCAATAGATAAAGATGAAAATAGGTTAGAACGAGGTTTCGGTAATTTTTTAGAACATGACGGTTATTTAACCGATGATTTGGCAGATAAAACCAATCAATTTATAGTTCAACATAAAGACCGACCCTTCTTTGTTTATTTATCGTTTAATGCGGTACATACACCGATGCAGGCAAATAAAACAGACTTGGACCAATTTCCTGATCTTAGGGGTAAAAGAAAAACATTAGCGGCAATGACCTTGGCTATGGACAGGGCTTGTGGTAGAGTAGTTGATCAACTTGAAAAATTGAATCTTTTAGAAAATACAATTATCGTATTCACAAATGATAATGGAGGACCAAGTGATTCCAACTCCTCATTGAACAAACCTTTAAGCGGCACAAAAGCCAATCATCTTGAAGGGGGTATACGTGTACCTTTTTTGATTTCTTGGAAAGGAAATCTACAAAAGAATATAACCTTTGATCATCCGATTTCTTTATTGGATATGTACCCAACTTTCAGTGCAGTTGCGGGTGTAGAGCAACATAAATTAAAGCATTTAGATGGTGTAGATCTTTTGCCATTTTTTAAAAATGAAAAAGAAGGAAGACCTCATAAGGTTTTATATTGGAAGAAGGAAAATAGGGGGGTTATACGAGAATTTGATTGGAAATTAATTCGTTACCCCGATAGACCTGCCGAGTTATACGATATATCTAAAGATATAGCCGAGCAATATGATTTAGCATTACAGTATCCAGACAAAGTTAAGGCTATGTATAAAAAGCTGTTTCAATGGGAATTAGGTCTTGAACGACCGAAATGGCAATTACAACGCAAATTTGAAGGCAAGGCTGCACAACGTATGGATCAATACAGTGCTAAAAAAATCACGATTAATAAAGAGTAACGCATAAAATGAAAACAAGCATACAAAATTTCGGAACCTTTGAAACCAATACTGTACAGTTGGTAACATTGAACAATAACAATGGGGTAGAGGTTAAAATCTCAAGTTATGGGGCAACTATAACCTCCATAAAATTTCCTGATAAAAATGGTAAGATAGAAGAGGTTGTTTGTGGCTTTGATGATTTTAGCAGTTATTTTTTATCCGAATACAATTCAAATGCCCCTTATTTTGGTGGTACCGTAGGTAGATACTGCTCTCAAATAAAAGATTCAAAATTTTCATTGAACGGTATTGACTATCAATTGAATAAAATAGTTGGAGATAATAATTTACATGGTGGCAAAATTGGTTTCGATAAGAGGTTGTGGTCAATAGAAAATTTCAGTAAAAACCAAGCGGCCGTATCCATGAAATTAAAAAGTGAACACTTAGAAGAGGGCTTTCCCGGTAATGTTGATGTCTTGGTTACATTTAGTGTGACCGATGCAAACGAATTAAAGATAGATTATAAGGCAACTACAGATCAAACAACACCTTTCACGATAACTAATCATTCATACTTTAACTTAACAGGGTTTAAAGATGATATATTAAAACATACCGTACAAATAGCATCGGATAAAAGGCAAGTTTGGGATGATACCGGAGCGGCAACAGGTACTAATATATCAGTTATAGACAAGCCAGACGATCTAAGAAAAGCTAAGGTCATTGGCGAAGTTCAGAACGACATGGAAGACGGTTTTGAACACTATTACTTATTTGAAGATAAAGGCTTTAAATTGGATAAGGTAGCTGAAATCAATGAAGAGACTGGCGGCAGAAGTCTAGAAGTATATACAACCGAACCTGGTATGCTATTTTATACCGGTAAATATACTTCAGACGAATTAAAAAGAGAGTCTGGTCTACAATATGGAAAGTACCGTGGTTTGTGTTTAGAGACACACCGTTACCCCAATGGACCCAATATTACAAATGCTCCAAAGAGTATATTAGAAAAAGATGAAACATACCATAGTACTACCATTTTTAAATTTGGCTGGTAACCAATAAATCAACTAAACCAAAATCTAATTAAGATGATAGAAGGAGTATCGCTGGCAATTTTTGCCGGACTAATGCTGGGTCTTTATGCCCTGCCAGAGAAATTTACAAAAGACTTTAAATATGAGAACACATGGAGCTTATTTTTTCTGCTCACCATGTTCGTTGTGCCGATTATAGCCTCTTTGACCCTCATAAACGGGTTTGGGGAAATATTTGGAAACATGCCAATGGATATATGGGTAAAGATGGGACTGACCAGTTTTTTATGGGGAATTGGAGTTATGATGTGGAGTAAGGCCATTAACCACATTGGTCTGTCTTTAGGTTTTTCCATTTTTATTGGAACTATCATATTAGTAGGGTCATTACTGCCATTTATTGAAGATGGTTTGCCTCCTACAAACGTACTAAACTATATTTTAATTGGAATTTTTATCGTTTTGGTTGGTGTTATTCTAAATGGTAGGGCAGGTATTTTAAGAGAAAAGGATGAAGCTGGTACAACTGACAAAAAAGGATCAATGGTTACCGGTATTATGATTGCCATAGTAGGTGGGTTATTAGCAACGGGATTCAGTTATGCCAATGCTGCAGGTAGACCATATTTGCATGAAGCAAGTATAGCCCAAGGTAATGCCGACTGGATTACGGCAGTAGCCGTAATGTTCCCCATATTTTTAAGTGGAGGTATAGTGATGACTGCATATTTCTTATGGCAATTAAGTAAGAATAATGCTTGGGGCAATTTTAAGACTCCTGCGTTCGGTAAAAATGTAGTACTGATTTTAGTCATGGCAGTATTTCATTATGCGGCATCGGCATTGTTCGCTTACGCGGCATTTAAATTAGGAAGTTCTGGTAATACCGTAGGGTATGCTATTTTCAATACATCATCGGTAGCTACTGCAATTGTTAGTGGTCTAATTACCAAAGAATGGATTAATGCGTCATCAAAGGCAAAAAGCTTTTTATACGCCGGTCTTGCGCTAATGATATCTGGTATTGTAGTAGTAGCATATTCAAACGGAATAAGCTAATAAGATTTTTGTTTTTTTGTAGCTAAAGTGCTAATTGTTCACAAAGCGGGAGGCTGTAGGTCTTCCGCTTTTTCTTGTGGCATGGTAAAGGGTAGCCAATTTTTTTATTTTTGGTTGGTATTGTGCTTTTGTAATCAAATTGTGCGCTTCTAATTCACTTGGATTATCATTTAGATTGAACAAAGCAATCGGTGTTTGCGTATGGTTGCTTTTATCGGATTTGTCCACTTGTAAAATCAATTTAAAACCATCTTTGATCAACATAACTTCTTTGCCTGTACCGCTTTGAGTGTAAATAACTCTATCTAAATCTTCAGTTTCATTTTCAAGTAATAGTAATAAACTAGAAGAGTCTAAAGCTTGGTCAGCAGAAATCTCAATATGATTTAACTCAGCCAGTGTTGCCATAATGTCAAGACCAAGTACCGGACTTTCGTTTATCTGATGTTTAAAATGATTGTTCCAAGATACTATGAACGGAACACGATTACCGCCTTCATAAGCTTGGTTTTTTCCGCCTCTATAAATATCACTTGGTCTGTGCCCAGACTTTAAGGTATTCTTTCTTAAAAGTCCGCCATTATCAGAAGTTAGCATAATGATGGTGTCATCATAAATACCTTGCTTTTTTAAAGTATCGATCAGCATTTGTAGTTGTACATCTAGCTCTTTTACTAAGTCAAGATGTTTAGAAGGTGTGGTGCCGGCTATTTTAATTCCATTTAATTCATCGGTCGGGGTATGAGGTAAATGAACGGCTAAGGCGGAATAGTACATAAAGAACGGTTTGTCTTTATGTGCATTCGCATCAATATAATCCATTGCCTTTTTTACCAATAATGGTCCCATGTCATGCGGATTCCAATTACTGTCCCCTAAACCTTCGGCTTTGTCCAATTTCACGCCAATCTTATCCATTTTTGTCTGGGAGATATATGTAATCTTTGAGTCTTTCGCCAAAAGCATCATGTCATTATCTTCATATACTGCATAAGGCACATCTTGAATACCGGCTTGGAAAGAAAGCGCATAATCAAATCCATGATAGCGTGGTCCGCCACCTACAATTTTTTTGATATCTACATCTAGTTCGGGTTTGTTTCTTGGACCTCGATAAATAGTATTTGGGTCATCTTTTTTTAGAAAATCACCACCAATATGCCATTTCCCGAAAAAGGCGGTTTGGTAACCCGCTTGCTTCATTAGTTTGGAAAGTGTTAGCTGGTTTTCTTTGATAGGACTTTTTTCATAACTACCCCAAACTCCCCATGGGGCATCACTTCTATAACAATGGTTTCCCGTCATTATCGCATATCGTGATGGTGCACAAAGTGCAGCGGGAGCATGTGCATTTGTAAAAACGGCTCCGTTTTTTGCTAAGGCATCAATTGCAGGAGTTTCAACAATAATAGAATCTGAATGTGCTTTTCTATAGTACGATACATCTCCAAGACCTAGATCGTCTACTAAAACAACAACTACGTTTGGCTTTTTTTGAGCACGGAGAACTAAAGTAAAAAGAATGAAAAATAGGATAATTGTAGGGTGTAATCGACGCATATTGTTTTTATTTAATTGGCACTAAAGTATAGGCTCGTACCCAATCATAATAGGTGGTATTTTTACTATCGTCTGCTAATTCTTCTGGTGTTGGAGGTGTTTCCCAATTGTATGTTTCGGTTACCAAATGCATGTACATGGGTTTATTGAACGGTGTTTCCCTAAAAAATGTACTAGGGTTCATGGTAGTTCTGTATTCGCCATCTAAATAAATTTTTATGGTGTTGGCATCTACCCACCAACAACCGTACACATGGTACGCTTCATCCGCCGGCGGATTAATTTCAGAGACGACTCCTTTTTGCGATTTCACAGTTTTAGAGCCATCGCAATCCGAATAAAAGGTATGTGTATTCGATCTTAATTTGGTTCTAAAGTCACCACCTGTTTTTTGCTGACCAACAACTTCTACAATATCCAATTCTTGCACTTCAAACGGACATTCTTTGGTGTCTGGTTTATTCTTTAGCCAAAAGGTAGAAGACATACTTATACTAGAAGCTTTCATTCTGGTTTCAAAATAGCCATAAAGTGCATCTTTTGCTACCGAAGCTACGGCACCGCTCGCAATGTTATATTTCTTGTCGTTCTCTAAAACTGTATTTTTTATTTGGAGATTACCATCTTTCACAGAAACGGAATAAGCCCTAAAAGTAGCAGGAGGTCTACCATCTACCCAATAAGGTGATCTTGCATGCCATTTACTGGTATCTAATAAATTGCCTTCAAATTCATCGGTAAATTTATCATTTGGTACCCATTTATATCCTTTAGGAGGTTCGGGAGTTTGTGCTGTTATATTGAAACAGTACATTACGACTGAACATAAGAATAGTCTTTTTATCGATTTCATATTTTATCAATTTTTGAATAGTTGTAATTCATCATTATTATTGCCTACTAAAATTCCCATTTTTCCATTGGCCAGTTCAATTGATTTTAAAGCTTTGACGTTTTTAGGAGCAAAGAATCCGCTAGACAAACGGTTTTGAGGTTTAAAATTTCCTTCCTTTGTACCTAATAGTACTAAACCGACAGAAGCATCTGCTCTTGTAGTCTCAATTTCAGATTCGAATTTATTTCCCGCTAAGGCAATATCCGTAAGTCCGTCGGCATTAAAATCACCTGTAACAAAACCATTTACACTTGAGAACTGAGCAGGGTAGGGAAGTGGGGCTAGTTTTGCATTTCCATCTTCAAAATTTACAAGAACACTTGCGAATTCATAGGCATTTAGTTGAAGCGCATTATCAATACCTTCCCCAATAATTTCCCTAAGGTTAGATTTTGAAAATTGAGTGAAGGTTTTAAATTTTCGGTCCAATCCCGGTAATTGCTCCGAGCTACATTGTAGCCCCCTTATAGGTACTTGTCTACCTTTGTAGTCTTTCGCTAGAAAAATATCATTTGTACCGTTTTGATCAAAATCACTGGCGTAGACCTTAAATGGTTTCTTTTCACTTGCCGTAAACTTGTAGTTTAGTCCAAGATTACCGACTAAAAGTTCATTATTACCATCTTGGTCAATGTCTACGGCGGTAACCGTATTGTACCAACCATTAGTTTTGTCTAAACCGTAGGAGTGCGTTTCATTTACAAGATTGCCATTGTTATTTTTGAATATGGTAATGGGCATCCATTCACCAACTACGATAAATTCTTTATTATTATCGCCATCAATGTCGGTAAAGGTGGCATCTGTTACCATGCCAATAAACTCCAGTTCAGGAGCCAACTCTGCTGTAGCATCGGTAAAGTTTCCATTTTCATTTTTTAGAATAATACTTCTCGGAGCTTTTGGATATTTTGCAGGAACCAGCCTACCGCCTATAAAAAGGTCTAGGTCACCATCATTATCAATATCAAAAGGCAGTACGCAACCACCACTTTCTGCACTTATAATCAGCTCTTTTTTCGTAGTGAAATTACCCTTACCATCGTTGAGGTAGAGTCGATCTTGAAGAAAAGGAGAGTTTTGGGAAAATTCATTACCACCGCTTACCACATAAAGATCAAGATCTTGATCATTATCTACATCGAAAAATACGGCATCAACATCTTCATATTTTGCGTCACCAGATAAAATGGCATTGTCTTTTTTTACAAAGGATTCTTTAGCAGTTTGATAATAAATAGCACCTGAACTGCCAGATGCTCCACCAACATAAAAGTCTTCTAAATCATCATTGTTAATATCACCAACGGCAATACAAGGTCCTTCGTTAGAAAGTTTGTGAGGCAGTAATACCTGAATTCTAAAATCGTCAAATTCATTTTCTTGGTGTTTGTAGACCGATGAGAAAGAAGTGCTGGTTGCATCTACAAATAGGGTTTCTTTGGTCGTAGACTTTTCTAAAGCCTGTAAGGCATCTTTATAATCGACGATAATTGTCCTATTGGTAGCGATATCATGCAGTTGCTGCTCTTTGCCGTCTGGCCAGGCAATGGTTAGGGAGTCTATTTTGGTCGTTTTTCCAAGCCCGAAATGCATAATTGGTTCTACCGAAGAAAGATAGCCACGAACAGTTTTGAATTCATGAAACTGTATGCTGTCGTTGGTTTTTAGTGTGATTTTTGCTCCTAAACCATCCTTGTTTGTTGCGGGACCGTTGAGCTTTATTTTAAGATATCCGTTATCTTTAGAATTGGTAAGGTTTTCATAAATAAAGGCTGGATCATCAACGTTATTCACGATTAAATCCAAATCGCCGTCATTATCTAAATCTGCGGTAGCGGCACCATTAGAAAAGCTTTGTTGATCTAAGCCCCAAGCCTTGCTCATATTCGTAAATTTTAAATCGCCTTCATTTTTATAGAGGTAGTTCGAAATTTTGTTCTGTTTAAAAAGCGAAATAATATGCTGTGCATTCTCTTCATTTGTTCGTTGGGATGCTTCGGTACTCTGCATATATTGCCTAAATTTTATGGTAGCATCTTTATCCCAAATATCTCTTTTGAATCCGTTTGTAATGAAAATATCCCGTAAACCGTCATTATCGAAATCACTTGCCAAACAAGCCCAGCTCCAATCTGTTTTGGCAATGCCCGAATACTGCGATACATCACTAAAAAAACCTTCACCACGGTTTTTTTGAAGCATATTGTGCATGTACTGATAATGAAAACCATTGTTTTTCATGGTATTGAACAGCTGTGTATTCATATCTGCCATGGTGGTTTTAGAGCGTTCATAGTCCTCTGGCATCATTTCTAATTGAATAATATCTTCCCATCCATCATTATCTAAATCTGCTATATCTACACCCATGGCGTAAAACGGTATATGATTAAATCTCGATTTCAATTGTTCGTTGAAAATTCCATTACCCTGATTCATGTAGAGATAATCTCGTTCTAGATAATCATTGGCAACAAAGAGATCTACTTGTCCGTCTTTATCCACATCAGAAGTAACTAATCCTAGTCCGTAACCAAAATTGCTAGTAATACCCTTTTGTTTGCCTACTTCTTCAAATTTTCCGTTATTATTGATATAGAGTTTGTCTCTATAGAAATCATTTTCATCGGCCTTACCAGCTAAAACCTGCTGGTAGTTGAGAAAAAAATGTTCTGGTCGATTGGTAAGGTAGAGGTCCAAGTCATTATCGTTATCCATATCAAAAAAGGATGCCATTACCGAAAACCCTTCGTCTGCCAATCCGAAGTCAGTGGCAGATTCTTTAAAAGTGTTGTCCCCTTGATTTATGTATAAAAGATTGCTTCTTTCCTGTGGTGTATCTTGCCAACCACCCCTACAGACATAGATATCTGTTAAGCCGTCTGCATTTACATCTGCCATAACTACACCGTTATGCCAACCATCTTGTTTGGTCAAATTTGCTGACGTTGTAATGTCTTCAAATGTGAAATCACCTTTGTTGAGGTATAATTTATCAGCAGCTTCATTGGCGGTAAAATAGATATCGGATAATCCATCATTATTGATATCTGCAACTGCTACACCTGCGCCATTGTATACGTAGTTAAAAATGGCGAAAAAGTTATCGTAATTTTCTTCAATCTTGTTATTGAATTGAATACCGGATTCTTCGGGTTGTATTAGTTTAAATAAAGGTGTTTTTGTTTTAATCGTTATTTCTTTTTCTGCATCTTTTTGTTCACAACCAACCAACAAAAGGCAAGTAGTTAGACTAATGGAAAGTAAGTTTTTAAAAAAGAAACGATTAATGAGCATATGAGGTTAATTAGCATAAAAGCCTATTCATTAAAATTGAATAGGCTTATTTGTTATTTATTTAAGGTATTGCATTAATAACCCGGGTTTTGTACAAGGTTCGGGTTAATGTCCAATTCTGATTGTGGAATTGGCCACCTAATTTCAAAATCTTGAAATTCTGGTCCTGGGTCACCGGCATTTGGTCCGCCTTGTGTAATGCCCGATATAGATTCAAGGTAAACGCCAAAACGAATAAGATCGTTACGTCTCCATCCTTCAAAACACAATTCTTTTCTACGCTCGTCTAAAAGCGCGGTGGCAACCTCATCTTGTGAGCCAACTACCATGTCTGGTACCGCATCTGGTGTCATTCTAGCTCTGGCTCTTAATCTGTTTACGGTCATGTCTAGATCGGCTTGCGTCAATTTACCTTGGCCGTTACGAGCTTCGGCATACATTAAAAGTACATCTGCGTATCTTATATAAGGATTGTCAAACGGTGTATCATTAGGGTAGCTGTTCGGCTTTTCTGCGTGCCATTTCCATCCTCTCCAGTTATTCATGGGTACGGTACGCGATTCAGGATCAGAAAATCCTTGCTCTGGTGTAGATTGATTTGCGTTATGCTTGGCAATATTATTATATAGTCTAACATCTTCCCTATCAAAAGAAGCCTCAAAAGAATGGTTGATAAAGCAAGTACCCCAGCCACCGCCATTATTAACATTACCGTTAGGTCCGTAAAAAGTACTTAATAAACCGCCTTCGCTACGAGCAGGTCCATCCATACCAATAGAATACACCATCTCTACACTTTGCTCGTTATTAAGGTCAAAAACCTCTCTATAATTTGGTAGTAAATCGTAAACTCCACTGTCCATAACTTCTTTTAATACCGTTTCTGCACTAGCCAGTTTATCGGTCTGGTTTAATGGAAAACCGCTCATTTGAAGGTAAACTTTACCCAAAAGTGCTTTTGCGGCACCCAAGGTTGCGCGTCCGCCGCCTTGCTCATTTGGTAAAAAGGAAGCGGCCTCTTGTAAATCTTGTACAATAAAATTATAAGTTTCCTCTGGCGTGGCCTGACTGACCTCAACAGATTCTAAGTCTTTAGTTTCACTGGTAAGTAGTGGAATATTTTCATAGCTGGAAACTAATGAAAATAATACCATGGATCTTAAGAATTTTGCTTCGGAAACATATTTATTTTTAGTGTCATTATCGATTTGATCTTCTGTCATAGCGCCAATACGATCAATTGTACTGTTAATTCTGTTCAGGGCAACATATAAATTTTCCCATACAGAGCGCACAACACCGTTAGAAGGTGTTAATTGATGCTGATAAATAAATTTTCTATTACCTGCCCATGGTGGCGACACTACTTCGTCTGCGGCAATGGTACCCCAATGTATGGCCCAACCGTCTTTACCGTTACCGCCAGAAGATACTATGGGTTGTACAGCATCATATGCTCCTATTAAATAAGTTTCTGCACCTTTAGCATCTACCAGTAAAGCATTTGGAGTTAGAAAGTTGCTAGGTGATTCAATTAATATATCATCATCACACGAAGCTACCAATAGCAAACCTGCCGCTAAGGTCATTAATCCGTAAAATTTTGTTTTTTTCATCTTTTAATTTTTTTGTTCTTTAAATTAGAATCCCACACTTACACCTAATCTTATCGTTCTTGATCTTGGGTAGGAATCTGCATCTAGCCCTGGTGTAAGTTGATTGTTACCAACACTTACATCTGGATCATAACCCGAGTATTTGGTAAATACGTGTAAGTTGTCTACTGCTGCATAAACTCTACAACTTTTAAGACCTATCGTATTTTTGACCCTGTTCGGCAATTCGTAACCTAGGGTAACATTGCTTATTCTAAAATAAGATCCATCTTCAATAAATGATGAATAAGCCGACCCATTAATACCTGCATCACCATTTCCCCAAATAGAAGGAATATCGGTATCAGGAGTTTCAGGTGTCCAGCGGTTGGCTACTCTGCCGTATTTATTTAAAAAAGGAATTGCCTGTGCTGTACCTTTGTTAAGACTTTTTAGATATATGTCATTGCCATAAGACCATTGTGTAATAACGGATAGGTCTAGATTTTTATATCTAAAATTATTTGTGAAACCACCAAAGTGCTTTGGCAATGCGTTACCTATAATTTTACGATCATCTGAATTTACAATACCATCTGCCTCATCAGGTATGCCATCACCATTGGTGTCAACGGTTAATTGATCTGCAAATTTTGGCATCCCTGGTCTGTATTGGGTATTGTCTGGTTGTCCAGAAGACAGCACCGTACCTTCTTTAAGCTCGTAAACTACATCGTACCAAAGCAGACCTTGATCTTCTGCATCTTGTCTAACTTTAGCGGCAGCTTCTTCATTTGATAAACCATCAAAGGCGGCAAAGTCACTATAATTATAAATGCCATCGACTTCAAGACCATACATAGAACCTAATGATTCTCCAACTTTTACGATATAGTCATCTTGTATTTGGTTGTCACCAATAGACCTCACTAAAAACTGATCGGCATCACCCAAATCCAATACTTGATTGTCATTGAAACTGATATTAAAGTTAGTGGTCCATCCAAAGTTCTCATTGTCAAAATTTACAGTGTTCAAAGCGAATTCAAGACCCTTGTTCTCAACTTTTCCTAAGTTTTTAAATACGGTTTTAAATCCGGATGTTGATGGTAATGGAACTTCTAATAATAGATCAGAAGTTTCTTTACGGTAATAATCCGCTTCTAAAGAAATTCTATCATTAAACATACCTACAGAAAGACCGGCATCAAACTGTTGGGTAGTTTCCCAAGTCAGTTCTTCGTTGGCCAATTGTTGTATTGCTGCCCCGGTTACCAATTGGCTTCCGTTTAAAATTGCACTGGCAACACCTGCCTGTGCAAAAGAACGGTAAGATCCAATTGCGGTGTTTCCTGTTTCTCCAATACTAGCCTTGATTCTAAAGCGATTTAAAGTATTGTTGTCTTTAAGGAAATTTTCATTTGCTATGTTCCAAGCGACACCAACAGAAGGAAAAAATCCGAATTTTTTACCCTCTGCAAATCTAGATGAACCATCATAACGTGCACTGGCATTTAAAGTGTATTTACCTTTGTAGCCATATTGAATTCTTGCCAAATATGATTGTAAAGCTGTTTTTGTAAACCCAGAGGAGTTTGGTAAGGTCTCCGTGGCAGAACCTAGGTTATCTAGATTTACGCCAGGGAGATCAAAACCGGTTGCTGCCGAATTGTTGAATTCAAATGTATTCTGTTGTTCTTCATATACCGCCGTAGCGTTTAAGTTATGGTCACCGTATGTTTTATTGAAATTTAAATTTTGCTCTGTTATGATACCGGTACCAATATTATTGTTAACGAATGCTCTACCGTTTGCTGTTCTACCCCAGCTAATTTTTTCAGAAAAGTAAGCTGTTCCTTTAGCTGATGAAATATTACCTCTAACGGAGGATTTAAAAGTTAGTCCGTCTGCCAAGGTATACTGAAGAAATACACTACCAAAAGATTGAAAGGCAGTTCTTTTATTTTGGTTGAACTCAAGCGTAGCCAAAGGATTGGTGATATCGCCATCTCTAACCGAGATTATACGACCGTTTTCATCATATTCGGCATCATCATATCTGTTGATACCTTGCACCGGGGTAAAGAGTATGGCACTGGTAATTATACCATTTCTACCATTACCATTTTCATTGGCTGCATTAACGATACCGTTATTTTTATTGATACCTAAATTAAGGTTCATACCGGCTTTTAACTTGTCGCTGATATTTTGATTTATATTAAGGTTACCGTTGTACCTTTCAAAATCTGATGTTTTTACGATCCCCTCTTGATTAAGGTATGAGAAAGAAGCTGAATAGGTGTTCTTGTCACCACCACCACTCATAGATACCTTGTAGCTCTTGGTAATAGCTGGTCTTGTAATTTCTTTTTGCCAGTCTGTTACGAGCACTCTTGAATCGCTTAAATCCAATGGTGTGCCATCATCATATCTAAATGCTCTGGTATAGGTGTCTTCCGCTTCTGGATCCCACGGGAAATAATCGTTCCAGAAATCGACATATTCTTGACCGGTCATTAGATCCAATGGTCTCGCTAAGGTAGATACACCTGTAAATGTTTCGAAATTAAGAGAAGCCCTACCTTTCTTTCCTTGCTTTGTAGTAATGATAATTACACCGTTTGCGCCTCTAGAACCATAAATCGCAGTTGCCGATGCATCTTTTAGCACTTCGATAGATTCGATAGAGCTAGGGTCAATGGTTGAAAGCGGACTAGTAGATGAATTACCGATACCTACTGAAGTACTAGCGGTATTACCTTGTAATGCAAAACCATCTATTACATAAAGTGGGTCGTTACTTGCTGTAATTGAGCTACCACCTCTAATTCTAATATTAAAACCAGAACCTGGCTCACCACCTGATTGTACAACTTGTACACCAGATGCCCTAGCTGCAAGACCACCTTCGAACGAAACAGGTGCCACTTTATCTAAATCCTCTCCTTTTACAGAAACAATAGAACCTGTTAAATCTTTTCTTTTAGAACTACCATAACCTATGATGACAACTTCATCTAAGGCAGAGACGTCAGTGTTCAATTCTACATTAAGATTTGTTCTACCATTAATAGCCAATTCTTTTGTTTTATAACCCAAATAGGTAAAAACAAGAACATCATTTGTACTGGCGTTAATTTCATAATTACCATCAAAATCTGTAGCTACACCAGTGGTAGTACCTTTGACGATAACCGATACTCCAGGTAACGGACCTGATTCATCGCTTACATTACCTTTAACAATTATGTCTTGGGCATACATTAAATTGATGCTTACTATAAAGTATAATAATAAGAACCAAAGTGTTTTTGAGTTAATTTGTTTTACTCGCATAGTTTGTTCATTTTCAGTTACCGCAATATTTAAAAAAATGTTAATTTTTTAAGGAACAAATGATTTAGAGATCATTACATATGGTTTTTACTATTATTTAAGTAGCTATTTTATGCATTTGGTAATAAATTGTTAATTAGTTAAAACCATTTGTATTAGTTGATTATCAATTAGTTCTAGTATTAAATGTGTTTTTTTTGATTTGATTCGGTCAATTTTGAAAAAATCGGCTATGCAGATAGGTCTAAAGTGAAAATCTAAATGAGGGACACAGGATTTTAGTTTGAAATGAATTGATTGTGATAGTTTCTGGTATAAATAATAAATCCTCAAAATTTCTATATTAAGAACTAATGAGGATTTAAAAAAATCAAATTTTGACAGCGTAGTTATGCTCTAGTAAGAAGAATTACCCAATCTTTTTGTTTGTTGTTTGGAGCTTTGCCTAAGTCCGCTTTTTGACCGCCCGATACCTTTTTGATTTTCGAAGTTTTTAGCTTTCCACCTGTTTTTGGGTTGTACCATTGCACCTTATAAGTATTGTTTGATGCACTTAGGTCTAAAACTGTAGAGCCTACGCTATTCAAGTAAATGATATAAGAATCATTGGGTTTTGCTAGGCAGTAAACTGTGTTTTTGTTCTCTGAATTACCAACCAGCTGGTTATAGTTCTCCATTTCCCAATAAGAAAGATTGTTTTCTTCAAAAAACTGCAAGGCATTTTTGGCTTGATTCCAAAATAAATCTCGAGAACGGTAGTCTTCGCAGGTAAGGTCAGAATGTTCATGTTTATATCCAAAATACCATTCGTTGCCCCAGCCACCTGCCATTAGTGTTCCCCAAAGTCCGTTTCTTCTTGCCAGGTCATGATCTGGATTTTCGTTATCAGGTAAGAGGGAGTGTTGTGCGTCTCCCGGTTCATCTACAGCCACCGCCCATTGCTTGCCCGCTTTTTTTGAAGCAGCTAACCAATGCAATACTTCTTTATGTATACTACCAAAATCAGCTCTATGGGTTTGAACGGATGGTCCTGTAATACCAGATTCGACTCCTAGTAAATCATCGAATTTTTTCCCATTATGAATGACCAAGTGATGATGATAGGGGTCGTGATTTTTAAAGTAATGGGCCATCGCCAGGCGCTGCATAGTATTTTGTGGTGGGGTTGTAGGGTTTTTTACCCACTCACCGTTTTCTTCGCAAAGATTCCAGTTTAGAGCTAAGTGATGTCCAAAGCGTGCGATTAATTCTCGGTAGTATAACTTGCTATTGGCACCAACTCCGCCATTATCCAACAGACCTTGGTTTTCTACCTCTAAGGTTTTAAAATGTAAAAACAGTCCAATTTTTTGTGCATGACTAAAAACTATTTCCCATTGGTCTAATTTTGATACATCCATACGGTCCCAAGTATTGTAATCAACATATGGAAATACATTTTTATCATCACCCTTAATGTTATTGGTCAAAAAAGAAAAAGCATTAAGACCTTTGTTAGATAAGTAATTAAGCGCCCCAATCATTCCTTTTCCCTTGTCACCTTTCCAAACCGGGTCAGTAGTTTTCCAATCTTGAATATGTGGAGACCATGTTTTTACTAATTTATCGCCATGACCATCGTTGTGAAAAGTACCATCGAAATCTGCATAGGCTAAAAAGTTTTCAGGAGCATCTGCGCCTTGTTTTAAGAAGTATTCGTTGGTTTCAGCAAATTTCAAATAACGCTCACCAACATATTGCAATCTACCTTTTGCTCTAAAGTCTTTTCCTTTTTTATCGGTTGGGGCAATAGTGAAACTACCTGTATGGCCATCCATAAATGCTGCACTTACTCCTGTATCTACCTTATCGCTAATAGCACTCCAATTTCCTTTTCTAAAATCTACGTTAAAACCCCATTCACCAATTTCATCTGGCGCAAAATGCACTTTCCATTTATTTCCTGCAGTGGCAGAAGTCTCACCGGCATTACCATCAGCAGCAAAATATCCTGGCACTAAGTAAGTTTTATTGGTAGCCTTATGTGTAAAGCGAACATTGAATCTGTAATTGGTAAAAGGGTTGATTTCTGACTGTTCGGATGAATGCGGACCGTCATATACTAGGGTAACCTTATGCCATTTTTTAAGCTCTCCTTCAAGTTGATAGTTGATATCGTTTTTTGAATCTTGGGCGACTGAGTAGTTTATAAACAAACAGCCTAGAGATAATAATAGATACTTAAATATGATAGCGCATTTCATGATGGTAGATTTTGATAGTATCTTATTTTTCCTTAACAGCTTTATTTTGAGCCTCAATACGCTGTTGCTGCTTTTTGCTTAATCCTAGTTTATAAAAATCACTTGGTTTGTAATGCCAAATATTAGAATGGGTTTTCATTTCTTTATCATCGATTTCTAAACTTAAGTCGCAGTCAAATCGCATTAAAATAGAATATTGTTTGCCTTTGCTGCCCGCTGTAATGGCATGAGATATTCCCCAGGTAATACCTTTGCCATAATCAGTGTTTGTGAAGGCATCTGGAATATATGGTCCGCCAGCAATTGGCATTAAAGAGTTGGTAATGGCTGCAATAGAAAAGTTAACACCATCGGGCGCATATTGAATGGTAAAATGTTCGTTACCGTCTTTGATTACCAATGCGGCAATACCTTCTTTAAATGGGAATAATGTGGTTTCGTGCCCAGAATTCAATACCGGATTTAAGGGGCTTTTGGTAAACGGACCAAGCGGGTTGTCTGCGGTAGCCAAACCTTGCATGCGCACCAACTTAGGGTCTCCATCAAAATCGGACTTATAGTATAAATATATTTTATCGTTATAAACCAGCGGGTATGGGTCGTGAATAGAAAACTGGTCCCATGCACCTTTATCCCCATTAGGAATTACAATTTCGTTGTGGGCTGTCCAAGGTCCGTCAGGAGAATCGGCATACGAAACGGCAACGGGGCAGTCATCACCTCTTTTTCCACTTGCCTCCATAAAACCTTGATAGTAAAGGTAGTATTTGCCTTTGTAAACCAAGATGTCCGTCGTCGAAACAGAGCGCCATCCTACTTGGGGTTTTTCAGGTCTCTTTATAGCTACACCCTGTTCTTCCCAAGTTATTCCATCTTCACTGGTAGCATACCAGATTTCGGCAAGATCCCAGTCGCTAGAAGGTATGGTATCGTTGCTTTTATCAGCACCTTGCGGCGGAGTACTAGTGTGTCGGTATGTGTACCAAACGTAATATTTACCATTATGGAATATAACTTTTGAAGGGTCTCTTCTAGAAATAGTACCGTCGCCATTATTATAATCAAATCCCTTTAACTCAGTGTATTTAAACTGAGAATAAAGTTCGTTATCTTCTGGGCGTGGAGCTAAATATTGATCATAATTACGTTGCATGGCAAGGCTCAATGGCTGATCGGGTTTCTCTTTGGGCAAATGAAAAGGAAAAGCTTTTTGGGCATTTGTTGAATAACCTAAAAAAGCAAAAAAAAGTAGAAGGGTAACGCGCTTTAAATTCATAATTACAAAGTGTATTTAATTATGATTCAAGATAAAGTAAATACCAAGCACCTAAATTAAGTGCTGTGGTCATTAATGCAACAAGTGATCAAAACAGTACCACAAATGATTATTAGAGAGTAGAAGTTTGGTTTTTGCGATATTTTCCAGGGGTAACTCCCGTTATTTTTTTGAACGTTCTAGAGAAATAGGATAAATTTTCCATTCCTATTTTATGTGAAATCTCCTCTAATGTATCATTGGTGGTCCAGAGCAATAATTGTGCACGTTCAATTCTTTTGGTCTGTATATATTTTAAAGGCCTCATTGCAAACTGTTGCAAAAATAGTCTAGAAAAATGATCGGCACTAATGTGGTATCTTTTTGCTAAATCTTGCACCTCTAGTACCTGGTCTAAATGTTCGGCAATGTAAAATAGAACATCATCTAACCTTCCGTAAGATGAGATGTTAGAGTTATTGGCGGGCTCATTTTTAATAAAGCGAGAAAGTAATATGGTCAATATACCTTGGGTTTCTAGATAGCGTTGTGTCTTCATCTGGGCATTGTCTTTATTAAATCGTAAAAGTTCTTGAGGCTTATGTAAGTATGCCTTAGGATCACTATTTACGATGTTTCTTTTTGGGTACATGTTCGTTAAACGTTGAAAAAATAAATGATCGCCCTCATTAATGGGTACTTCGTAAATAAAGGATCTTAAATTGTAAATGGATAATCCCGTTCTTATTTCCTCAAAAAAACTAATGTAGAACTGTTCATGATAATCTTCACATCTATACGTATTGTATACATAACTGGGAATAAGGTACATATACCCTTGCTTTAAGGTGTAGGTTTTGTTGTTATGATAAACGGTGGCAGAACCCTTGGTTACATAAAATAAGCGGGTAAACGGGCTAATGACATTATCAAAATTCCATTCTTTGCCCAGTTTGGCGTAGCCTGTATGTAACAGACTTATTTTAAGCGATTGTAGCAGTTCTAGCATAATAAAAACATTTGTTGTACTTAAAAGAATATATGTATAAGAGCTCTTGACACAAGTAGTTTAACTTTAGATACAACCAATTATATAACAGATGAAAAAAGATAGTACGAACTCTAAGGTGGTGAAAAAGTCGGAATTGGACAAAAATAATATACAACTATCAAGAAGAAATTTTATTACGAGAACAGCTTTAGCTGCCGGGGCAGTTACTATTATTCCTAGACATGTATTGGGGAAAGGGTTTGTAGCACCTAGCGATAAAATAAATTTAGGATTTATCGGATTGGGAAAACAAAGTAGAGGGTTGGCTAAGAATTTTATAAAGAACAATGCGGAAATTATAGCATGTTCAGATGTGTGGACTACAAAGAACAAATGGTTTGTAAATCATGTGTCCGATAGTCATTTGAAGATATTTGAATCCACTAGAAAAAATACGGTGGATACTTACTTAGATTATAACGAATTATTAGAGAATTCGAAAATAGATGCCGTAGTAATAGCTTCACCAGATCATTGGCATGCTAAACATGTAATGGATAGCTTAAAGGCAAATAAGGACGTGTATTGCGAAAAACCACTTTCCCATAATATTAAGGAAGGAAGAAATATGGTGAAAGCGGTAAAACGTTCAGGTAAAGTATTACAGGTTGGTAGCATGCAGCGGTCTTGGGATAGTTTTAGAAAAGCATGCGAACTGGTTAGAAATGGTTATCTGGGAGAGATAAAGCGTGTAGAGGTAAATGTAGGTGATCCTGCAAAGGCATATGATTTAAGCGAAGAAGCCATGCCAAGTGAAATTAATTGGAACAATTGGTGTGGTCCTGCACCTCTGCTAAACTATAATCATAGACTGGCACCCTCGAATAATGATGTAAAGTTTTGGCCAGACTGGCGTTTATTCGAAGAAACGGGTGGTGGGATCCTGTCTGATTGGGGTGCACATATGTTCGACATCGTGCAATGGGCTTTGGGAATGGATTATACGGGACCAGTAGAACTAGTGCCTCCAGCAGACCCAACTGCAGTGAGAGGTTTAAAAATGTATTATGCAAATGGTATAGAGGTTGAGCATAAAGATTTTGGCAGGGGCTGGGGTGTGCGTTTCTTTGGTACTGATGGTCAAATGGATATCAGTAGAGGGTATTTTGAAACAACACCAATTAGCTTGTTAGATACCGATTATACAACCTTGAATGAAAAACTAATTCGTTCTGAAAATCACTACAGCAACTGGTTAGATGCTATCAAAAATGGAGGTACACCTATTTGCGATGTGGAAACAGGACATAGAAGTGCCAGTATATGTCATTTATCCAACATTGCATATAAATTGAATAGGCCTTTGCAGTGGAATCCTGAAAAAGAAAAGTTTTTCAAAGATTCTGAAGCTAATCGATTACGGTCAAGAAAAGAACGCAGATTTTAGAATAAGCTAATATGTCGGAAATGTACATATTTTAGCCTTTTTTTGGTATTGTACGGCCGTTACTCTTCTTATAGCTTTGACTAAACTGAAAACACAGAAATAAATGCACATGTTAAAACGATTTTTTCTTTTGCCAATAGTAGTATTGGTAGCCTCTTGTGGCGGACCCGAGTTGCCAGAAGAAGTAGCTTTGGAATATGAAGCGTTGCCGAAAACATTAGATTTTAATCAGCATGTAAAACCTATACTTTCAGATAAATGTTACCTATGTCATGGACCAGATGCCGGTAATATAAAGGGTGGTCTGCAATTGCACTCGGCAGAGACAGCCTATTCCGAATTATCTGAGAATCCAGGAAATTTTGCTATAGTGCCCGGTAAATTGGGTAAAAGTGAAATGTTCCATAGAATAATGACTACAGATCCTAATTTAATAATGCCTTCTCCAGATTCTCACTTAACGCTTACAGATAAAGAAAAGGCGGTGTTGGTAAAGTGGATAGAAGATGGTGCCGAGTATAAAGACCACTGGGCATTTTTAAAGCCTGAAAAACATAAGGTTCCCAAAATCAATAATGATGAGCAGATAGCCAACCCCATAGATAATTTTGTCATCGCACAATTAGAACCATATGATTTAAAATTATCTGAAAAGGCAGATAAAGAGACCTTGTTGCGTAGAGCTTCTATAGATTTAACGGGCTTACAGCCAACTTTAGAACATATTGAGGAATTTGTAAACGATAATTCTCCAAATGCCTTTGAAAAACAGGTAGACCGTATGTTGGCTTCAGAAAAATATGGAGAGCAACGTACGTTAGACTGGATGGATTTGGCAAGATATGCAGATACCCATGGTTATAGTGTAGACAGGTATAGAGACACTTCGCCTTACCGAGATTGGGTAATAAAGGCTTTCAATGAAAATATGCCTTATGACCAGTTTATATTATGGCAGTTGGCAGGGGATATGTTACCTAACGCAACGCGAGAACAAAAGCTGGCAACTACCTTTAATCGTTTGCATCCACAAAATATGGAGGGTGGTATTATCGACGAAGAATTTAGGGTAGAATATGTAGCAGATCGCTCTCATGTTGCCAGTCAGGGTTTTTTAGGTTTGACCATGGAATGTGCCAAATGTCATGATCATAAATATGACCCAATTTCTCAAAAGAACTATTTTGAAATGTTCAGTTTCTTTAACAATGTAGATGAAACCGGACTTATATCATGGGATAATGCTACACCGGTACCGGCCATGATGATCCCAACAGATGAGCAAGAAAAAGTATTGGCGTATTTAGAAACCTTGGTAAGTGAAAAAGAGGAAAAAGTAACTGAAACTTTTAAAACTGAAGTGGAAAAGGCTGAAGATTGGCTAAAACAAGAAAAATATAAGGAAATCTCTATTTCGGCAAAACCTGATAATATAGTGGCTGCCATGAATTTTGATCAGGGAAAATTATTGAATACTATTGGCGGTAATGGCAAAAACAACATTCGTATGCGCCAACAATTCGTAGATAATGAAAAACCGGTTTATAAAGAAGGTAGTCATGGTAAAGGATTGTTCATGGATGGCGATACTTGGTTAGATCTAGATAAAATTGGCATTTACCAACGTGCAGAGTCTTTTTCTATTGGCATAGAGGTTTTTGTACCGACAGACCTTGAAACCGGAGTGATTTTTCATAAAATGAATAGTCCGGAATTACATAGTTTCAGAGGTTATCACCTTAAAATAAAAGATAATAAAATAGAGGCCTTATTGGCACACGTTTGGCCAGATAACGCTTTGGTAGTAGAATCTTTAGAGGAAATTCCGAAAGAAAAATGGGTGCAGTTAACGCTTACCTATAACGGCAGCAGTAAGGCAGATGGTGTATCTATTTATATGGACGGTAAAAAACTGAGAACCAAAACGCTGTATGATAATCTGTACAAAGACATTATTTTTCATGGACTTCAATTGTACGAGAACAGTCCTATTATAGAGCCAGGCTTGCGAGTAGGTGCGGTCTGGAGAGGTAAAGGAATACGAGGTGCCGTTGTAGATAATCTTATGGTTTTTGAAAAAGAGCTAACACCAATAGAAGTGTTACAAATCTCCAATAAACAACATTTGTCTACTTTAAAAGAGAAGTCTTATGCCAGTTTAACGGCTGATGAAAAATCTGAATTAAAACAATATTATATCTCCGTCAATTCCAAAAAGTATAATAAAGCAATTAAGGAATTGGAAAAGAATCGCTTGGTACTTGCAGATAGTACAGATAATGTAAAGCAGATTATGGTAATGAAAGAGAGCAAGCAAAAAAGGCAAGCGTATCTTTTAGATCGTGGTCAGTACGATCAACCTACCGATTCTGTTTTTCCCAATACACCAGAGGCCATTTTTCCATTTTCAGATAAGTTCGAAAAAAATAGGATCGGTTTGGCAAAATGGATTACTGATAAAAACAACCCGTTAACAGCAAGAGTTACCGTAAATAGATACTGGCAACATCTTTTTGGAACCGGAATCGTAAAAACCGTAGAAGATTTTGGAAATCAGGGAGAATTACCATCACATCCAAAATTATTAGACTGGCTTGCCTTAGAGTTTATGGAATCTGGTTGGGACGTGAAAGCGTTACATAAACTAATTGTGATGTCCAATACCTATCAACAGAGTAGTATTGCCAGTGCTGATTTGTTAGAGCTAGATGGCGAAAACAGACTATTGGCCAGAGGACCGTCTAAAAGACTGTCCGGTGAAATGTTAAGGGACAATGCGCTTTTTGCTTCAGGTTTATTGAACGAAAAAATCGGAGGGGAGAGTGTGTATCCGTATCAACCACCGGGCTTATGGCGTGTAACCGGAGATGAATATGCACAAGGGCAAGGCGAAGAACTATATAGAAGAAGTATATACACGGTTTGGAAAAGGGCAGTGCCGCATCCTACCATTTCTACTTTTGATGTACCCTCTCGTGATCTTTGTACAACAAGAAGGCAAGAAACGAATACACCGTTACAAGCGCTGGTACTGCTAAACGATCCTACCTTCGTTGAAGCGGCAAGGGTTCTGGGTAAAAAGATGATTGATTATAAAAATATAGAGGAGGGAATAGCAAAAACGTATAAAAAACTTACCGGCAGAACCATCAAGAAAGAAGAATTGACCATACTAACCGATTTACAGCATACAGAATTTGAAAAGTTTAAAAATAATAATTCAAAAGCACAGGGCTGGATAAGTATTGGGGAATACAAAATAGCACCTACAGATGATATTGCCCTAGTAGCAGCTAATGCCGTGGTAGCATCTACCATTATTAATTCAGATGCATTTATTACAAAACGATAAAAGAAGACATTATGTGCGACCATCATGATACATTACGCTCTAATAATAAGGATTTTCAGGAGATTGAAAAACAATTGGACCGTAGACATTTTTTAAAGAAAACTTCTTTAGGTATAGGTGCTTTGGCATTGGGCAGTTTGCTCGGTGCGGATAAGGCATGGGGCGCTATTGGCAATTCTAGCGATTCGGTAAATAATTTTACGCGTAACAAACTAGGTTTGCCCCATCATTTGCCCAAAGCCAAACGAATAATTTACTTATTTCAAAGTGGAGGGCCTTCGCAGCTGGATTTATTTGATTATAAACCCGGGTTGGTAGATATGTTCGGTAAAGACTTACCAGAGTCCATCATTGGTGGTCAGCGCCTTACGGGTATGAGCGGTAGCCAATCTACCTTGCCCGTTGCACCATCTATATTCGATTTCAAACAACATGGGGAATCCAGAGCATGGGTTAGTGAACTTATGCCACATACTGCCGAGATTGTGGATGATTTGTGTTTTGTGAAATCTATGCAAACAGATCAAATAAATCATACTCCGGCGGTAACGTTCATGCAGACCGGGCATCAATTACCGGGTAGGCCATCAATAGGTTCTTGGTTAAGTTATGGTTTGGGATCGGATAATGAGAATTTGCCCACTTTCATCACCTTGGTATCTAAAAATGGTACAGGGCAGCCACTGAAAGCCGGTTTGTGGGGTAATGGTTTTTTACCTACTGAACACCAAGGTGTACAATTTCGTTCTGGTAAAGATCCGGTATTGTACTTAAATAATCCTGATAATTATGACGGTAACGATCGTAAACAAATGTTAGATTATTTAGGTAAGCTAAACAGTATTCAGCATGATGCATATGGAGATAAGGAAATACAGTCGCGCATGGCGCAGTACGAAATGGCTTTCCGTATGCAGACCTCTATACCAGAAGTTACGGACACCAAGGATGAGCCAGAGCATATATTTGAAATGTATGGTAAAGACAGTAAAGATCCTGGTACCTATGCGGCGAACTGCTTAATGGCACGTAAGTTATTGGAGAAGGGAGTAAAATTTGTTCAACTGTATCACCAAGGGTGGGATCAACATATCGGTTGCCCCAACGGAGTAAAATTTAAAGCAAAACAGACCGATCAGGCCACAGCGGCATTGATTAAAGATTTAAAGCAACGTGGTATGTTAGAAGATACACTAGTTGTTTGGGGTGGCGAGTTTGGTAGAACGGTATATTCACAAGGGCAATTGACCAAAGAGAATTATGGTAGAGATCATCACCCAAAAGCATTTACCATGTGGATGGCGGGAGCTGGGGTAAAACCAGGAATGACCTATGGCCAGACCGATGATTTTAGCTACAATGTAACCGAAAACCCGGTGCATGTGCACGATTTTCATGCCACTTTATTGCATTTGTTCGGTGTAGATCACGAACGTTTAACCTTTAAACATCAAGGAAGAAGATTTAGATTAACAGATGTGCACGGCCATGTGGTCAAAGATATTTTAACCTAACATATTACAGATGTCCACAAGACGAAATTTTATAAAAACTACCGGGTTGGCAACTACGGCGCTGGCAACAACTTCTACGGCATTTGGAGCCACTGTAATTGGTAGCAAAAAGAATACTGATCGTTTATTGAACGAGACGGAAACCATTTTAGGTCATGGCGATTATAAGTATAAGCTCACTAAAAATTGGGCGCAAATTAGTGCTACTAGAATCCCCCTGTTGAACTGCCATGAAATGGTTATGGATAGCAAAGGAAGGTTGATCATGGTAGGCGATCATCCGCAGAACAACATTTTGATTTTTGATAAATCTGGGAAATTACTGGATTATTGGGGCACGGCATACCAAGGAGGTCACGGATTGACTTTACATGATGAAGGTGGCGAAGACATGCTCTATATTACCGATTCGGGTTGGGCTTTGGGTAAGGGCAATCAAATGATAAAACATAACGGTCGCGTAGCCAAGACTACTGTAGATGGTAGGGTGTTGTTCGATATTGGTCACCCTATGACTATTGGGGTATATAAACCAGAAGAGTCTTTTTGTCCAACGGAAACGGCCATTGGACCTAACGGAGATATTTATGTAGCCGATGGTTATGGGGAAAGTAGAATTATTCAATATGATAGTAATGGAAGGTACATTCGACATTGGGGCGGAACCGAGAATCCTGATCCTAACTACAAATTAGTAAGTGCCCATGGGGTAGCAATAGATTATAGGGAAAAGGGCAACCCAATGGTAGTGGTAACATCAAGGTCGCAAGAGTGTTTTAAATATTACACCTTAGACGGTAAGTATATTAAAACAGTGGAAATGCCTAACATGCAGGTATGTAGAGCGGTTTTTGATGACGATAATTTATATGCTGGGGTTTGTTGGTCTCAGCCTAAAGTTGGTAAAACAAATTGGAAAGATCATACTGGGTTTGTTACTGTAATGGAAGGGGACAAGGTGGTATCTAACCCTGGTGGTACCGAGCCAGCATATAAAAATGGGATATTACAAAAGAGCTATCAGCTAGACGAAAAACCTATTTTACATGGTCATGATGTGTGTGTAGATGAAGATAAAAATTTATACATCTGCCAATGGAATGCAAACCATTCCGCTCCCTATAAATTAGAGCGTGTTTAATATCAAAAAGTAGTATGCAAGAAGTATCGGATTTTGTTTTGTTCTTAGGTAGGTTTCATCCATTGGTGGTGCATTTGCCTATAGGGTTTTTAATGTTTGCCTTAATTTTAGAATTGGCAAATAATTTTACTAAAATGAAGCATCTGAACGCTGCCGTACCTTTGGCACTTTTATTCGGTGCTATTTCTGGCACGGTTGCTTGTATTTTGGGCTATATGTTATCGCAAAGTGGCGGTTATGACGAAGATATGCTGAACGGGCACTTTTGGTTTGGTATTGGCACAACACTTCTTGCGTTTTTTGCTTGGGCATTAAAATCGGGTGTACTCAAAATTGCCATCTTACAAAAAGCAAAACCAAATTTAGCCTTGTTGACCGTAATGGTGATTCTATTAAGTGTAACAGGACATTATGGAGGAAATTTAACCCACGGGGAAGATTATCTGGTAAAATACGCACCATTTAGGGAAAAAGAAGAGCCTTTGCCCCAATTGGCAAAGTTAGAAGAAGCTACCGTTTATCCTTATTTAGTAAAACCGGTATTTGAGGCAAAATGCGTAAGCTGCCATAATGAATCTAAAAAGAAAGGCGGTTTAGCAATGCATACTTTTGAAGCCATGGCTTTAGGTGGAGATGGCGGTGCCATCTTCACGGCGGGCGAAGTTGAAGGCTCAGAGTTGATACGAAGAATTACCCTGCCAGAACATCATGATGATATAATGCCGCCCGAAGGTAAAACGCCACTAACGGAACAAGAAAGTGCCTTGGTCAAATTTTGGATAGAACATGGGCAAGCAAATGAAGTAGCGACTTTAGGTGCAACAGAAGTGCCTGAAGATGTATTGGCATATGCAGCATCGACTTTAGGTTTTGCAGCCGCGGGCGTTGGTCAAGGTTCTTCGGAAGTATTGCCAACGGCTAATCCTTTAAATATGGATGTTGTAAATACTATTACGGCAGCAGGTTTTAAAGTGAGAGAGCTTATAGACGGTTCTGGTCTAGTAGAAATTACCTTAGATGATAATAAAATCAATGCATCGAATATGAGTGAATGGGAAAAACACTTTCAGTCATTGACCCCAGTAAAAGACCAAATATTATGGGCGGATTTTGGAGGAAATGAATTGTCTAATGCCATAATGAATCAAATTTCAAGTTTTACAAATCTTAGAAAATTGGTTCTGGATAATACTAGTATTACAGATGCCGCCATACAACCTTTGGCGTCTTTAAATAGTTTAGAATCATTGAATATTTATAATAACAATATTACCAATAGCGTATTACCGACATTAAAAAAGATGACAAACTTGAAAAAGGTGTACATCTGGCAAACACAAATAAGTACAGATGCCATTGAGCAATTATCGGCAGACTCTCAGTTAAAAGTTATTTCAGGTGCTTAAATATTATTTGTTCTCGGTGGCGTGTTGTTTACGGTATAAATTGGGAGTAATATCGTATTGTAGTTTAAATTTCTTGAAGAAAAACGGCAGGGTTTCAAATCCGCATTTGTATGCGATGTCCGCAACGGTCATATCGGTATCAATCAGCATTTTCGCAGCTAAATTTATACGGTATTCGTTGAGGTATACGAAGAACGATCTACCCATCATTTTTTTGAAAAAACGCGAGAATGCTTGCTGCGAAAGGTTGACCATAGCTGCAACCTGCTGTAAAGTTATAGCTGTGTGGTAATTGGCAGAGACAAAATCATGAATAATAGCCATTCTATTATTATGTGCCCACGGTAGTTCTTTGGTGAATTTTGCATTTGATAAAGTGGTGAAATCAGCCTTGGAGAGATCCAATAAAATGGATAATAAAACTAAATACTGTTCTGCACTTTTGAGATTGGGCAATGATTTTAGGTTTGATAATATGGAAGCTGTAGCAACTTCATTAAATAGAATACCTCTACTTGCTTGTTGCATCATATGATGTAGGGCATCCAATTCTGAAATTGAAGTGAATATTTCCTTATTCCATTGAATTACTATGGATACGCTTTTAGCATCGGCAGAACTCTCATTTTTCCAACAATGGGGTAAGTTAGAATTTAAAAGCACCAATTCACCCGGTTCATAGCCACTAACATAATCACCAATAAATTTAGAGCCTTTACTCTTTTCGATATAGGTTAATTCGCATTGTGGGTGTACATGCCAAGGCGCATCAAAATGGCTGTCCACATATTTGTATGCCAAAATATTACTATTCTCTGAAAAAGGTATGGCTTCTAACTGTGGTTTCATAGGTATTAATATTTACTATTATATTAATATATGTCAATTTATTTTAAAATAATGATAATATAGATTAATTAATTGCAAATATAGACTATAGCAGAAGTCTAATTATTTAAGATTTTTGTAGTAAGACCAGTGTAATTTTATTGAATTAGTAAAAGATGGTCTTTATTAATTGTAAATATTTAAAATTAGAGACCTAAATGAGCGCAAGCAATTTTTCCGATGCATTTAAAGACACAAGGGAAGCCAAGGGAACGTGTCCTTTTAATGACCAAAACGACCCAGTAACCATGTTGTTACGCTTTAAAGATGTTAGGAAAACGGCACATAATACCAAAGGTTTTAGTTCTGCTGCAAAGCCGGGCAGAATTGTAGTTCCATCAGAAGTAAATATTAGAGATACAAGGCAAATTCCGTTTGAAGTAGATCCGCCTGAGCATACAGAATATCGTGCCTTGGTAGAAGATTGGTTCAAACGCCCTCTTGATCCCGATTATGAAAATAAACTAACACAGATTGTTGAGGCAGAGATCGAACGTGTACTACAAAAAGGAAGTATAGAAGCCATTTCAGAATTATCGCTACCCATACAATCAAAGGCATTGACCTTATTGCTGAACATACCTTTAACCGAAGCGCAAACTTGGATTTCTTGGGGAACGCATGTGTTTAGAAGTGAAGATTCTGATTTAGATGCGGATAAGGCATCTATTTTATACGATTATATAGATGCCGAAATAGACAAAGCTATAGCAGCTCCAGATGATAGCTTGTATTCCGTTTTACTGAACTCGGAATATCAAGGTCGTAAAATGACCAAAGAGGAGGTGAAAGGGGTACTTATTTTAACTTTTGCTGGGGGCAGAGACACGGTTATTAATTATTTGACCAATACCATAGCCTATTTAGCAGAACATCCAGAAGCTATTGAGAAATTAAATGATAATCCCGCATTAGTGAATACGGCAATAGAAGAATTTGTACGCTATTTTTCTCCGTTAACGCATATGGGCAGAGTGGTAAAAGAAGAGAAAGAAATTAGCGGGCATGTTGCAAAAGAAGATACCCGTGTATCCTTATGTTGGGCATCTGCCAATAGAGATGAAAGTGTATTTGAAAATCCGAACGAGATTGTTTTAGATCGCAAAATGAATCCGCATGTAGCATTCGGATTTGGTGCCCATAAATGTTTGGGGGCTACACATGCAAGGCAATTGATGAAGGTGTTTTTACGAGTATTTACTGAAAAGGTAAGTACGATTGACATTATTGATGCCGCAGAAAATATTGAAGATTGGGGAGCTCATAAACGTAAGGTGGGCTTTAATGAACTAACTATAAAACTAAACGCAAAATAAAAATGGCAAAGATAACGTATATAACCAAGGCTGGAGAAGAGATACAACTAGAAGCCAGTTCTGGTAGCTTAATGGAACTAGCAGTAAAACATAAGGTAGCCGGTATTGATGGCGATTGTGGAGGCGTATGCTCCTGTGCTACTTGTCATGTACATGTTGCGCCAGAATTCTATCAAAAATTAGAAGCACCGACAGAAATAGAGTCGGACATGCTCGAGTTTGATGATAACGTAACCGAGTACAGCCGATTATGCTGTCAAATTCCTATTTCAGAAGCCATTGATGGTATAACCGTAAATGTGGCTAATTAAATATACTTGTGAATACTACAAATTTAAATTGCGTAATTATTGGGGCAAGTCACGCTGGTGCCAATTGTGCTCTAGAACTTCGAAAACAAGGTTGGCTGGGTACTATTTATTTAGTTGATGCCGATGAGTATTTGCCCTACCATAGACCACCACTGTCCAAAGACTATTTATCCATAGAAAAAGCAGAAACTTCTAGCTTTAAACCATTATTTACTAAAGAGAGATACCTAGAAGAAAACATCATTTTAAAATTAGGTGATAGAGTAATTAAGGTTGATGAAAAACAGAAGTCGGTAACCTTAAGTACGGGAGAAATTTTAGACTATGATAAGCTTGTATTGGCTACTGGTGCCTCGGCTATAATTCCACCGATTGAAGGAATATCAGCCTGTAAAAAAGTAAGGGTATTACGAAATGCGGCTGATGCCCTGCAAATACAACAAGATTTTAAGACAAGTGCCAATAAAGAAGTTGTAATTATTGGTGGCGGATATATTGGGTTGGAAACAGCAGCATCTTTAAAGAAAATGGGGGGTAACATTACTGTTTTAGAATGTGAAGAACGTATACTGGCACGTGTAGCTCCTTTGGAATTAGCCAATTATTTTCAAGAATTACATAAGGATAATGGAGTTAAAATTTACACAGGTACATCTGCTATTAAAATAGAGGAAAAGGAAACTTCAATAGAAATAAAATGTAGTAATGGTAAGATATATTCTGCAGATGTTTTAATTGTAGGTACTGGCGTAAAACCAAATACGCTTTTAGCGGAAGAAATAGGTGCTGAAATTGATAATGGAATTAAGGTAGATGCAAATTTACAGACCTCAGTGGAAGATGTGTATGCAATAGGCGATGTTGCGCAATTTTATCATCCGAAATATGAAGCATGGATGCGGTTAGAAAGTGTGCAAAATGCCGTAGATCAGGCAAAAATAGTTGCGGCAAATGTGGTTGGGGAAGCGCAGCAATATAGTGCCATACCTTGGTTTTGGTCAGATCAGTTTCACGTAAAATTGCAGATGGTAGGATTATCAAAAGGATATACGAATTTGGTTGTTCGTACAGAGGCTGATAAGGAAGATTGTTTTTCTATATGGTATTTTAAGAATGATGACTTAATTGCTGTAGACGCCGTAAACAATGGTAAAGCCTTTGTGTTAGGAGGTAAGTTTATAAAAAATAATACTTTGGTAGACCCAATTAAAATAGCTGATCATGCAATTCCCTTTAAACCCAATAATTTAATTAAAACCGAAACAAATGCCCATTAATGTAAAAGCAGCTATTGCCACAGGTGATGGAAAGTTTAGTATAGATACCATAACCATTGATGAGCCCAATAGCGATGAGGTTTTGGTGAAAATGAAAGCTGCCGGACTCTGCCATACGGACTACGACTCCCTTTCTTGGGGCAAGCCTATTGTTATGGGGCATGAAGGTGCAGGTATAGTAGAAAAAGTAGGCAATGGAAATTTAGAATTTAAAGTAGGAGATCAAGTCATATTGAATTGGGCGACCCCGTGTATGCATTGTTTTCAATGTCAAGAAGGTAATCAGCATATTTGCGATAATAATTCTCCCGTAGTGGCTGGTGGTAACGGGCATACTCCTGGGCATGCAAACCTAGAAAGTACCAAATGGAAAGGCAAGGCTATTGAGCGCTCATTTAATTTAGGTTGTTTAAGTGAATATGTTTTAGTGAAAGCTTCAGCCTTGGTAAAGGTGGAAGCAGCGGCATTGAATTTTTCAGCCGCAGCAATAGTTAGTTGCGGGGTCATGACGGGTTACGGCTCCGTGGTAAACGCTGCAAAATTAGATGCAGGTAGTTCGGCTGTAATTTTGGGTTGTGGTGGTGTTGGCTTAAATGTGATCAATGCTTGTAAAATTTCAGGAGCCAATAGTATTATTGCGATAGACATCAATCCTAATAAATTGGAAATGGCTAAAAAATTTGGAGCTACAGATGTTATTCTAGCCCAAAAAGATGATGAGGGATTGCTAAATGCAGCATCTGAAGTAAACAAATTGCTTGGTAACAAATTGGCAGATTATGCCTTTGAGTGTACTGCTATTCCAGCACTTGGTGCAGCCCCTTTAGCCATGGTGCGCAATGCCGGTATGGCAGTACAAGTTAGCGGTATAGAAGAAGAAATTACCATTGATATGCGTTTGTTCGAGTGGGATAAGATTTATATGAATCCGCTTTATGGCAAATGCCGACCACAGATAGATTTTCCTAAAATAATGGGCTTGTATAAAAAGGGCGATTTATTGTTAGATGAGATGATTACCAAAGAATATGAACTGCATCAACTTGATGAAGCCTTTGATGATATGTTGAAAGGTAAAAACGCAAAAGGTGTAATTGTTTTTAAATAAACTATGCAAGGATTATTTAGAACCATAGAACTTTCCGATGCAAATTTTGAGTTTGACGGACTCCGATTTCTAACGGTAAAAACGCCGAATTTAAAGGGTAGGGGAGATATCTGCGTATTTATTCCAAAAAGCGAAAAGCCACTCAAGAATTTACCTATTTATATGTTGTTACATGGGGTTTATGGTAGCGCATGGGCTTGGGCTCTAAAAGGAGGTGCACATAAATCGGCACACGAAATGATGCAAAATGGAGAAATAGAACCAGCAATTATAGCTATGCCTTCAGATGGATTGTGGGGAGATGGTTCTGCTTATTTTCCACATCACAACAAAGATTTTGCAAAATGGATTGTTGAAGATGTACCATTGGCTATCCAAGAAAACATTCCGGAAACGGGTGATAAAAGTAAACTTTGTATTGCCGGATTATCCATGGGAGGTTATGGTGCTTTAAGTTTGGGCGCAAAATATGCTGATAAGTTTAGTGCTATTTCTGCACACAGTGCCATTACTAAATTAGAAGAAATGGACCTTTTTGTAGAAGAACCTTTAAGTGATTATACCGAAAATGCTAGTCAACCCAACGTAGTAGATATTATTGCCGATAACAAGACTACACTGCCACCGTTACGGTTTGATTGTGGCAAAGCAGACCAATTGATTACTGGTAATAGAGATTTGCATGCGCAATTGACCGAATTGCGAATACCGCATGAATACACAGAGTTTAGTGGTGGGCATCAATGGGAGTATTGGCAGGAACATGTTCGTAAAACCTATTTGTTTTTTAATGCCTCAATCGCCCATAAATAAGTCTGGTAAAAACAGTGTTATTTGTGGAAATAAGGTAATTAAAATCAGTACTAAAAAGCTGATTGCTAAATAAGGCAAATTCGCTTTGCTTACTTTTTCTAAAGGAACTTTTCCTATACCCGACGCTACAAATAAGCATACCCCTAATGGTGGGGTGGTCAACCCGATAATTAAATTGAGTAATGCAATTATAGCAAAATGAATAGGGTCTATATCTACACTTAAAGCCACCTTTAATAAAATTGGGAATAGAATTAAAAGTGCTGCTATGGTTTCCATAAACGTACCCACTAAAATTAAGAGTAGGTTAATAAGTAGCAGCACCACATATTTGTTGTCTGAAAAACCTAAAATCATATTGGAAATCTCATGAGGAACTTTTTCAGAAACCAGGATATACCCAAACAAGTTGGCGAAGCCAATAAGGACCATTAGGCTGGCAGATGTTTTCATGGCATCGATTAAAATAGCCATGGTCTTTTTAAAGTTAAGTCGCTTATACACAAAGGTGCCAACTAAAAAGGCATAAAGTACTGCAATGATTGATGCTTCGGTAGGTGTGAAAACTCCACCAATGATTCCGAATAGGATGATAAACGTCATTAACAACGACCAAAACGTATCTATAAACCCTTTAAATATTTGCTTAAAAGAACTTTGTTTGTATTTGGGGTAATTTCTTTTCTTGGCGATGTAGTAGGTTAGTACCAACATAGCAACACCCAATAATAAGCCGGGTAAGGCTCCCGCTAAAAATAACTTGCCAACTGAGAGTCCGCTTAGCGTAGCAGCGATAATCATGGGTACACTTGGAGGAATTATTGGTCCTACGGTAGAAGAAGATGCGGTTACGGCACAAGCGAAATCGGCATCATAACCTTCCTTTTTCATGGCTGGTATCATTACGGAACCAATACTGGCAGTATCTGAAATTGCCGTACCGGAAATACCTGCAAACAACATAGAAGAACCAATGTTTGCCAAAGCAAGTCCGCCAGGCACATGACCAATAAGGTGATTACAGAATTTTATGATTTTAGAGGTCAACCCACCTTGGTTCATAAGATTACCGGCAATAATGAAACCGGGTATACTCAGTAACACAAAAACATCTATTCCGGAATACATTTTCATGGGCATGATGATAAGGTCGGTACCATTGCAGATTAAAAAAATCATACATGAAATTCCCAATGAAAAAGCGATAGGAAATCGCATTAAAAGGCAAATAACAAAAACAATAAGTAGTATGGCAATCATATTTTAGAGGGTTTATTGCTTTTAGGTTTCTCGTAAATCAAATGCACCAGTATAGAAAGTCCCATAATGGCAATTCCTGAAAAGGATATAGCCATTCTATACTTTAAACTTGGAGACTTTTCAATGGTTCCCATCAATAGAAAATCAATGGCGTGGTAGGTAAATATTAAAACAAAGACCGTGGTCACAGCCCAGATAAAAAACTTGAATATATTTTGGGTATTGGTACTGAACTTTTCGACCAAAAAACCGAAATCTACATAATACGTACCCCTAACGGCTAATCCAGCAGCGAAGGCAATGGCGTAAATAAACGCCACTCTCGCAGCTTCCTCTGTCCAAGATGGGGCTTTTGTCATAAAAAAGCGTCCGTAAATTTGAATTAGTGTAATAGCTATAAACAGTAAGGTACTAATGATGGTTCCCCATTTCATTGCTTTTCTAAAAAACTTAAAGAAAGATATCATGGTAAATCTTTTTTAACGGTGTCATAGGTTTTTTGCATTTCAGGAGATAACGTTTCATATATGGCTGAACCACATTTTTCAATAAAAGCGGCATTGTCAACATCTATAAAAACCATTCCTTTAGCTTCAAGTTCAGCTCTAATTTTTTTCTCGTTTTCTAAGAACAATTCTTGATGATAGGTAATCATTTCCTCGGCAGCCTCTAAAAAGATAGCTTGCAAATCACTAGGTAATTTTTCAAATGATTTTTCGCCGATAACCGGGTAGGTCCAACTAACGACGTGGTTGGTGAGGTTTACATATTTTTGGACTTCATAGAAGCCGGAAACTTTAATAAGTGCCAGGGGATTTTCTTGGGCATCTATAGTACCTTGTTGTAACGAGGTAAAGACTTCAGAAAAAGCCATTGGTGTGGTTTTGGCACCAAGGGCATCCCAAGCGGTGACAAAAGAAGGAACATTGGGTACACGTAAAATTAAACCCTGTAAATCATCAGGATGCCTTATCGGTTTGTTCGAAGTTAATTGCCGAACACCTGCTTGAAAATAGCCTAAGGGTTTTAGACCGGTTTTTTCTTCCATTACTTGTGAAATGCGCTTTCCTAAAGGCCCTTGCATTAAAATTTCTACATCATCCGGCGTTTTTAATAGAAAGGGTAATTCGCAAAAGGTCATTATCTCTGTCCAATTACTAAGCAGGGAACTAGTGGTGGTCATATCTAAAACACCAGCTTGGATCATTCGTATAGCCTCGACTTCTTTGGCCAGTTGTTCTGAAGGGAAAGTCTCGAGTAATAATCTACCGTTCGATTTCTCTTTTAATCGTTCGCTAAAAAATACAAAGGCTTTGTGCCACGAATGGTCTTCGTTGACCAGCAGACTTGCTTTTAAAACATAAGGTTCTTGCTTTTTGTTCTTACAGCTATATAAGCTGATCACTAAGAAGCACAGAAAAATGCCTGCTGCTCTTTTTAAAAACATTTTATTCTTGGTTTAGTTGGTGTAATTCACTTTTAAAGTACAATATTTTATTGGGTTTTATAGTGTTCTTTTTTGTGGCCATTTTAATGGTCTAGACAATTTTATATAGGTGATGCCCTTATTTTAATGATCAGGGCTTATTATTTGGTCTATTCGTGTATTCTTTTAAAATACCCGTATCAGTAAATGTTCAGTACAATGTTAGTTTTTGTCTAGTTGATTTATTTACTCGATAAACCACATAAGCGTACCTTGAAAAAGTATTTATATCAAGCTTAAAATCAACTCACTCATGAAATTCAAATTTTTAGTGCTTTCGGCATTATTTCTCTTTTTATTAACTGCATCTAATTGTAGTTCGAGCTCAGACGTACCTATTGAACCCAAAGAAGATGAGGTTGAAAACCCAGACCAAAAAGTCGAGGCAGAAGATGATGTAGAAGAAGATTATAGTACTATGGCAGTACCTGCAAACCCAGGTTCTGGATTGGAATGGGAATTTCAAGATTTTTCAGATGATTTTAATTATGAGGCACCTGCAGGAAATAAAGGTGATGCCTTTTTTAATAAATGGGACGATTATTACCATAATAATTGGTCTGGGCCAGGGCTTACGGAATGGAGTAGAGATATACCATTTGTTGCAGACGGTCTATTGCAGATACCGGCAAAAAGAAAAGAAGGAACTAACAAAATAAGTACAGGATGTATCACCAATAAAACGAGAGTACAATACCCTGTATATATTGAGGCCAAAGCAAAAATCATGAATTCCGTTTTGGCTAACGGTATTTGGATGTTGAGTCCTGATGATACCCAGGAAATTGATTTTATGGAAGCTTACGGAGCTGAATATTCAGAAAGTGCTCAAGCAAGTCATTCATGGTATGAGGAAAGAATGCATATAAGTCACCACGTATTTATAAGGGAACCTTTTCAAGATTATCAACCAAAAGATGCCGGTACTTGGTATATGAAAGACAATATAAAATGGAGGGAAGATTATCATACTTACGGTGTATACTGGAGAGATCCATGGCATTTGGAGTATTATATAGACGGTGAGTTGGTAAGAACCGTAGAAGGTAAAGAACAAATAGACCCTTTGTTTTATACCAATGCTACCAACCCTGGTGATATGAGTAATGACACTCGTACAGGCTTAAGTAAAGAAATGGATATTATTATAGATGTAGAGGATCAGGACTGGAGGTCTAGTCCTGCATCAGGCAATCAAGCAGATACATATACGCCTACGGATAATGAGCTTTCGGACACCGAAGGACATACACTTAAGGTAGACTGGATTAGAATTTATAAGCCAGTGGAAAAATAGTTGTTAGTTTATTTTAATTGAGTTAAGGGCATGGGGTTGTAACCATGCTCTTTTTTTGCTTTCTTGACCAAAGGTTATCTATGTCTAGTGATAATGAAGGTAGAGCTGAATGTTTAATATCTATTTCGCAGAATTTACTTGTTTAAAAAAATAAATCACTAAAAAACAATAGACTATTTTACTGTTATTGATATAACCTGTTCGATTTGCACTTTAGCTTAACTTCTTTGTCTAGCATTTTAAATAAAAAATTATAATCAATTAGTTATTGTATATTTAAACATATAATAACTACCTATTTGTATAGTTGTGAAACACCTTATTTCTAGTTTAAATCCTAATATTGATAAAGTTTTATTTGTCATCATTTTTCTGTTTAATTGTACAATCTTTGCACAAGTTACTGACAGCATAAACAAAGACGATGACGATTTTTTCATACTTCCGTATGGAAAAGAATATGAGGGTTCAACAGCGGCAATTAAAGAACTTGAAGAAAAACATAAAAGCTTGTTGCGTGATGGGGATACATTAAAAGGTATTGATGTTTTAATGCAGTTGGCAGATGTGTATGGTCATCGTGCAGATTATGCCAATTCATATGATTTATTTTGGCAATCACTTTCATTGGCAGAGCAAATAAAAAATGATTCTTTAGACGCACTTATCGCATGGCGACTTGGTAGGTTTTATAGCTTTTATAAAAGAGAGAAAGAGTCTTTGAAATATTTAAATCAGGCCTTGAAGATAAGAAAGGAAATGGTCAACGAAGGCAGTACGGTACCAGCGTATTTAGTGCATAATTATTTCGCTTTTGTAAGTACTTATCGAGAGTTTGATATGCCAGAAATGGCTAGCAAGTATTTAGATAGTTGTTTTATATATTACAAAGAGGTAAAAAATCAACTACCAATGCCTCAATTGAATTTTGAGAAGGCGTTTATCTTATCTAAAAAAGGTCGGAATGAAGAAGCACTTGAGTTGTTTAAAAGTGTAGAACCTTGGTTTTTGGAACATAGACCAACCTATATGGTTCTAGTTTATACTTATTGGGGAGACGTGTTGCAGAATTTAGGAGATTTGTACAACGGTGTCAAGTATTATGAGAAGGCTATAGATATATCAGAGAAGTATAATCGTCATATTGATTTTACACCTCTTATTTACGAGCGATTAACAGAGCACTATAAGAAGCAGGGTAATTATCAAAAAGCATATGAGAATTTAAAAATAGCAAAGAAATTAGATGCACTCTTTTTTGATGGCAGAAGTTCTAAAAATAAATCTATGCTAGAGATTCGAGATGAATTTAGAATCGAAAAACAACGCCAATTAGATTTAATACAAAAACAACGATTCGAAAAACTAAAACAAGAGGAAAAAATTTCAATGTTACAGCGCATAATTTTGTTAGGCGCTATAGTATTTATTTTAATATTGGCATTCTTCTTTTTTAGATACTTACGAAATAAGCATAAGTTAGAGAAACAACTGATTAGAAGAAATAAAGAATTAGAGATTCAAAAAGCTAACGAGCTTTTAGAGTTGAAGAATAAAGAACTAGCTGCTTCGGTGCTTCAACTTGTAGAGAAAGATGAGTTTTTAAAAGATTTAAAGGAAAAATTAAAATCTAATAAAGATAATCTTGGTCAGACAGAAATCAATAAATTATTGCGAACCATCTCTGTGAACAATAATAATAATTGGGAGGAATTTAGACTGAGGTTTACGGCAGTCAATGAAAAATTCTATAAAAAATTAACAAAGAAATACCCGAACCTAACACAAAGTGATCACAAAGTTTGTGCTCTTATAAAATTGAATTTTTCTAGTAAAGATATGGCTAGGCTATTAGGTATATCTGTAGAATCTGTCCATACAACACGTTATAGATTACGCAAAAAATTAAAACTGGAAAGAAAAGAAAATCTTGAAGATTTTATCGCCCATTTATAAGGGTATGCCATAATACATCATTACGCTATTATTGTTGAATAATACCTTTGATGATATTCATTTATATATGCGTATTCGTTGCAATTTGATATTTAAATATATAGTTCAAGAATAAATGTAGCGAACCGACTTAACCAATGTAATACTGCATATATAATCAGGGAAAAGCTTTGATAAACCTAAGATTGTTTTACGGTACCAATATGTTCTTAATTCTTGCTTATTTCTTAAATATCGTTGAATTATGATTTTACCTTGATATTAACACACATAATTTTTTTCTTCAAACAACTACTGTTACAATCGTTGTCGTTTAAATTTCAAGCTTCTATTTAGGTATATAAATATTGCCTGAACAAAAACTAGACCTTAAAAGTTTTTGCCTATTGTTCTTGTTAATATAGTTATTGTTTGTGTGGCAAGATGGTTATGGGGGTACTTTGTATTTACCATGTGATTTTAGTGTTCACGGTTTTTATCCGTTTGATCATATGTAGTGTTTCTTAACTAATATGTTGCGCTAATAGTAGCATAAAAGTGTTAGTTTTCAATTGAAAAAGTAGGGCTTGGTATTGCTGTTTTATGGTTTTAAATACATGTACAGTTTTTGTTCAGTATCTATTTTAATGCAGATGAATTGTTATTTCTAAATTGCTTCTCATTATCGAAATGATAATCGTCTATATAAAAAAATGTAAAAATGAAATTGTTGGAAAGTAAAAAGTAAGTATTTGATAATCGCATTAACTTTTGGTTTTTGCCTGTGTCATATTTTACCAATCAACAACAAATAATTATTTAGATAGACAGCTTAGCATTTTAGTAAATGGATAAAAATCCGTGTAAACCATAAATAAACTAGCGATTAAAAAAGAAAATATTTCAAAAGAACGCCTAGACAATTTAGGTATTTCCAATGTACAATTTTTAAGTGCAGCATCAAAACGCGCATTAGAATGGCCAGATGTTGGCAATGAATGGTTTGTAGAATTTGAGCCGTTAAAACCTTTATTGGGAGATTTAGCATATGAAGAAGGGGTCTGTAGAAGAGATCCTAGCGCCATTATAAAAGAAAACGGTATGTATTATGTTTGGTACAGCAAAAGTATAGGTGCCACACAAGGTTTTGCCGGAGATATAGAAAATGATAAAGTCTTTCCTTGGGATCGTTGCGATATATGGTATGCCACTTCTAAAGATGGTTGGACATGGAAAGAAGAAGGAATAGCGGTCAAAAGAGGAGATTCTGGTTCTTTTGATGACCGTTCAGTCTTTACGGTAGAAATAATGCAACATGATGGTAAATATTACCTCAGTTACCAAACCGTTAAAAGTCCATATACCGTTAGGGTGAAAAATCAAGTAGGATTAGCTTGGTCAGATTCCCCAAATGGTCCTTGGCACAAATTACCGGAACCGATTCTTTCACCAGCCGATAACGGTGTATGGTCGGGTGAGGAAGATAATAGGTTTAAAGTCGAAAAAAAAGGAGATTTTGATAGTCATAAGGTTCATGATCCATGTATTCTACCTTATAAAGGTAAATTTTATCTGTATTATAAAGGAGAGCAGATGGGTGAGCAGATTACGTTTGGTGGTCGTCAAATTAGACATGGTGTCGCCATTGCGGATAATCCTTTAGGACCCTACGAAAAATCGGTATACAATCCCATCAGCAATAGTGGTCATGAAATTTGTGTGTGGCCCTATAATGATGGTATAGCGTCATTGATTACTACTGACGGACCTGAGAAAAATACCATACAATGGTCACCTGACGGTATCAATTTTGAAATTGTATCGAGCATTCAAAATGCACCACACGCAATAGGTTTAAACAGAACGGTGAGCACTAATGATAGTCCAGTAGAAATACTGAAATGGGGATTGACCCACATTTACAATAACGATGACTATCAAAGTATACAAAGATTTTCAGCATATAATAAAACATCACATACAGCAATAGGAGAAAAAGCAATATAAAAATGATAGCAACACAGTACAAAGGCGATAAAACATTTTCTGTAATAGAAAAAGAAATGGAAGCTCCTGCAAAGGGGGAAGTTAGAATAAAAGTGGCATACGTAGGTGTATGTGGTACAGATGTACATATCTATCATGGTATGATGGATAAGCGCGTAAGCATACCAGAGACCATTGGTCATGAAATGTCAGGAACAATTGATGCAATAGGCGAAGGTGTAGATGGTTACAACGTAGGCGATAAAATTGTGGTTAGACCGTTAGATGATAGAAAGGTAAAACCATCTGATAAAGGATTTAATCATATTTGCGAGGAGCTAAAGTTTATAGGTATTGATAGCCCGGGTGCTATGCAACAGTACTGGAACGTGCCAGCTTTTACACTTCATAAATTAAAAGAAGAAACAGATTTAAAATTAGCAGCTTTAATAGAACCATTATCGGTAGCCGTTCATGACGTGCGCATGGGCGAATTAAAAGCAGGTGAGACAGCAGTAGTTTTGGGCGGTGGACCTATTGGTCTTTTGGTCGCTTTGGTAGCCAAGGAAAAAGGCGCTCAGGTTGTCGTATCCGAAGTAAATGAAACTAGAATAGCAAAGGCAAAAGAATTAGGTCTTGATGCTATAAACCCAATAAATACTGATTTGGTGACTTATGTAAAGAGTAAGACCGATCATAAGGGCGCAGACGTCGTATTCGAGGTTGCAGGGGTGCAACCGGCATTAGATATTATGACAGAGGTTGCCGGTATTAGAGGTAGAATAGTAATGGTTGCCATACATGGTCAAAAGAAAGAAGTTGATCTTTTTAAATTCTTTTGGAAAGAACTAAAACTTATAGGAGCTAGAGTATATGAGAAAGAAGACTATGAAAAGGCCATAAGCTTAATTACAGCGAACGAATTGCCGTTTAATGATATGATTACAGATGTACAGCCGCTAAAGAACATACAAACGGTATTTGAAAATATAGATAAAAACCCTGACGGATTAAAAGTCTTGATGGATTGTCAATCTTAACTAAGAACTAAAATTTTATAAGAAAATGGGAGTACTGGATAAATTCAGTTTAAAAGGAAAAACAGCATTGGTAACCGGTTGTAAAAGAGGTATAGGTAAAGCTATGGCTGTAGGACTTGCAGAGGCTGGTGCAAACATCATTGGTGTAAGTGCCACCTTAGAGGCAAGCGGTAGTGATGTAGAAAAGGAAGTAAAAGCATTAGGTAGAGATTTTAAAGCCTATGCATGTGATTTTAGTGATAGAAAAGCGTTGTACGGTTTTATATCCGATGTAAAAAATGACTTTCCTGTTATAGATATTTTGGTAAATAATGCGGGTACCATATTAAGGGCACCGGCTGTGGAACACTCAGATGAGTTATGGGACAAAGTAATAGAGGTCAACCAAAATGCCCAATTCATCTTAACCAGGGAAATAGGTAAGGAAATGGTGAGCCGTAAATCAGGAAAGGTAATTTTCACGGCATCTTTATTAACCTACCAAGGTGGTATTACAGTACCGGGTTATGCGGCTAGTAAAGGTGCTATAGGTCAGTTGACTATGGCATTCGCAAATGAATGGGCAGGTAGTGGCGTAAATGTAAATGCTATTGCACCGGGCTACATAAGTACCGATAATACAGAGGCATTACGTAATAATCCAGAGCGCGCTAACTCAATTCTTGCAAGAATACCTGCAGGGCGTTGGGGCGAACCTGAAGATTTTGCAGGTCCTGTAGTCTTTTTAGCTTCGGACGCAGCAGCATATATGAACGGAAGCATCACTCTGGTAGACGGAGGTTGGATGGGTAGATAAT
>JAHDDP010000065.1 GCA_020629285.1 Maribacter sp.
AATAGGTTCGAATCCCTCTTTCTCCGCTTAGAGCAAAGCTCAATACCTTCATGATATTGAGCTTTTTTTCTTTTTACCGTATTATTGTAGACACGCTGCTGCAGAACATATTTTATAAATTAAAATGGTATCTACGTATTTTAATGTTTTGCGCTAATAAGTATAGTTTTATTGAAATAAATTTGATAGTGATAAACTATCTAAAAGCATTGATTTAACGTATGCTTACATAATTTACTGCTTGTTAAACTATTTATATTAGAATAAATTTTGCGCAAAAAGAAATTGAACATTGTATGGTTAAAACGTGATTTACGTTCTCAAGATCATGAACCTTTGTTCAATGCAGAAAAAGCAGGTCTTCCTTATCTTATAATTTACTTATTTGAACCATCTTTAATTAAGTACCCAGATACAAGTCTTAGGCATTTACAATTTATATATAATTCTGTCTTGGCTTTAAATATCATCTTAAAACCATACAATAGAAATGTATCTCTCTTTTATGGAGAAATGGAAGATATTCTAAAATATTTAAATGCAAATTTTGAAATAGATACAATTTTCAGTTATCGCGAAAGCGGAATAAAACTGACATGGTCAAGAGATAAGAAGGTAAAAGAAATTTGTAATGCATATAAAATTACTTGGAAAGAGTTTCAGCGAGACGGTATAATTAGGGGTGTAAAAAATAGGCAAGACTGGAGTAAACTATGGCACTTAAAAATGCATGAACCTATAATAAGAAACAATTATTCGGTTTCTAATTTGAAACCATTGAGTCATCCGTTTCAGTTACCACAAGATTTTAAAAGTAATTTAGAAGAAGTAAATAGTAATTTTCAACCGGCCGGTGAACAAAATGCACTGAGATATTTAAGTTCTTTTGCTTTAAGTAGAGGTGCTAATTATCAAAAACATATTTCGAAACCGACGGAGAGTAGAAAAGGGTGTAGTAGATTGTCACCATACCTGGCATGGGGTAATATTAGTGTAAAACAGGTATTTCAGTTTGTAGGTACACACCCCAACGGAACAAAGAATGACAAGGCTTTTTCTGCTATGCTGACCAGACTGTTTTGGCATTGTCACTTTATTCAAAAATTTGAAGTAGACTGCAGTTACGAAACGCAATGTATTAATAAAGGGTATGAATTGTTAACTCATGAAAAAAATGATGCATTCATAAAAGCATGGAAATTGGGCGTAACGGGTTTTCCGTTAGTCGATGCTTGTATGCGTGCAGTAACCGATACTGGGTGGATTAATTTTCGAATGAGGGCTATGTTAGTTTCATTTTTGACTTTTAATCTAGATCAAGACTGGAGAGAAGGTACCTACCATTTAGCCAAATTGTTTTTAGATTACGAGCCTGGCATACATTACCCTCAATTTCAAATGCAAGCAGGTACTACGGGTATTAATACAGTACGGTTATATAATCCGGTTAAGAATTCTAAAGAGCATGATCCAGATGGTGTTTTTATAAAAAAGTGGATTCCAGAACTTAAAAACGTTCCTACGGCCCATATTCACGAACCTTGGAAAATGACCGTTTTGGAGCAATCTTTTTGTGAAGTTATAATAGGTAAAGATTACCCATTTCCAATAGTGGATTTACAAGAGAGTGCGAGGGTTGCAAGAGAGAAGATATGGGCGCATAAGAATCATCCTGCTGTGCAAAAGGAAAAATATGGATTATTAAAAACTCATGTTAATAACCCCCAGAATGATATGCGTTAATGATTTTACTATGTAATCATATCATTATTATAGATGTATTCTAAACTTAATTTTTAAATCTAATCACAATATAACTACTTATTGCTACTTGCTTAACAAACGGCTAAAATTACAAATGCTTAGTTATTTTTGTATTTAGCGGTTTTGTTATAGAATAGAAAAAATCAATTAAGTTTCCTTCTTTATTTATCAAGTATTTTTGAAAGTTCCACCTTACCGTAGAATTTGTTTTACCATTAAATTCTTTGTTTGTTAACCATTGATATAATGGATGTTGATGGCTACCTTTTACATCGATTTTTTCAGTAAGTAAAAAATCAACTCCATAATTACGTTCGCAGAATGTTTTTATTTGCGAGCTATCTCCTGGTTCTTGACCCCCAAATTGATTGCAAGGAACGCCAATAACAGTCAAATTTTGATAAGTATCGCTTAATTTTTGCAAATCTTTATATTGATCGGTAAAGCCGCATTCTGAGGCTACGTTTACAAATAGAATATGATTCCCTTTTAATTTCGAAAGATCAATAGGTTTACCTTCAAGTGAATTAATTTTTATATCATAAATAGAAGTTTTGGTAATCGTATTTTTATAAATGGAAGCTGTTTTAGCTTTTTCAATTTTTTTCATAGGAAATTTTTAAAAATCTGCCTCGCTTTTTTATGATAATCAAGTTATAAATGTGTTATTTCTGGTGGTCAAGGCTAATAAATTATTTTATTATTTTCATTTCATTTAATAAAAAATACATTTTATAATAAAGCGAATATCACTGAAATGCAATGTTGTAAATGGTAAGATTTAGGTGTATAAACCATATGCATTACTAATGTGTTTTGCTATTGTTGCACATTTAATTTAAAAAATGATTCTGCCGTGGTTTACTGATTTAAATAGTTTTGTAATTCCGCTATTTTATTAGGTTCATTGAATATACCTCCATAAAATGCAGTTACCGTAGCAGAAGTATCATCTTTTATACCACGAGAAGACACGCACAAATGTTTGGCGTCTATAATGACGGCTATATTTTCAGTTTCTAAAATTTTAGACAGTTCACCAGCTATTTGATTTGTTAGTCTCTCTTGTACTTGTGGTCTTTTAGCGTAATATTGAACAATTCTATTAAGTTTTGAGAGCCCAATTACTTTACCGGAAGATACATAGGCTATATGTGCTTTTCCTATTATAGGTACAAAGTGGTGCTCGCAGTTCGAATAGAAGGTGATGTTTTTTTCAACCAGCATTTGGTTGTACTGATATTTATTGTCAAATAATGCAACTTTGGGCTTGTTGGCAGGGTTTAATCCAGAAAAAATTTCATCGATGTACATTTTAGCTACTCGATTGGGTGTTCCCCTAAGAGAATCATCGTTTAGGTCTAGCCCCATTACATCCATAATTTGTGAAAATAATACTGCTATTTTTTCTTTCTTTTCTTCATCTGATATTTCAAAAGCATCTACTTTCATTGGGGTTTCCAGACCTGTGTAAATATGATCATCACCTATTTCGTCTTCTGAAAATCCGTTTAAATTGTTTGTTTTAATAAGGGTATTCAACATAATTTCTTGGTGTTTCATATAGTTTAATCTTTAATTCTAAATTCGGGTCAATCTCAGTTTTCAATATATCGTATATAACTATAGCTATATTTTCTACTGTAGGGTTAAGAGTTTTAAATTCGTCAGTATCTAGGTTCAGATTTTTATGGTCAAATCGATTTAAAATTTTTTCTTCAATCAAATCAGATAAAATCTTGGTATCTATTACGTACCCAGTTTCTTTATCACAAAACCCAATTACTTTAACTTCAAGTTCGTAGTTATGACCGTGATAATTTGGGTTGTTACATTTACCGAAAACTCTTTTATTTTTCTCATCGCTCCAATTTATATTGTGCAATCTATGTGCTGCATTAAAGTGCTCACACCTTACTAAGGCTAGTTTATTCATTTTCTAAAAAGACGTTTGTATAATTTAACAGGATAAAGATATTATTTTGTTTAATGAATAATGTTAAATATTAAACAAAATTTAAAACTCTTTTCAGGTTTCAGGATAACGCTATTGTCTATCCCCATCTATTACAACTTATTTAATGGTTAAAAAAGTGGTCGAAAAAAAAATTTATAAGCCATAGTATTCGCATGTAATCGGCTAGCGCTATCGTGTTTGATTATCATTGTTTTAACTTTTGTGAATGGTAGCTTAGTTGCTACACCCTTATTGATAACAAAACCTTATTCATGTCTTAGCTCTGTTTTTTGATAGTTTTTTTTTAAATGATTATATTATATTTAGGATAGCTAAGGTGGCAGGCGCATTATATTTGTTGTCTTTAAAACGCACCTCTTCTAAATAGTCTATGACAAAAGCCAAAATACATGATAGGGAAAAAGAACGCTTAGCGCTTCTTAATACCTATTCAATTTTAGATACCCTACCAGAGAAAGATTATGATAATCTAACTAAATTGGCGGCAGAAATTTGTCAGACCCCAATTTCTTTGATCACACTACTAGATGATAAACGACAGTGGTTTAAATCTCATTACGGGTTAGGGGTTTCTGAAACACCTATAGAAGATGCTTTTTGTGCACATGCCATCACTGGAAATGAACCTATTTTTACTACTGAAGATGCTCGCGAAGATGAGCGATTTCATGATAATCCCTTAGTAACGGGTGATCCCAATATAGTTTTTTACGCGGGTATTCCTTTAAAGAATGCAAGTGGATTGCCTTTAGGAACCTTATGTGTTATCGATAATAAGCCTAGGAAATTAACGAATAGCCAAAAAGAATCTTTGAATATTTTGTCTGAGCAAGTTATCAATTTATTAGAGCTTAGAAAGAATAAGTTGGAACTTGAGCGGGCGCATAAAAAGCTGAAGAAATTCTCTAAAAAACTAGAGAAAAAAGTATTTCAACGCACTAATCAGTTAGAAATCAAAACTATAAAGTTAGAGCTAATGATTAATGACCTAGAGTCTTTTAATCATATCTGTAGTCATGATTTGCAAGAACCTTTACGTAAAATTCAAATGTTCATCTCACAGATCAGCGATAGTGAATTTAATAACCTTAGCGATGCCGGTAGACATAAATTAGAACGTATCGATAAATCTGCAGCTCGTATGAGAGATCTTATTCAGGATCTATTGACGTACGGTGCAACGGAAACTATTGATAATAGTTTGACGACGGTATCTTTAAAGAAATTGGTATTAGATGTAAAAGATGTGTTGAGTGAGGAGCTTAAAGCGCACAAAACTGTTCTTAGGGTGCCAAAGGATTGTCTAATTACGGTTAGGCCTATTCAATTTAAACAATTGTTGTTCAATCTGTTCACTAACGCCATTAAGTTTACCGATAAAGAAGAAAAACCTTCTATAAAAGTAGTAGGCAAAATTGTAAAAGGCACAGATTATCCAGAAATGGATTTAACGGAAGATCAGCTTTATTCACGCATTGTGGTGTCTGATAACGGTATAGGTTTTGATCAAAAATATGAAGGTAAAGTTTTTGAAATATTTCAACGTTTACATAGCGATGATCAATATCAAGGTACCGGAATTGGTCTAGCTATTGTAAAACGCATTGTTACTACCCACAAAGGTCAAATAAGGGTTAAAAGCTCATTAGGTAACGGAGCTACTTTTGAACTATTTATTCCGCTTGCCGATCAAAGAGATTTAAAATAATCTTTTACTTTACCGATATGATTTTCTTTCGCTGTTGTACTTAACCAACTAGCTTTAAAGCCATTTATGGCTAATTGTTCTATTTGTGCTAAAGTTAAGCCGAGCGCTTTTGCCGTTTGGTAGTAATTCTCGTTCATATACCCACCAAAATATGCTGGGTCGTCTGAATGTATGGTAGCAACAAGTCCTTTTTCGAGCATTTTGGCAACAGGGTGCTCTTCCATCTTATCGATTACTTTTAAAGCAACATTACTAGTGGGGCAGAGGGTCAAGGCAATTTTTTCATCGACCAATCTTTTAACCAATGCTTCGTCTGTTAAACAACGATTGCCATGATCTATACGTTCAACTTGTAAAATATCTAAAGCTTCCCAGATATATTCTGCCGGACCTTCTTCACCTGCATGCGCAACAAGCTTGTAGCCTTGTTCAGCAGACGCTTTAAATACTTTTTCAAACTTACTTGGTGGGTTTCCCATTTCTGATGAATCTAAACCAACGCCATCGATAATGTCTTTAAACGGTAATGACTCTTCTAAGGTTTTAAAAGCATCTACTTCTCTCATATGACGCAAATAGCTCATGATGAGTTTGTAAGATATATTTAACTCATTTTTTCCCTTTTCTAGAGCACGGTGAATTCCTTTTATCACCACATCAAAAGCAACACCTCTTTCGGTATGTGTCTGTGGGTCAAAAAACACCTCTACATGCTTTACATTTTCACTATGTACTTTGGTTAAATACGCCCAAGTCAAGTCAAAGAAATCTTGCTCATGTAATAGTACCTGCGCACCAGCATAATAGATATCTAAAAACTCTTGAAGGTTGTTGAATTTATATGCTTTTTTTACCGATTCTATAGAATCGTAGGGTAACGTAATATGATTTCTTTTTGCAATTTCGAACATTAATTCTGGTTCAAAACTCCCTTCTAAATGTAAATGCAGCTCTGCTTTCGGAATGCCTTGTATGATGCTTTGAAGTTTTGATGTTTCCATGTGAAAAAGATTTAAATACTTTAATGTGATAAGTAGGTCTTAGAATTTTGACAAACTTACTTATTAAAGGTGATAATAGCGAACCGTAAATGCGATAACGACCTTTTTTAAAACTTAAGATTTTTTACAATACGTACGTATTGTAAATGTCATCTAACTCTTTTTCTGGATCTGTACTTAGCCCAGATCGGGTAGTGGAGCTTTGTATTACCGTACTTCTACAAGCTGTTAACCAACCAAAACGGTCAGGTAAATCTAATTTACCTATTGGTCCGCCAGCTTCTTTGCCTTCACAAATCAATTTCCAGGCTTTTAAATATTCGTCTAAAATTTCGAATTCTATTTCCGGAGAAAATGCTTTTAACTTTTCTTCATTGATTTGATACTTGATATCTAAAAATTTTGTCCGTTTACAGAATAAAATCACACCTACATTAAAAAACTCTTCTCGTTCAACTTTCGGTACAATTCGAACTATCGCAAATTTGAAGGTATGTCTATCTTGCATCTTCCGCTTCTTTTACTAAAACATCGATCATAGATAGCTTAGTGGTTATAAATTTAATATAAGCAGCTCTTTTTTCATCCGCATTTAATACATCAGATTCGCTCGTCAACCAATCTTGTGGTATGTTTGAAACAATTTCAGTAACTTTCTCTAGAGTAATATATTTTTGAATTTCTGCAGCAGCTTTCGGTAGGGCAGTGGCTTGTTGTAAAAGTACATGGTCTTTTATAAACGGAAATGTTCTGCTTAGGTGACTCTGCCAAGTCTCCCAATTATGGTGAAAATAAAAACTTGCACCGTTATCAATTACCCATAATTCATTATGCCAGTACAATAGATTTGCATTTTTAGCGGTACGATCAATATTACTAATTAAACTATCAAGCACCACAACCTTTGAAGCTGTCATGGCATCTGCCTTCGAAATTAAAGGGTCGAAAGTTATAGCGCCAGACAAAAAGTGTAGTCCAAGGTTAAGCCCTACGCTAAACTTCAGTAAATCTTGAATTTCTTCGTCTGGTTCTGTTTGTCTAAAAGAATCTTCTAAGTTCATAAAGACCAATTCTGGTACATTTAAACCGATGGTCCTTGCCAATTCGCCACCTATAAATTCAGCGATAAGTGATTTTTTACCTTGCCCAGAGCCTCTAAACTTGAGTACGTACAAAAAATCATCATCGGCTTTAACAATAGCCGGCATAGAGCCGCCCTCTCGCAAGGGTTGTAAATATTGAACAACATCTACTGTTCTAATATCGAGTGTATTCATACTGCTAAGATAGTAGTTAGTTCTTTGTGTGCTGAATTCAGTTTTAGGTATGGCTTATAAAAATCTATACTATTTTTTATAAGTCGGTTTTTTATATGAGAAGCAGCATTTTGCATCCTAGTTTTGTCATAGACTCCTAGTCCTTAATTTTCTTCGTTAACTAACGGAGAGATCATAATATGCGCCCTGTGCGTACCAGGGTTCATGATCCATGGATGGTTTGGGGCAGTCGGAGTTTCTGGTAACCCAATTGATGCCGATGTAGCAAATGGGGTATATATCACATAACGCAGCTTTGCACCTTCTACTTTAGAAGTTTCTTCATTATACATTGAATTTGGACCATAATAAATGTGTAGGGCAGAACCGGGGGTAATTTTTATAGTCCCAGATTTTACTTCTGCTTCACGAATTGCGAATATCTCTTCTGCTGATTTTCCTTCCGCACGTAGAGCTCTACCTCTTGCCATAAATGGTTCTAGGCTTTTGTGGTAGCAAGCTGCGTTGAATCCGTCTTTTCTTGGATCATCTGCCAATACGATGTATGCACCATCTCCTTCTTTTAAGGTAACGAACTCACCGGTCATATTATAGCCTATTACTTTGCTTGTAGCCCTGCTTTCAGCTGGTGCCGCCATTAATGCCGTGGTAATAAGGTCTTGATCGGTTTCAATGGGTTTTAGTTGCTTTTCTGCTTTGGCGGTTGTTTTCGATTCTGTACTTTCTGTAATCTTGTCTTTAGATTTATCTGATGAATTACAGGAAAGAAGCAGAGCGGAACAAAGTAATGTGGCGAATAAGTTTTTCATGCTTGTTAGTGATTTTTAAATTTCGTTAGATGTAAAAGGATCAAAGAACCCTATTAAAAAGTGATGGATTACGGTTACTAAAATTACAAACAACATTATATAATATACAGCTTTTAAGTAATTTTTCATTTAGTTGGTTTTTTTGGTCATCCACTTAAATTAATAAAATTTACATAGATTAATGACAGTTTCTTTATCTAGTAATTGTTAGATTAACCGAACATGGGTTTTTCTTTTAATACTTTGTATTTTTTACCAAAAAGTAAGTACACTATACCTATTTAGTTTTTTAAAGGGTTTACAGTTTAAGTTATAAGTGATTTTTAATTTCTTCTAATCCAGTAATAAAGTTTGAAATATCTTTCGCCCAGATATGATAGGTTCGTTTTGAAGGGTGTACCCCGTCAACGAAAAATTCAGAAGGTTTTATTTTAAGATTGAATCTTTTTATATAATCTTCGCTAGAAGGCTTTAGTGCATAGTAATATACTTGGTCAAAATCTTTTACAATGCCCTTTAATTCCTCACCTAGTATATCAACCAGATTGCCAATTGTAAACTTTATGATCGTTGTAAAAGCGGGAAATTCTTTTATTGGAGGCATATTGGTAAATACAATAGGTACATCTCTAAATTTACCTTTAATGCTTTTAATAAGTTCACGAACGTCTCTATTCCATTTTTTAGGTGAGTTCAGTTCAAAAGCGTCATTACCGCCAAGACCAATTACAATAAGGTCAATGGCTTCTTCTGTAATAAGGTCTACAATATGGTCATTTACTTTTTTAGCCGTGTAACCACTTTTGGCATATACTTTCCAATTTACATTAGTTTGCAAACTAGCCGCTAATTCATTAGCGAGAAAACCTGTAAATCCTTCTTTATGGGTTTTGACACCTACACCTGCAATTGTGCTTTCGCCTATAGTAAGTAGCCGAAGTGTTTTCTTAGAAGATACTATTGTAGAGCCTTCAGTACCTTCTGCCTCTGGTAAGCGCGGAACGGTTTTTTTAATTTTTTTACCTTGAAAATACATTATAGGCAATAGCGGAATGGTTAAGAAAGACCCTAATGTATATTTTAAGTTCATTTTTGAATTGTTAAATGACTATAATCAATTGCGGATTTATGGGTTGTTGTGTTATTTGTATGAAGGTAGGATAAATTACCTTGAAAGTAATGTTTGAGAAGTTTGTTTTCACTATACTAATTCGGCTATTCATTAGAATCTAGTTTATTGTACTTTTTTAGTATTTCAAGAACCTTTTCTATAGGTAAGGATTTTATCTCATGTCCATTTCTACCCGTCATACTTTTTGCTGCCAATAAAGAGTTAAGGATAGCTTCTTCAGTAGCTTCGATCACTCCTAAAAATAGTGGGGATATGGCGCTATTTCTTAGTTCTTTTTTCTCATTGAACAAAGATGAACTTTGATACGGAATCAAATTGTCTTTTGCCGTTGAAACGGCTATCACATAGTCTCCACTGCCATTAGAAGCGATTCCTCCTGTTTTGGCTAATCCCATAATGGCTCTTTTTGCCAATCTTTCAAGATTTCTTGCATTTAATGGGGCATCTGTCATTACTACGATCATACAAGAGCCGTCTACATCATAGGTGAAATTTCTAGAGTAATTATCTAGTTCTTTGGCAATTGGCACACCGTTCAGTTCAAAGACTCCTCCAAAATTTGTCTGTACCAAAACACCTACAGTATAACCGCCAAAAGATTCTGGAATAATTCGAGAAGAGGTACCTATGCCTCCTTTATACTGAAAACAGATGGTACCTGTGCCGGCACCAACATTTCCTTCAGCGACTTTACCTGTTTTAGAATTTTTTATAGCGCTTAATACGTGTTCTTCCCTAATATGTCTTCCTCTAATATCATTGAGATAACCATCATTGGTTTCCCCTACAATGGAGTTGACGGAATGTACATTTTGGTTCTCTTCGTTTTCTAAAGTGTAGGTGATTAAGGCATTTGAAGCCACCGGTACGCTTAGAGTATTGGTTAGGATTATGGGGGTTTCAATATTGCCAAGTTCTTTGACCTGAGAATAGCCCGCTAATTTTCCAAAGCCATTTCCTAAGTATATGGCGGCGGGTGATTTTTGTTGAAAGAGATTGCCAGAGTGGGGTAGGATCGCAGTGACTCCAGTCCTAATGCTATCGCCTACGATTAAAGTAGTATGACCAACAGTTACATCTTCAACATCTGTAATAGCGTTATTAATCCCCGTTTTTAATACTCCGACCTCAATACCATAGTCTCTTAATCTTTTGTTCTGTGAATATGTATTTACCGTGATAAAAACAATAAGAAGTAGAATTCTATTCATAGTTGATGTATTACTTCAAAATGGGTTGCTTATTGACAACTTACCTTATATTGTTAGACATGATTATTCCGCTACAAAATTGTCATTATCTTTATCTTCGGTCCAATTGTATTCAATTTCTTTAGCGACTTTTCTAGCAAAGTCGATACCATGCCTATCTGCTAAGAACCCTAATGCCATATCCATACCGGCACTTACACCAGAAGAGGTGTAATATTTACCATCAATTTTCCATCTGGCTTTTTTGTCCCAGTTGACATCTGCACCTTGGGTCTCTACCCATGAAAATGCCCTTTTGTTGGAAGTTGCTTTTTTACCATCTAAAAGTCCTGCTTTGGCAAGAAGTGCACTACCTGTGCATACAGATAGCACATAATCACTCTCAGAAGAAAGCTTTTTTATTTCATTTAAAAGCTGAGCATTATCTACTTCTTTTCTCGTACCTAAACCACCAGGAACCAAAATAATATCGGGTTGTTTTGAAATAGTTTCCAATTTTTCTGTCATAATTGGTACACTGTGTCTATTGGTAATGACGCCACCTTCTAGCGAGTAGAACTTGAGGGTGTATGTGTCTACTAGGCGCCCAAAGATTTCAGCAGGTCCAAAAACGTCTAGGGTTTCATAATCATCGAACATTATAAAGGCGATTTCTTTGGTATTTTCCATTTGATCAGGGTTGTTTTGCGCATTCACTTTAAAACAGGTTGTTAATATTGCTATTTGAATAAAAAGGAAAATTTGAAATGTTGATGCTTTCATCTTTTGTTTCATAGTACATTTTTAATGTTTTATCATGGTGTAAACTTCTTCTTATTTTCTTGATTATAGTATTTGGTCAGATTCAATAGTTATTTAAGAATTACAAGAATAATTCTTTTATTGAATATTTGATGGTTACAGTTTGGTTATAGATGGTTAAATAGACTAAAACAAGGTTGTTTTTCCCTGCAAATAGCTAAAAATCATAGTTATTTCATCAGGTAGTCGTGCTAGGGTTATGTCGAATTTTAAAGTTGCAAGAATTTGCTATAAAGCACATCTTATTTGCCTCTTCATGTAATTGATTTGCTTTATCAATCATATTAGAATCAGTGATTTTTACTTTAGGATTTAGTGTAACACTTGTGAAGTTTCCGCTTCCGCTTTCAGTTTCTTGCATTATTCCTGTAGCATCATCCATATATTCGGTTACAACAATTTTATGTACGGAGCATAAGTGCAAATACCAGAGCATATGGCAAGCGGACAAGGACGAAAGAAAAAGGTCTTCAGGATTGTATTTACTTTTATCTCCCAAAAACGATGGATCAGCTGAACCATTTATGATATCATATTTTCCTTCAGCTTTGATTTTATGATTTCTGTTGTAAGATTTATAGTTTCTGGTTCCGTTTCCCTCATTACCGGTCCATTCTACTTTTATTTCATAATTATGTTTTTTCATACTCATAATTTAAGTTTTCAACAGTTCTAAATGTTAGCAACAATTATAAGAAATATAGAAATCATATGGTTATGATATAGCGTCTAATTTTTCTAAATAAAGAACCGGTATCAAATTAAATCTTGTATCTCGTTTTCATTTTTTCAGAGGTTTAAAGCAGTTTCTATTACAGAGCTAAAGTTGTGTTTCAAAATAATAGAAATAATTCTTATTTAGAATAAATAAAAATAACTATTTTTGTTGTCGAACCAGAAAACGATAACTAAAATCTAATGAGAACACCTATTTCTATTGCCATGGCACTGGTAATTTGTGTAAGTACCTTTTCACAAAAAAATAAAATGAGGAAAGACCGCGATGCTATAAAAAGCATGTGCGGTTGTTATGAAGTGACTTTTAACTTCGCAGAAACCTTTAACCATAGTGCAGACTCGCTATATAAACCATCTAAAACCAAAGTAGATAAAGGGTTAGAGTGGGCAGAATTAATAACAGACGAAGACGATAAAATCTCTATTCAACATTTATTACAAGTAGGTAACCCTGCAGAGCCACATATTGTAAAACACTGGAGACAAGATTGGTTGTTTGAGAATACAGGTTTGTACTCCTACAATGCTAATAACACATGGACATTTAAGAAGCTGCCTGTTGATCAGGTAAAGGGGCAGTGGACGCAAAAAGTATTTCAAGTAGATGATAGTCCGAGGTACGAGGGTTCTTCTACCTGGGTTCATGTAGATGGTAAAAGTTACTGGGAGAATACTGCAGATGCGCCTTTACCAAGACGTGAGTATACTACTAGAAGTGATTATAATTTAACCGTTCGTGGCAACCGTCATGAAGTTACCGACTATGGTTGGTTACATGATCAAGATAATACAAAGGTAATTCGTGAAGCCGGTAAGGAAGATGTTATTTTGGCTCAAGAAAAGGGATATAATACGTATGTGAAGGTTGATGATAGCAGATGTGCCGCAGCAGCTGCTTGGTGGAAAACCAACACCGATAAATGGGCAATAGTACGTACCAAGTGGGATGATGTTTATGGTAGAGACCAAGACCTTACTTTAGAAGAAAAAGTAGATAATAAAGTTTTGTATAAATATCTTTTTGATGATGAATATGATCAAAAAGGAGAGATAGAAGAAGTAATTGAATCATTTGTAAAAAAATAAGAACATGAAAACCGTAAAACAAATAGCCCTGACCGCTCTGTTGTTTGTTAGCTTCACTGGTATTGCACAGCAGAAAAATGAGTTGATAGATCGTAAATTTTGGAAGAGTAACCCAAATATTGCTACCATAAAACAAAAAATCGCTGAGGGTAATGACCCTGCTGAGATGGATAGCAATTCTTTTGATGCTACTACTTTAGCAATTACCAGTAAGGCAGATATAGAGGTAATTAAATATTTATTATCTCTTGAAGGTAACGCTGTAGATAAGAAAACTCATGATAGTCGTATTTATTTACACTGGGCAGCGTATGCTGGCGATGCTGAGTTGGTTCAGTTTTTATTAGATAATGGTGCATCGGTTACGGCTTTGGACAGTCACCGTTATACGCCGCTTGCTTTTGGTGCAAATGCGGGACTTACAACCCCTGCTATTTATAATGCTTTTGAAGCTAAAGGTGTGAATTTAGTGGAGGAGAAAAATGAACATGGTGCTAATGTTTTACTATTGGCTGCACCTTCTATTAAGACAGAAAAAGAATTGAATTTCTTTTTAGATAAAGGTTTGTCTTTAGATAGTAGGGATAATGATGGTAACGGAATTTTCAACTACGCTTCTAAAAAAGGAAATATAGATTTTCTAAAATTATTAGTATCAAAAGGAGTTGATTACAAGTCACTTAATGATAATGGCGGTAATGCTTTTATGTTCGCATCGCAAGGTGGCCGCGGATTCAGTAATGGCTTGCCAGTCTATACCTATTTAAAAGGTCTTGGTTTGGAACCTAATATTGTAGAGAAAAATGGGAGCACACCTTTGCACCGTTTAGCTTTTGGTACTAAAGATGCTGCTATTATTGAGCTTTTCTTAAATGCTGGTGCAGATGTAAACCAAGCAGATGAAAAAGGGAATACTCCGTTTTTAAACGCTGCTGCTAGAAACCAGCTTTCTATAGTTCAATTATTAGCCAAAAATGTGAAGGATATCAATGCTGCCAACAAGAGTGGGGAAACTGCACTTATGCTAGCGGCTCATAGTAACAAGGCAGATGTGGTTGAGTTTTTAATAAGTAAAGGAGCGGATATCAATGCTCAAGATACTGCCGGTAATACGGCTGCTTACTTTTTGGCAGATTCGTATAATAAAAGAAACGCAAAGGCTTTTGATGCTAAGTTAGCTTTATTGAAGTCTAAAGGATTAAAATTCAATAGCGTTCAAGGTGAAGGTAATACGTTATATCATGTGGCTGCTAAGAAAAATAACCTAGAGTTATTGAAAAAAGTGTCCGTTTTTAATATAGATGTCAATGCTAAGAACGATGAAGGTTTAACTGCTTTACATGTAGCGGCAATGAAAGCAAAGAATGATAAGTTGCTTAAATTTTTACTTGCTAAAGGTGCCGATGCAAAGAGTACAACAGATTTTGAAGAAACGGTATATGATTTGGCTAGTGAAAACGAATTGTTGCAAAAAGAGAATACGTCTCTTAATTTCTTAAAGCAATAGAATCCTAAATCATATTTATAAATCTCTTATAGAGAACAATTTTTTATATACATGAACAAATTTTTAAAATATATTCCGGCAATTCTATTGGTCGGGTCCTTATTGACCGCATTCAATCCTGTAGATAAGACTCCTGTAAAGTGTCTAATACAATTAACAAACTATTCAGGTGAAGGTGCATATTTAATCGTATCTATTGTTGATGCCGATAATGAATATGTAGAAACGATTTATGTTCAAGGTAAAGACAGCGAATGGTACAGTGAAATTACAGAATGGTGGAAATTCTACGGAAAAAATCGCCCGAATATAGATGCTATTTCTGGTGAGACCATTAGTGGTGGAGAACGCGCACTGAATGTTTTACAGATTCCTAAGGATAAAATAGACAAGGGTTATCAACTACGTTTTGAAACTTCAGTTGAAGATCAAGGGTATTATGCAGATGATATTCAGTTTCCGTTAACCACAGAAAACTTGACCACCAAGGTGGAGGGTAAAGGTTTCATTCGTTACCTACGTATGTTACCTCAGTAATTGTCTTAAATCATTGTCTTTGGGAGCAGTATTTCGAGACGAAGCAATCTGCTGAATGGTGCCGTTATATGAGATTTGGGTTCCTGTGAAGCAGATTGTTTAATGACAATTTTTAGTTAGCGTGTCACATTGAGCGCAGTTGAAATGCATTGGTTGTGAGATATGAACCTATAAGTTCTCGACTGCGTAAGAAATGACATTAAGTATTTATTTTACAATCACAATTATATATTCCAGAATGTCTTAATACAGACATTCTGGAATTTTTAAAATAACAAAATTACAAAATTACATTTCCATTTATGACCATTTCTATTTGGCGCTTTAGTCATCTTACGCTTGCCTTGGTTTCTTCACTATTCTTGATAGTGGCATCTGTTACCGGAATCATTTTAGCGATAGAGCCCATTTCTCACCAAGCAAAAGGCTATGCGGTAGAGAATTGGGAAGAAGTATCATTGGCAACTACTATAGATGCATTAAAGAATTCTTATGATGAGGTTTTACAATTAGAAGTAGAATCATCAGGATTCGTAAAGGCTTCGGTTTTGACTATGGGGATGGAAACATTAGATGTATATGTGAACCCTATCACAGGTGAACAATTAGGTGAGGTTGAAGAACGACCGTACATATATACTTTTGCGACTAACGTACACCGTTCTTTATTTCTAAAAAGTATAGGTAGATTTTTCGTTGGTCTTATTTCTTTACTCTTATTTATTATTGCCATTACCGGGCTTGTGTTGCTTGCTAAGCGCCAAGGCGGATTCTTAAAATTATTTTCGAAAGTACAGAAAGATTATTTTGAGTTACGATACCATGTAGTATTAAGTAGATGGTTCTTTATTCCCATCGTGATACTTGCATTTACGGGTGTTTATTTATCTGCCGAGAAGTTTAAATTATTGCCGGATACTGTTGTCGAGAAACAAGATGTTGCTTCAAATGGAGCCTCTAAAGTGTATGAACATATTACTGATGTTCCATTTTTTAAGGAAACTACTTTGGCAGATATCAGACAGGTAGAATTTCCTTTTTCTAGTGATTCAGAAGAATATTATCTTATTGCTTTTCAGAATATAGAGGTTGATGTAAATCAGCAAACAGGCGCCATAGTGCGCAGTGCAGATTACCCTTTTGTAACATTGGCTTCAAGACTAAGTTTGGTATTACACACGGGTGAGGGTAATGTCATCTGGTCTGTTGTATTATTGCTTGCAAGTGCTTCTATTCTATTTTTTATGTATTCAGGTTTTGTAATGACGTTGAAGCGTAGAAAGAAAGCAAAACGGATAACGCAAATAACAGATAAAGATGAATGTGAGTATATCATCTTAGTGGGGTCGGAGAGTGGTACCGCATTCGATTTTGCACAGCGATTTTATAAGGGATTAACAAAGGTTGGAAAGAAAGTCTATTTATCGGAGCTAAATAACTATGCTGAATACGCAAACGCGACCAACATTATTATATTTACTTCTACCTATGGTGAAGGTGAGCCACCAACAAATGCCCGTAAATTTTCTGAATTGTTTTCGAGGATACAACAACCGAACAAAATCGATTTTTCGGTAATTGGTTTTGGTTCATTGGATTATCCAGATTACTGTAAGTTCGCTATTGAGATAGATGATCAAATAGCATCGGCGAAGAATTTTCAACAGCAATTGCCTTTGTTTAAAATTAATAAATCAGATTTCGATTCTTTTGAACTTTGGATGATTCAATACGCTAATAAAGTCGGATTCACAATTCCTGTAGAAAGACCACTTTTAAGAAAGAAAAAATATAAGAAAGTTGAGTTTGAAGTTTTGGAGCGAACCGATTTAAATGTCGATGATACGTTCTTGTTAAAACTACTGCCAAAATCTAAAGTTGATTTTACCTCGGGAGATTTGTTAGAAGTATTTCCAAATGATGATGATACCGTTCGTCAATATTCGATTGCCAGAATTGACGATACTATTTTACTTAGCATTAAAAAACACGAGTTAGGTAGAGGTTCTAATTACCTCTTCAGATTAAAAGTTGGCGAAACCATAAAAGCTGCAATAGATCAAAACGAAGACTTCCATTTTCCTAAAAATGCTAAAAAATCAATTTTCATCTCAAATGGCACCGGCATAGCTCCTTTCTTAGGAATGATCTCTGAAAATACAACTCAGAATATCTCTATGTTCTGGGGAGGACGTGAAAAGGCTTCTATGGAGATTTATAATTCCGTTTTGGAAAAAGAAGTCTTAAATTCTGAAAATATCAATGTATTTACTTCATTCTCTAGGGAAGGTGAAAAGCAATATGTTCAAGATGTGGTTTTAGAGCAAAAAGAGTTAGTGTTGAAAACCATTAACCAAAATGGCACCATTATGATTTGTGGATTACTGGCTATGCAACATGATGTTCTTGATGTTTTAGAAAGAATACTGCAAGGCAACCAAACCATCAGTTTTGAAGCTTTTGAAAAGAGCGGTCAGCTAAAAACAGATTGTTATTAAGCTGTCATTGCGAGGAGCTTTTTTTGCGACGAAGTAATCTGTCGAATTTGTCTAGTATGTTAGTTTTGGATAACGATTTCATATCTAGCCTGCCTGTCGTTATGGAAGGCGCCGTGTTAATGCAATGCTTGTGAGATTCTAACTTAATAGTTCTCGACTGCGCTCGAAGTGACATTAGGTATTTCTCAGCCCCATTGCATCTTTTGCAATCGCACTGCATTTAATATCGCCAAAAGCGCAACACCAACATCGGCAAAAACAGCTTCCCACATAGTTGCTAATCCGCCGGCACCCATAGCTAAAACAATAAGCTTTACACCAAATGCCAGGGCAATATTTTGCCATACAATTTTACGAGTAGAATTCCCGATTTTTATCGCCGTTGCTATTTTAGAAGGTTGATCATTTTGTATGATAACATCGGCAGTTTCAATGGCGACGTCACTACCCAAGCCACCCATAGCAATACCGACATCACTTATGGCTAGAACAGGAGCATCGTTAATTCCGTCGCCTACAAAAGCAATTTTGGTATTCGATTGTTTTTTGAGTTTCTCTACTTCTTCTAGTTTTTCTTCAGGTAATAATCCGCCTTTTGCCCAGTCAATTCCTAATTCTTTAGCCACTTGTTGGGTAATGGAATCGGTATCTCCAGAAAGCATGATAATTTTATCAATTCCTGACTTACGCATATTTGCTATAGCTTCGAATGCGTCATCTTTTAATTCGTCAGCTACAGTCACATAACCTGCAAATTTTCCATCAATCGCCATCATTACGATAGATTCTACAATGCTATCAGTTTCAATAGGAACGTCAATTTGGTTCGTGATCATCAACGCCTTATTACCGACCAAGACCGATTTTTGGTTAATTGTTCCTCGTAATCCCTTACCAGCAATTTCGATAACATCCGTAGCTTTAAACTTGTCTCCGCCTGTCTTATATTCCAAAATTGCCTTTGCAATAGGGTGTGTGGATTGCTTTTCAATGGCGATCAAGTACTTCATGAATTCGTCTTCGGTAAAGATCTGATCTTTAACAAGATCCTTGATCTTAAAAACCCCTTTAGTAATAGTGCCTGTTTTGTCCATTACCACAGTGTTGACCTTGGTTATAGTGTCTAAAAAGGATGCGCCTTTAAATAGAATTCCGTTTCGTGAAGCAGCTCCCA
>JAHDDP010000016.1 GCA_020629285.1 Maribacter sp.
TGATAATTAATTGTGATTAAATAATTTATACCTACTAACAAATTTATATGGATTTATGAGCAACACAAGTAAAACGGGCGGAAATCCCCTATTTTGTTGATAACTCAGCGTGTTTGTTGATAAAGTAGGTTTTTTTTTACGTTTCTCGCAGCCCAACAAACACGGGGTCTCACCCCATTTTTGCATTTTTCTCCAAATTGAGGCCGTTCAATAAATCTCTTACCAACATCCTTTTCTTGCCTTGAAGTTGTATTTCATCGAGATTTAGGTACCCACCTTGCACGGCAACTTTCATCTCTTTTTTAGTAAAAATCAGAGATCCCATTGGTAATTCATGTTTTTCGACTTCTACATTTGCCTTGTAAATTTTGGTAGTCAACGATTGTTCTCCATTCGTTAACGTAGTCCATGCGGCCGGGTACGGACTCAAACCTCTTATAAAGTTGTAAATATCTTCTGCAGATTGGTTCCAATCTATTTCGCACGTTTCTTTAAAAAGTTTGTGGGCATCTTTTAAATCATTTGAATCTGGCTGTTTTGTCGTCTCAAAATTTCCTTCTTGAATACGTACTACGGTTTTTACAACGGTGGCTGCGCCTAAATGCATTAACTTGTCATGTAAGTCTTCTGCATTATCTGTTTTTTCAATAATGGCTTCGTCTTGCATTATAATGGCACCTGTATCAATTTTCTCATCGATAAAGAATGTAGTCACTCCTGTTTTTGTCTCACCATTTATAATAGCCCAATTTATAGGGGCGGCTCCTCTATATTGTGGTAATAAAGATGCATGTAAATTAAAGGTACCGTATTCTGGCATGTTCCAAACAAGCTTAGGTAGCATTCTAAAAGCAACTACTATTTGTAGGTTGGCATCTAAAGATTTTAAGCTGTTTAGAAAATCAGGGTCCTTTAAATTGGTTGGTTGTAAAATATTAAGGTCGTTTTCTATAGCATATTTCTTAACCGCAGATTCATTTAATTTTCTACCTCTTCCTGCAGGTCTATCTGGTGCGGTTATAACGCCAACTATATTATATTCTTTTTTTACCAGCTTGTCTAAAATGCCCACGGCAAAATCTGGCGTTCCCATAAATACAATTCTCAATGCTTTCATATTATAATAGTTGGTATTCGTTCGTTGCGTTTAATGATATATAATCCTCTTCTAATAGTTCTTGTAAACCAGCAATAAGTATTTCTTGAGCAATGTTCAAGCGATTTTGCAATTCGCGAGAATCTGCCTTGCGCTCTTTTAAAATTTGAATGATTTTAATTTTAGCATGCACAATATCGGTATTACCTGCTTTTTGATTCATACAGACATCGCATATACCGCATTCTTTTTCTTGTATCTCTCCAAAATAATCTAATAAATGAATGCTTCTACAAACAGTGTCATTTTCAATGTAGCTTAACATTTTAGTCACTTTCTCAATTTTGAGTTGATTTTGCTCTTCAATGTTCTTTGCAAACATGTTTATGGTACGGTCATCATCACGTGGTACTAAAAACAGCATTTCTAAATCACTTGACACACTCGTGTATTCAATGATTTCATCCTTTTCTAACACCTCAAAATGCTGATGTATCAATGATTCTGATAATGATGTTTTCTTAGATAGTAAATAGGTGTTTATTTGAGTGTCGAATTCAAAGAGTCCGCCGTAGGTGCGCAATACTACTTTAATGAAGTCGGCGAGTTTAGGATTATTGTCAATATATCGATACAAGGTATCCTTATCCGTAATAAATTTAATAGTGATTTTTTTATAGAAATTTTCAGATAATGACACTACTGAATTTCTATCTAGCAGTTGTAATGCGTTGTAGGTTAAAAATGTGTTCAGTTTATAAATGCTACAGAATTCATTGAAATTTAGATGAAACTTTGCTTCTGTAAATTCTCCATATCCTATTTGAAAGTATGTATTTAACTTTCTGTATATCATTTTTACATAAGCTACATCTGGTAAGATCTCAATAAATTGCTTTTTTACTAAAACCTTATCTGTTGTATTGGTTAGTAATATTGCTTTTGCAAAGTCTCCGTTTCTACCACCTCTACCTGCTTCTTGAAAGTAATTCTCTAAACTATCTGGTATTTGATAATGAACAACCAATTCAACATCTGGTTTGTCTATGCCCATACCAAAAGCATTTGTAGCAACCATAATCTGAATTTTATCTTCTAACCAGAGATTTAATCGCTCGGTTTTCATTTTCTGATCAACACCACCGTGATAGAATGTTGCCTTTAAATTATTGTTTACAAGAAATTTAGATAGTTCTTCTGCCTTTCTCCTGCTTCTAACATATACAATAGCGCTGCGTTTAATTTGCTGGCAGTATTGTTTTAAACGCCCATTTTTATCTTCGGTCAATAGGACTCCAAATCCTATATTTTTTCTAAAAAAAGAATCTTTAACAACAAAAGGATAGGTAAGGTCCAATGATTTAATGATATCATCACTAACTCTTTTTGTTGCAGTTGCCGTCAAAGCAACCATAGGTGGGGTGGGGTGTAGTTCTCGCAATATGGAACAACTTAAATAAGCTGGTCTAAAATCGTGACCCCATTGAGAAATACAATGCGCCTCATCTATAACGAACATAGAAACGTTCATTGCCTTAATACGTTCTTGTACCAATTCTTGCTGTAAGCGTTCTGGCGATAGATATAAGAATTTATAATTGCCGTAAATACAATTGTCCAATAGCTTATCTACCTCGGCAAATTTGAGTCCGCCTTTTAGACCTATGGCTTTAATACCTAGTTTCTGAAGGTTGTCTACCTGATTTTCTATTAATGCAATTAACGGGGAAATAACGATACAAATACCTTCTTTCATTAATGCGGGTACCTGAAAACAAAGCGATTTACCGCCTCCTGTGGGCAATAAACCTAAAACATCTTGACCGTTAGATATGGCATTGATGATTTCTTCTTGAGAGCCTCTAAAGCTATCAAAACCCCAATATTTAGATAAAATTTCTTTTGGTGTATTACTCACCCGCTTTATTTATAAAATCTACTACAAACTGCATACGATTTTCAATAGTATCAAAAGGAACTTCTATGGGAGTATAACCAAGGTCAATATACGTTTTTTCGAGCTTTTCGTGAATTCCACAGGCTTGTTCAAAATTTTCCATTCGTTCGTTGTCTTGAACATAGATTTCTTTCCACGGTGGTAATATCAGTACTTCGTCATACCTGTGTTCTAGGCATAAATCGGTATAATGTTGCTCAGCGGACTGACCGAAATAGTCCATGTATGCAAGTACATCCGGTAAGCCGCGATCATAGAACAGATGATCTTTTTCGATGTTTTTGCCATTAATGAAGTGCTGTAAACGAGCGTTGATCAATTCATCATTAAAACTCTTTGAGTCTTCAACGAAATCAATAGGGTTTACTAATTTATCATCTAAGCCAACATCGCCCAGGGCATCTAAAGTCATTGTTCTAATTACTTCATGAAAACAATGATATCCATTTTCTTCAAGTGAAGATATCAATACCGTTTTGCCTGTTCCCGGGCCACCTGTTACAACAATTCTCTTGCTTTTCAAACTCTTAATTTATAAAAGCAAAAGTACAATAATCGTCAGTATTAAAAAACTGGTACATTACACTTATCTTTGCATAAAATACTAGTGATGGACGAAAATAACCCAGAAGAATTTTATAAAAAATTACACGAACAATTAACGGAAACATCCAAATGGCCTTCGGACTATCTGTACAAGTTTATTGTGGAGACGGCATCTGATAAGATCGATAAAATAAATACTATTTTTGATAATACGGGAGCGGTCATCAATTTAAAGAAATCTAAAAACGGTAAATATACCAGTGTTTCTATAACAGTTAATTTGAAGAGTCCGGATGCTGTCATTGAAAAATATAAAGAAGTGGGTAAATTAGAGGGTGTAATATCCCTGTAAAATAGCATTTCATCTATAATTTTCTTAATTTGGCATCGTTATAAGAATACTTCTCAAACACATTAAGCTAAAATTTTCAATTTGCAATTAGTAGAAAACCTAGAATATAATACAGAGCGTGAGCATTTGATTATACCAGAGTATGGGCGTCATTTTCAAAAAATGGTGAACCATGCCATATCAATTGAAGATCGTGAAGAAAGAAATAAAGTAGCTCAGGCAATTATCAGCGTCATGGGAAATATACAGCCCCATTTGCGAGATGTGCCCGATTTTCAGCATAAACTGTGGGATCAGTTGTTCATCATGTCCGATTTTAAGTTGGATGTGGATTCCCCTTTTCCTATTACTTCAAAAGAGGTATTGCGAAAAAGACCCGATCCTTTAGAATATCCTCAAAATTTTCCGAAGTATCGTTTTTACGGTAACAACATTAAACGTATGATCGATGTTGCCGTAGAGTGGGAGAAAGGTGATAAGCGTTCTGGTCTAGAATATGCAATTGCCAATCATATGAAAAAATGTTACTTGAATTGGAATAAAGATGTAGTTGACGATAAAGCTATTTTTAAACATTTGTTCGAATTAAGTGACGGTCGCATAGATTTAGCCTCAGAAGGTGAAAGTTTAACGGATAGCGGACAGTTTCTTAAGAACAGAGTTGCAAAAACGCCTCGTTCAAATAATTCAGGAAAGAAAAATCAAAGAAATAATAACCGCGGTAAAAAACGCTATTAAATTTCCACTTCTCTAGATGGGGACATTCAAAATTGAAGGAGGGCACCAGTTATCTGGTGAAATAACACCTCAAGGAGCAAAGAACGAAGCACTTCAAATACTTTGCGCAGTATTACTTACAGATGAAAAAGTAACAATCAACAATATTCCTGATATTGTCGATGTAAATAAACTAATAGCTCTTTTAGAGGATCTAGGTGTAAAAATTCAAAAGAAAGGTAAAGGCTCTTATACTTTTAAGGCCGATGACATTAACTTAGAATATTTGCAGTCTGATCAGTTTAAACAAGATGGTAGAGGCTTAAGAGGCTCTATTATGTTAGTTGGACCCTTGTTGGCACGTTTTGGAAAAGGGTATATACCTAAACCTGGTGGTGACAAAATAGGTCGTAGACGTTTAGATACACACTTTGAAGGTTTCATTAAACTAGGTGCCAAATTTCGTTACAACCGCGAAGAATATTTCTACGGGGTTGAGGCTGATAAGTTGAAAGGAACTTATATGCTGTTAGATGAAGCTTCTGTAACCGGTACTGCGAACATTGTTATGGCTGCAGTCTTGGCAGAAGGACAAACAACAATTTATAACGCGGCATGTGAACCATATTTACAGCAGTTATGTAAAATGCTGAATAGAATGGGTGCCAAAATATCTGGTGTTGGTTCTAACCTTTTGGTTATCGATGGTGTTGATAAATTAGGTGGTACGGATCACCGTATGTTACCTGACATGATCGAAATAGGTAGCTGGATCGGTTTGGCAGCAATGACTAAAAGTGAATTGACTATTAAAGATGTTAGTTGGAACGACTTAGGTCAAATACCAACCGTATTTGAAAAACTGGGTATAACGTTGGAAAGAAAAGGTGATGATATCTACATTCCTGCCCATACCGACGGATACGAGATCCAAAACTATATAGATGGCTCTATTTTAACTATAGCAGATGCACCATGGCCAGGATTGACTCCTGATTTATTGAGTATCATTTTAGTTGTGGCAACACAGTCTAGAGGTGAGGTTTTAATTCATCAAAAAATGTTTGAAAGTCGTTTGTTCTTTGTAGATAAATTGCTGGATATGGGAGCAAAGGTTATTCTTTGTGATCCGCATAGAGCAACAGTTATAGGTCATGATTTTCAATCTACTTTAAAAGCGACAACAATGACATCGCCAGATATTAGAGCGGGTGTTTCATTGTTGATTGCGGCGTTATCAGCAAAAGGAACTTCTACTATTCATAATATTGAACAGATAGATCGTGGTTATGAAAATATAGATGAAAGACTGCGCGCAATTGGTGCTAAAATTACCAGGGTTTAAAAGTACTATATATCGTAAGTATAAAAATTAAACTCCATAAAACGGTTCTTGACCAATTATGGAGTTTTATTTTTTTAATAGATAAGTCTGTTTCTATTTCATTAGAAATGTCATGGTGCAACGGCACAAATATAATAAAGGTCAATAGCCACGCGCTTATAACCATAATGCTATATAATATACTGTATATATTAGGGTTTGTATAAACTTGTAAAAGACTTATTATTAATTGTGTAACCATTAACGGTATTACCACAAGAGCAATTCTTTTGGTATATATTTTATGCCATGTAAACAGATTTTTGTGACTGTAAAATGCAAAACTTGGATATATAATTAATTGCACGATCCAAATTAAGACCAACAAACCACTATCACAGACCAAACGAAGAGTCGCTATCATTTACTTTTCAATTAAAGTTCCGTCAGGATATTTAGCAAACCTTCCTCTATTATTCTCGTGAACATTGTCAATATGCCTCCATGGCCAACCGCCGAATCGGGTAGTTCTAAATTCGTTCATGGCAATTTCTAATTCTTCATCTGTGTTCATGACAAACGGTCCGTATTTGGCAACAGGTTCGTTTATTGGTCGTCCTTGTAATACAAGAATATTTGCCGGTTTGCCTAGAGCCTTAATTTCAATTTCTTCGCTAGGTGTAACTTCAATACCATGGTTAGATGGTATTTCTTTATCTAAAACCTTAATAGTATCGCCTTCATAAAAATACACGGTTCTTATAGTTCTATTATTAGCTTTAGGTAGTGTTATAGTTCCATTGGTACGCACATTAATATTCCATATAGCAACATCGTTATTTGTATCTGCCGCCCATGAATTTGGTGCTGGTGCCAAAGCATTTAAAGAGCCAAAATTACCGGCAATAACCGTAACGGTGGATTGCTCTAGTTTTAATACTGGAATATCTTCATGCCAAAGCATTTTAAAATGTGGATCTGCAAATTTGTTTTTAGCGGGTAGATTCAACCATATTTGAAAAACCTCTAATGTATTTTCTTTATCGGTATAAATCAACGGAAACATTTCTGAATGTTGTACGCCACTACCGGCTGTCATCCATTGTACATCGCCTTCTCCAAATCGGCCCGCGGCACCTAAAGAATCTGAATGGTCGCAATACCCATTATTTGCTATGGTAATAGTTTCAAATCCACGATGCGGGTGTGCCGGAAACCCTGGAACATTAGTGCCATGGTACATGCGATAACCATCTTTTAATTGAAAATCATTCCCTAAATTCCTTCCATCTAACGAATCTGCAGGTCCAAGTTTGCCATCTCCTTTTGGATATTGATCTAAGTGGTACGCACAGAATAAAAATGGGTCTTGTGTTCGCCAAGGAAAACCTAGTTCGAATATTTGCTTAATCTTGTCATTCATAAGAGTTAATTGTAAAATTAATAAGTAGCATTGTTCATTTGCACCCTGTTTCTATTGAATATTGAAGTATCAAGTTACCTGAAATTGAAAGAAGCTACCTATTAAGATAGCTTCTTTATTATAGTAATCATTGCTCACCTATTGGTGGTGGACCATCGATCATTGGTTCATAAACTTCATCACCTTTACGTGTTTTAAATTCTTCTTTTACCTTAGTTACCAATTTAGGATTTTGAAATAAATCAAGCATGGTCATACCCATAGCTTTAGATGCATGAATCATACCTTTATGACCTATCGACATTCCGCCGCAGGCAACAACTGCCCATGAATGCCAAGGTGTACCTGTTGGTGCTACAGAAACACTTAAATTAATGTTTGGTACATTCCAGCTAACATCACCTACATCAGTTGATCCCCCACCTGGGTTTTCAAGAGTTTCTCTTAATGGATGAACCGTGCCGTCAAAACCAACTTCTGGTTTACCTGTTGCTTTTTGAATTGCTTTACCAAAAACAGTTTCTTCTTCGGTATATGTAATGGGACCTAATAACTCTAGATTGTTCTGCATGATTTCTCCACCAGAACGATTTACCAAAGTTTCGTAGATACCAGAAACCAAAGAGATTTTATAATCTACATTAGCCATAATTGCCGCACCTTCTGCCATAGCTTTTACTCGCTCGTATGTAGGTAGCATTTTCGATCTTTTAGGGTCTCTAACACGAACCCATAGTTTTGCATAATCAGGTACCACATTTACAACCTGGCCGCCATCTTGTATATGGTAATGAATTCTAGAAGATGGTAAAATATGCTCTCTGTAATAGTTGATACCTGTAGTGTATAGCTCTAATGCATCAGATGCACTACGACCATTCCAAGGGTCCATAGAGGCATGTGCCGCTTGACCATAAAACTCAACAACAAAATCAATAAGTGATAATCCACTTTGTACATCGGCTTCGATACCAGCACCTGGGTGCCAGCTTACATTGACATCAACATCATCCCAAAGTCCGGCTTTTACCATCCATACTTTTGCAAAATATTTTTCTTCTGCCGGTGTGCCTAAGAACTTAACGGTTCCTTTAATTTTTCCTGCATCCATTAGTTCTTTTATGGCAATGGCAGAACCTAAACTAGCTGTACCGAACATGTTGTGTCCACAACCATGACCCGCAGCTCCTTCTTTAAAAGGCTCTTTAATAGGAGATGTTTTTTGAGAAATTCCCGGTAAGGCATCGAATTCACCTAAAATACTGATTACAGGACTTCCAGACCCGTAAGTTGCCGTAAATGCTGTTGGTATATCTGCCACACCTCTTATTACGGTCATTCCGTTTTTCTCGGCATAATCCGCTAAAATTCTTGAAGATTCAGTTTCGTCAAAAGCAGTTTCAGCAAGTGCCCAAATAGAATCACTAATTTTAATCAATTCTTCTTTATGTTTTTCTACAGAAGAAATAATTAGATTTTTGTCCTTACTCATTCTTTGAGCAAAAACCGATGCGCTAATGCAAAAGCATAGCGCAAGTAGAAATGTTTTTTTCATTTTAAAATTAGATTATGTAGTTGTTCTCATTAGTTCTTTTAAAGATACTCAACTTTAAACTAATTCAAATTAATGGTTTTTCTATTATTGAATATAATTGCGATAATCTTAATTAGGAGACTGCTTCTTTGTAAGTTTCTAAGCATCTTTCTCTAGCCATTTTGTGATCTACCATTTTTTCTGGGTACTTATCAGTATCGTATTCAGAAATCCATTTTTTAATATACTCCTTATTTTTGTCAAATTTATCTATTTGGGTCATAGGGTTGAATATTCTAAAATATGGAGCAGCATCAACACCACTACCTGCAGCCCATTGCCAATTACCAACGTTAGAGCTCATTTCGTAATCCAGTAGTTTTTCAGCAAAATAGGTTTCTCCCCATCGCCAATCTATAAGTAAGTGTTTACATAGAAAACTAGCTACTAACATACGAACGCGATTATGCATGTATCCGGTTTCGTTTAGTTGACGCATACCGGCATCTACTAAAAGATAGCCTGTTTCACCATTTTTCCATTTTTCAAATTCTTCTTCGTTGTTACGCCATTCTATACGGTCATATTTTGCTCTAAACGCATTATTCACAGTTTTTGGAAAATGGTAAAGAATAGTCATGAAAAACTCTCTCCAAATTAATTCGCTCCAGAAAACCTTATTATTTTCGGTAATTGCCTTTTTCATCATTTTACGGACGGATACTGTTCCGAATCGTAAATGTGGACCTAGTCGTGATGTTCCACTTTCTTTCGCGGGAAAATTACGAGTGTCTTCATAATTATCGATTAGGGTAGGGGTTACATCATATTCCGGCACCTCTATTTTTGATTTTTCAAAACCAATATCGGCTAGTGATAAGTTCGGTAATCGTGAATTTTTAATCAGGTTAGATAAATGTTGACTAGTGTAGTGAATCTTTAAGTCTTTATCGGCGTTAAATTTATCTTGCCATTTATTTTTATAGGGCGTATAAACTACATATGGGTCGCCATCTCCTTTTACGATTTCATCCTTTTCAAAAATAACTTGATCCTTAAAGTTTTTGAAAGTAATATCATTTTCAGATAAAATGTCTGATATTTTTTTATCGCGTTCTTTTGCGTAAGGTTCATAGTCTCTATTTGTAAAAACAGACGCAACGTCATAGTCTTTTATCAAGTTTTTAAAAATATCTACTGGCTTGCCATGAAACATTGCTAAAGAGCTTTCATTCTCTTCTTGTAGCTGATTGCGCATGTGCTGCAATGTTTCATGTATAAAGGTGAGCCTTGCATCGTCTTTCGGTAATTTGGAAAGAATTTCTTCATCAAAAATGAAAATAGGCAATACAGGATGGTCTCCTTTTAATGCTTCAAGGAAACCTACATTATCATCCAACCTCAAATCTCTTCTAAACCAAAATATAGATACTTTTTTTGACATTTAATTGATGTTTAAAGTTGATAATCCTCCATCTACACCGATTACCTGTCCGGTCATCCACGTACTTTTACCACTTAAGAGAAAAACCGCTGCATTGGCGATGTCATCTGCATTTCCAACTCTTTTTAAAGGATGGCGCTCACTCATCATCTCTCGTTTCTTATCATTGTTTAAAAGTCTTTTAGCTAAGGGGGTATCTACCAAAGACGGAGCAACTACATTGACTCTTACCTTTGGGGCATATTCTGCCGCAAGTGACTTGGCGAAACCTTCAATTGCACCTTTAGCTGCAGAAACGCTTGTGTGAAATGGCATACCGGTACCTACCGCAATAGTACTGAAAAAGACCATACTTGAACCTTCGTCCATTTTTGATATAATCTCCTTCACCACTTTTACCATAGAAAAGAAATTAAGTTCCATATCATCTTTAATGGTGTCCAATGACATCATTTTAAATGGTTTCAGATTAATGCTACCCGGGCAGTATACAAAACCGTCAAGTTTTTCTGGTAGTACAGAAGTATCTAACACATCTGTAGTAACATCAAAAGGGATGTGCGTTATATTTTCATATTGCAAATCTTCTTCTGTACGAGATGCTACAAAAAGTTGATGTGTGTCTTGTAATTCTTTAACTATCGATAGCCCAATACCATGCGAGCCACCTATTAACAATATATTTTTCATTTAAAAAGATTTTAGTTGAAGTTGATTTGGAATGGAATCTACCACTCCAAAGAGTTCTTTTAATTTTTGCTCACGAAATTTAAATATTTCCATTAGCTGTTTTTTTACAATTAATGGATGTGCTATTTGACCTAAGATACCAAGGGGAATTTTGTAATCTATAATATCTTCCATCAAAACACCTTCATCAATTTCTTTAATAAAGTGTTTGTGATGCCAAAGTGCGTAAGGTCCGAACCTTTGTTCATCGACAAAATAATTTCCTTGGTCTACATGTGTAATTTCGGTTACCCATTTAGTAGTATATCCTGGGAAAGGGGAAACTTTATATTGTATGATCTGACCAGGAAACATTTCTCTATCTGCACCGTCCAATATATTAAAACCCATATGTTCGGGAGTGATTACTTTTAAATTAGCAGGGTCAGATAAAAATTTCCATGCTGTATCTTTAGTAATCGGTAGAGCTTGTTTAGAATGTAATTGATATAGTTTCATAAATACATCATTATAATGGTTAGATTAAATATGTCTAACATTAATCAAAAATAGTTAAACAATATCAAAAATGCTTTTTTATAGCCTTAAAAATTAACTTTATCGATTAAATTAAATTTAGGTCACTTAAAAACAGTTGATTAACATTATTCTATCTTATTTTGCAACAATGAAAATTTTTGTCCAACAATTAGGTCTTATTCTTTTTTTCTTAAGTACGGCATCGCTAGCTGCACAAGAGAATGTTGAAACGGTTGGTGAACTGCCTAATGAGGTATTTGAAACATCTGGATTAATTTATTTCAACGGTCATTTAATTACCCATAATGATTCTGGTAATGAAGCCGTACTTTATGAGTTAGATACATTGACGCTATCTATACAGAGAAGAGTAAATGTGACTAATATTATAAATGTAGATTGGGAGGCTATCTCACAAGATGATGAATATATCTACATTGGTGATTTTGGTAACAATGTAGGCTCAAGAACTAATTTGGCTGTTCATGTCATTTCAAAAGAAGAGTATTTGAATTCTAATACCGTTTCTGCCACTACGATTAACTTTTCTTATGAAGATCAACAGAATTTTGATAATAATGGTAATAGCGATTGGGATGCAGAAGCATTTTTTGTTATTGATGATCGTATAGTGGTATTGACCAAGCAATGGCAATCGTTAGGGTCTGTGGCTTATGAGTTTCCAAAATTTCCAGGAACTTATATGGCTAGTAGGGTAGGTGCTATCGAAGATATAGGTTTAATAACCGATGCCACTTATGATGTGGAATCAAACCGATTAGTTGTAATTGGTTATTCCTCTATATTGAGTCCTTTTGTGGGGGTGGTAGAAAGTTTAAATTTTAATTCTGTTTTTGAAGGATATGAACAGCAATCCTTAGGACTAAATTTTGTGCAAGCGGAAGGAATAACCCAAACAGGGACCGAAAGTTATTTCTTTTCATCTGAATATTATTCTAGGCAAACACCAACCATTGTATCTTCATCGCGTTTGTTTTCTTTACAAATTCCCGTTGTTGTGACGGAAGAACCAGAAGAGCCGGAAACCCCTGAAAACCCAGAAGAAACTGAAAACCCAGAAGAAACTGAAAATCCTGAAGAGCCTGATACGCCAGAGGCACCACAAGATCCAGAAAACCCTGAAAGTCCGGTATTACCTGAAATTACAGAGGATGCCGATCAAGATGGTAAATTAATCATTTATCGAGATAATAATTCTAGTCATTATTATTACTCCATTGCCACGGATAAAACTGTTTTTGGTCAGGTGATTTATGATGTATCTGGTAAAGAGGTTTGGCAAAATACCGAAGACGTTGAAAAAAAAGGAATTATTTCTCATCATTTAGAATCTTCTATTTATTACCTGACCATGTTTTTAGAAGATGGTGTAATTTCAACCTCGTTCGCTGTTTATTAGTATTTAGGAAATTGTTAACATTTCTACCTCTCCTTTATAAGTAGTTTTGCTATAAATAACTAATTAGTAAAACAATCATGAACAAAGTAGTACTCTTTTTATTGGCAATTGTAGCTTCCTTAACAGTTGAAGCACAAATAAATACACCTGCACCTAGTCCTGCTGCAAAAATAATGCAGACCGTAGGTTTAACAGAAGTAAGCATTGATTATTCTAGACCTTCAATGAGAGGTAGAAAAGTATTTGGCAACTTAGTTCCTTTTGATAAATTATGGAGAACAGGAGCAAACGGATACACTTTAGTAACCTTTGATGCAGATGTAACTATTGCAGGTAAAGAAGTAAAAGCTGGTACTTACTCAATTTTCACTAAGCCGGGAGCTTCTAATTGGGAAGTTTTCATATACACCGATACTGTTGGTGGAGGTACACCAAGTAATTGGGAAGAAAGTAAGGTAGTTGCTCAATTATCGGTACCGGTCTATAAAATGGAAATGCCTGTTGAAACTTTTACGATCACTTTTGATGATGTAAAAAGCAATGGAGCTAATATTGGTATCATTTGGGAGAATACCTATGTTGCCATTCCTTTCTCTGTAGGTACAGATGCTGCTGTAATGAGTAGTATCGATAAAGCCTTAAACGGACCATCTGCTGCTGATTATTATGCTGCGGCAGTATATTATTCTATTGAAGGCAAAGATATCAATAAAGCTAAGGAGTGGATGGACAAAGCAATGTCAATGACTGAAAAGCCAGCATTTTGGCAGCTAAGACAACAGTCTTTAATATTAGCGAAAGCGGGTGACAAAAAAGGAGCAATCGAAGCTGCAAAAAAATCGTTGACCGGTGCTACTGCAGCTGGTAATGCCGATTACATAAAAATGAACAATGATTCTATTAAAGAATGGAGTTCTAAGTAAATATCCATTTTATAAAATTAAAAGTCCGTGTTTTAAAACACGGACTTTTTTTATGCTTTAATTTTAAATTGTTATTCAAATACTTTTACCCCATCATCAATTGCCAAATGGTAATACTCGGCATCAATCTCAGTTTGTTCTTTGTATTGTGTTAAAATCGATTTTATACTCTCTTCAAGCTTATCGGTTTTTATAAGGTTTATGGTACAACCACCAAATCCGCCGCCCATCATTCTAGATCCTAAAACACCGTCTAGGCTTTCGCCAATTTGTACTAAGGCATCTAATTCTTTAGTGGTTATTTCGTATTGTGTAGACATTGCCCAATGACCTTCTTTTAAAACTTTACCTACAGCATTAGCATCGCCTTCAGTTAGTACCTCCATCATTTTACGAACGCGGTCATTTTCTTCAATGACATATTTGGCACGTTGTACATCTATTTCTTTAACGTTGCTTTTTACGGTAACCAAGTCTTCAAGGGTAACGTCTCTTAAAGAAGTTACTTCTGGTTTGTACTTTTGAACCTGTTTAACAATGTTCTCACAAGAAACACGTCTCTTATTATACTCGGAATCTACGGCTAGATTGTGTTTTATGTTAGAGTTTATCAGTACCCAGCTGTAGCCTTCTAAATTAATGGGAATGTAACTGTGGCTTAAGTCTTTGCAATCTAAAAAGAAAGCATTTCCTTTTTTGCCGAAAAGCACTGCGTATTGATCCATTAATCCACAGTTAAGTCCAATTTTATGTTCTGCTTCTTGTGCTATTAATGCAATATCTTCTCTAGAAATCTCTTTACCGGATATTTTTGTTATCGCATATATAAAACCACAACATAACGCGGCAGAAGAGGAGAGTCCGGATCCAATTGGTATGTCTCCGCCAAAAACACAATCCATTCCTTTTAAAGGGTATTCTTTGGCAACCAGTATTTCTATAATTGCTTGAAAGTAATTTCCCCAAAAGGACTCGAATTTTTCATGATCACCGTTTAGTTGAAAAGTGATTTTCTCTGGTTGTGTCAAAAATGTTTCGATCTGTATAGTATGCTGGTCGTTGCCTGATATTGCAAAATATATTCCTTTTTCTATAGATGCCGGAAGCACTAGACCTTCATTGTAATCAGTGTGTTCGCCTATTAAATTAATTCGTCCGGGGGCTTTTATGAGTGTAGGTGAATCTGTATAATGCTCCTTGAAATATGATTCTATTTTTTTATGTATCATTAAATGCTTAAAATTAATCTTAGTTGGTTGCCAATGGTTTTTTTAACATACGGTCAAAGGCTTCAAATATAAATGATATAATAATGACCAAAGCTGCTCCAAAAAAGTTTAGCCATAAATAACCTAATTTTTCTTGACCTGAAGGATAAATATGAATTAGATAATAATAAATTATACAAATGATTATTTGTGTTACCACAGCAGCAAAGAAAACTGCATTACCTTTTACGAATTTTAAGAAGAATGCAATTAGAAAAATACCTAAAACATTGCCGTAAAAAATACTACCAATAATATTAACGAGTTGTATTAAATTATCAAATAGGTTTGCAACACATGCTATTAATATGGCGACGACACCCCAAATTAAGGTAAAGAACTTAGACGCTTTGACATAATGTTCTTCAGACAGGTTTTCTGTTTTTCTGTTTCTTTTATATAAATCTAACGCGGTTATGGTACCTAATGCATTAAGTTCAGATGCCGTAGATGACATTGCAGCCGATAAAATTACCGCTAATAACAAACCAACTAATCCCGTGGGTAAATTATGAAGTATAAAGTGAATAAAGACGTAATCTTTATCATTGGTTTCAACTATATCATTTGCCTGTTTTATTAAAGACTTGGCAGCGATACGATTGGTGCTATCTTTCTGATTTATACGAATAATCTGCTTTTTAGCTTCTTCCACAGCGGTATATTCTTTAATCTCTAATGCTGCCGAGAATTTATTTTGCGCAATTCTTTTTTCGGCTTCCAATGCAATTTGCCCTTCTTGCAGTAATTTGTAATCTTCGGCATAATTAGATTCCATTACGGCTTTCGTTGCAGACGGATTAAAGTTTAATGGTGAAGGATTGTATTGATAAAACACGAATACCATTACACCTACCAGAAGAATAAAAAACTGCATGGGTATTTTTAGAATGGCATTAAAAATTAAACCTAACTGACTTTCTCTTACGGATTTACCGGATAAATACCGTTGTACCTGACTTTGATCTGTACCAAAGTATGCCAGGAAAAGAAAAAGTCCGCCCGTAATACCACTCCAGAAAGTATATCTGCTAGACGTATCCAGATCAAAATTCAGAATCTCTAATTTGTTACTGGCACCAGCGATTTTCATGGCCTTGCTAAAGGTAATATCAGATGGTAAGTAGCCTAATATAAAAAAGAAGGTAATGAACATACCTGTCATGATGATGAACATCTGCTGTTTTTGAGTAACACTAACAGCTTTGGTACCACCAGATACGGTGTAAATGATTACTAAGGTTCCCAGTATGATATTTAGTGTGCGTAAATCCCATCCTAATACCGCGGATAAAATGATAGAAGGGGCGAAAATAGTAATCCCTGCCGCTAGCCCTCTTTGAATCAAAAATAGAACTGCAGCTAACGAACGGGTTTTAAGGTCAAATCTACCTTCTAAAAATTCGTAGGCGGTATATACCTTCATTCTATGGTAAAGCGGAACAAATACCATACAAATGATTATCATGGCCAACGGTAGCCCAAAATAGAATTGAACAAAGCCCATACCGTCATGAAATGCTTGACCGGGTGTGGATAAAAACGTTATTGCACTGGCTTGAGTTGCCATAACCGATAGACCAATAGTCCACCATTTAGAATCATTGCCACCACGAACATAGTCATTGACATTTTTGCTTCCTTTTGTTTTCCAAACACCGTATACTACGATGAAAAGAAGTGTGCCGGCAAGAATAATCCAATCTAATCCTTCCATATTAATTGAATGAAGTCATTACGTAATAGAAAATAAGAACATATATGAGATTAAGCACCAATACAATGCTATACTCTTTTTTCCAAGTTTTATTTTCATCTCGTTCGTTACTCATCCTTTGATTTTGGCTTTCGTTTCTACTTTATCTTTTCCAACGGATAACATATTTGAGAAAAGTTTATATGCACCTGGAACACCAACTGGTAATTCCCTAAAAAAACTCAGTCCGGTATAAATATAGTTTCCCTTTCCATATGGGGCAATTAATAAGCTACCTTTTAATGATTCTTCCCCTTTATCGTGCATTTCCAAAATAGGTGTAAATTCAGCACTCCATTTGTTTGGAAAGTACAAACCTCTCTCTTGAACCCAGCCATTAAAATCACTCTCGTTGATTTCGTTTGGAAAATGTACCAGTGAATTACCTTTTGCAATAATCTTTACATCAGAATTTTCATTAGTAACACGATCTCTGGAGATTTCTAGTTCATAAGGTGCAATATTTTCAAATTGAGAACCCCATCTACTTGCTGTATTATATTGCACAATTACCGTACCACCATTCTTGGCATAATCTAAAATAAAACGTTGTTTAAATTTAAGCTCATCTACTACATTGTAGGCTCTAATTCCTAAAACAACAGCATCATATTTTTTTAGGGATTCTTTAGTAATCGTTGTAGGATCTATTAGTTGAACATTGTATCCTATTTGCTCTAAACTTGTAGGTACTGCATCACCGGCACCCATAATATAACCTATATTTTCTCCTGCTTTCTGAATATTTAATCTAACGACTTTTGTTTCGGATGGTAGTAGTATTGTTTGAGTAGGTACATGGTCATAAGCAATAGATACTAGCTCTTTGGTAATCTCTTTGCCGTCCAATTTAATAATAGGGGAGATGCTACTTTCGTTCTCTGTACCTGGCGGACTCAACTTAAAATAAACGGTTTGTTCATCTCCTTTTTTGTTGATGGAGAATGGTTGTAATTTTTTATCAACTTGCCATCCTGTGCCGTATTTTAATTCAACTGTACCAGAAATACTGTCTTTATGCGCCTTAATTGTTACAGGAATTCTTTTTGGTGATGCATCGGCAAATATCATAACCTTATCGGTAAAGCTTGCGGTAGCTTCAGGTACCACTTCAAAAGGTTGATAAATTTCGCCTTTATCGGGTTTAGCATATTTGTAAACTAAAGGTTTGGTGAATGGAATTGATATTCCGTTTATGTTCAAATTAAAAGTAGCATTAAAAGCTCTTGGTGTTTCCGGTTTTCCTATTAAAGCTTTGTTCTTGACAGTATACGTGCCTAAAGTTCCTTTTTCCATCAACCAATACGGACTGGTAAAATCAGTTGAAGACGGAATATTTAAACTAATTTTCTTTTCAAACAATTTGTTATTGTTCAAAGTACTCAGCTCAATATTTGTATTTTGATTGTTAATAAATACCGATTCTAATTCAGTAGTGATGTCACTTCTGTTCAATGCTTGGATTTGAACATCGACATTCTGACCAGGATTTGTAGATGAGATTTTGGTAAACGCTTCTAAATGTAATCCTGATATAGCAGAAATAATTGTAGTTAGCTCTTTAATTTTTAAATTCTTCCAATGTTCATTAGAAACATTTTGCAATAATTCATAGGCTTCCAATAATTTAGGAATATGAACCGAAGGATTTTTAAAATTAAAATTTTCTTGCACATTATAAAGGATATCTCCAATTGCCTTACCACCATCAATTCTAGACCAGGTTGTATCTATGCCATCAAAAAGATTGGATTTGTCTTGTGGTAAATCACCCTTTAATAATTCTATATATTCATCTTCACTACCTCTTGAACTTAGTCTACCAAAACCTTGACATAGATGTTGGCTACTGGCTAATGAGGCAATTTCGTTGTTAGATTTTCCTAGTATAGGGTAGTACGTGCCTACATCCATATGCAAAAGATTGGTTTTATCCGCTGCTTTAAATTTTTCTTGGCTACCATAAAACCACCACGATGTATTAAAAAACAATCGTTTTGGTTGCCAAGTGTTTGTTGCTGATAATTGTTCTGGGTAGGCGTTAGCATCATTTGCTAGATCAAAAGCTTCAAAGCTTAACATTGCCGAAGAAGTATGATGACCATGGGTAGTGCCGGGAGTTCTATGATCAAACCTGTTGATAATTACATCTGGCTTAAACTTGCGAATCGTTCTAACCACATCACCAAGAATGGCTTCTTTGTCCCAAATTTTTAGGGTCTCATCTGGTTGTTTGGAATAGCCGAAGTCATTGGCGCGACTAAAAAATTGTTCTCCCCCGTCAACCCTTCTTGCTGCAAGTAATTCTTGCGTACGCAATACACCTAAAAGTTCGCGTAATTCGGGACCAATTAAATTTTGACCACCGTCACCTCTTGTAAGAGATAAGTAACCCGTTCTCGCTTTAACATTATTTGCCAAATAAGCGATAAGACGCGTATTTTCATCATCTGGGTGTGCGGCTATATATAGTGCAGTACCTAGAAAATTAAGCTTTTCAATGGAGTGGTAAATGTCTGTGGACGAGCTAATCTCTGGCGTTTGGGCATTGAGGGTGCTGAGTGCAAAAAGACTACAAGCTAACAAGCCTAATAGATATCGCATTTTAAGTTGGTTTTGGTAGTAATTCCAAATATAATAAGATTAGGTACTACGCTTACTTGCTTTTACGACTTCTTTAACAAAATCATATGATTTGTTCCTCTTGTTCTTCAACACTGATAAATTCTCCTTGTTGGTACGTAGATATTAAAATGACACCTTTCTGAAGAACCAAATTATTAGGATAGGTTAAAATTTCTCCATTGCTTCTTCTCAAGTGTAGATGAAATGCCTTAATATCTTCAATTACAAATTGATCCAAATCTGAATTGTTAGGGTCAAGTAGTTCTTTATCTAAAATTCTGATGGTGTTTCCTATTTTAAAAGGAAATGAGAAGAAAAGAATAACACCGGCTGTAATGTTGCTTAAAATAGACCATTGAGCAAATAGGGCGACACCTATTACCGCAAACACAGAAGATAGCATAACCCCTAGATCTTGGTAATTTACACTCCATACTAAGGTAAGTGCCACTATAGCGATTATGGTCAAAGCAATGTTGATGAACTTAATAATCAGGTTGGTCCTAACCGGATTAAAATCACTAATCTTACTTACCTTTCTAACAGCTGTGGTAAAAAGAAATTTTAAAACAACGATCACAATTAAAATAATGAGACTGTAGATTAGCTCATTATAATGTTCAGCAACAAACTCTTTCATACGCTATAACCCTAAACTATCGCGCAAATATAAATCCTTATTCGATTTCTGTTGCCAATAGGGTGTTGTAATCCTGTTAATTCTTGTTCCTTTAGAAGTTAAAACTTTATTATTTTGTCCATACCCATCAAAAAAAGTATCTGTCCAGCTTTCTATTAAGTACGGAAACTTGCTTTCAAAATTGATTTTTAAGGTACGTTCTAATCCAGGATAGCTGATTTCATATGTGTTCATACCATCAACCTCGCTCAGCGAAGTTATTGCCTTGTAAGCCTTGAGTTCTTTATGGGTTGTTCTGATAAACTCCAAAGAAGGAATCATTTTAATTTCACCGATAGGCAAATTTTCTGGTTTTACCCTGATTTTGTTCCAAACTTCATTTTCAAGAGTAGCTTTTTCTATTTGATAATCTTTGTCACCTTCAGATTCAAAATAAGAATGACTCATTATTTCAAAATCGTCTTTATTGTTCAATTGTGCGTATACATGACCACACCATTCTTGTGCGGAAAAAGATACTTTAAGCGCATGTTGATTATCATGCACAGGGTAGAAGCTACTGGTCATTATAGAGTAGGGGTAAATACCCGTAATATAGTTTTTGGTGGTATTTAGTTTTAAAACAGGAATATTGCTTTTGCTACTGTTATCTGCCTTTAGTTGAGCATCTGGTAAAAATGGTTCGGTCACATAAATTAATACAGCACTGCCTTCTCTCATCTCGCCATATCTAGCTTGTTCTAACTTGTAGGAAGTGATTTCTGCCGTACCGTTATACCAATAATCTTTAAATTCTTGCGAAAGCTCTTTTTTAGGAGCTTCCGTTTTTATTTCTGTAGATAACATAGCTAATGTATCGCTATTGGTTTTGGGTTTTTCTTTACAACTAGTAAATAGAATTGCCAATACGAAAAAGCTGTAAACTGCCTTGTTTAGTTTTAATAGTTTCATACCTGTCATAATTTTAAATTATTCTATGTTACCAATTGTAATAAGGTTTCATAAACTAGTTGTGTTGGTAAACCAACTACATTCGTGTATGATCCTTTAATTTTTTCAATACCTATAAGTCCTATCCATTCTTGAATGCCGTATGCACCTGCTTTATCGTAAGGTTGATATTCCTTTATATAATGTCGAATTTCATCTTCCGATAAATTCTTGAACTTGACTTCTGTTATTGAATGTTGAACTATCTGTCGTTCAATTGTGGTAAAACATACAGAAGAAATTACCTGATGCCAATCTCCAGATAGTTTTTTTAGCATTTCTTCAGCTTCCTTGCTATCTTCTGCTTTGGCTAAAGATTCATTATTATGCCAAACAACCGTATCTGAGGTAATTAGAATATCTTTTGGTTGTAATTCGGGCAAAAATACCTCTGCTTTTAATTTTGCTAGATAGTCGGATATTTCTGCTCCTTTTAATTCAACAGGATAGACTTCATCTACAGATTTGATTCTCACCTCAAAATCAAGCTCCATTTCCTTAAAAAACTGATGCCTTCTTGGTGAGCCAGATGCTAAGATTAAGTGATGTTCTTTAAGTTTATTCTTCAACATATATTAGTCGTTTGCAGCACTAAAATGGCTGGTCCAATCTCCACGTACTTTTAAAACCTGTTCAATGACATCACGTACACAGCCATGACCGCCATTTATATGCGAAATGTATTGACTTACGCTTTTAACTTCTGCAACAGCATTCTGCGGACAAGTAGCTAAAGCAACCGCTTGTAATGGTGGAATGTCTGGTATGTCATCACCCATATATAATATGTTTTCGGATTCTATATGATAAAGATCCATATATTCCTCTAACGCATCCATTTTGTAATGTGCACCCATATAGATATCTGTAACTCCAAGTGCTTTTAATCTTATGCGAACACCTTCATTTGTTCCTCCTGTTATAATACATACATTGTATCCTTTCTTAAGCGCAACTTTTAGGGCATAACCATCTTTAACACTCATTTTACGTAACAACTCCCCTTCGCTGGTAACTAAAAGACTTCCATCTGTAAACACCCCATCTACATCAAAAATAAATGTGGTAATATCTTTTAAATACTCTTTATAATTTTTTTCCATGTTTTTCTTTTATAGCGTTGCTTAAAAGGGTGTAAAGTTCCCTTTGGTGTTTGTCTTTTATGATTTGTAAATGATTATGTAATGTTTTTTGGTCTCCGCGTTTTGCCGGTCCCGTTTGTGCCTGCATGGTTGTTAACGTGTCTAATTTTGCAGCCGTCTCTTTAATAAGGGGTTTTAGCAATGAGAAATCTAAGTCATGCTCTGCACAAATATCAGAACCCAGGGTATACATGTAATTGGTAAAATTATTTACGAATACCGCAGCCACATGTAGTGTTTTTCGCTGCTCAGAATCTATTTTAACTACGTTTTCACTAAGTTGTTTTCCTAGTGCTGTTAATATTTCAAGATCTTTATTGTTAGTCGCTTCTATGCAAATAGGAATATCATCAAATGAAATGATTTTCCCTTTTGTAAAGGTTTGTAATGGATAAAAGATCCCTGGTCGCTTTGCAGATTTAATTGCGTTAAGCGGTGTCGCGCCAGAGGTATGGACCAAAATGCCTTCTACATTTTTAAAATTTTCGACAACGGTACTTATAGCATCGTCAGAAATGGCTAGTATGTAAACATCTGCGCTTATATCACCAGTAAATTCAGTACTAATAAGTGCTTTGTCATGTACAAATGCCAAGTGTGCTCTATTTCTGCCTATTACCTGCTTTACGCTAACATCTGCAGACTTTTGAAATGCCTGAAACAAATTCTGTGCTACATTACCAGAACCTACTATAACTACTGATATCATACTGCAAAAGTACAAAGTTTATAGAAGTCTTTTTGTATTAAAATTAACAGTTTATATGAAGTTTAAAAGAGATAAAAGGTATTCGAAAATGGGGAAAAGGCCTTATTTTTGCATCTTGAAAATCAACTCCTATCTTCCATGACGGAAATGTTCAAAAAAATATTCTTCTCTACACGTTTAATGTCCATCCTATTTATCGTTTTTGCAACAGCAATGGCATTCGGTACCTTCATTGAAAGTTGGTACAGTACAGAAACTGCACGAATTTGGATTTATAATGCATGGTGGTTTGAAGTAATCATGGTATTCTTTGTAATCAACTTTATTGGTAATATCTCTAAGTACCGTCTACTGAGATTAGAGAAATGGCCGGTTTTGGTGCTGCATTTATCTTGGGTGTTGATTATAATTGGAGCTTTTGTAACGCGTTATATCAGTTTTGAAGGTATGATGCCAATACGTGAAGGGAATACGGAAAAAGTATTCTATTCTGATAAAACGTATCTAACAGTTTATGTTGATGGTGAAATTGAAGGTGAAGCACGAAGAAAGATTTTAGAGGATGATTTAATTGTTACTCCGGAAGCTATAAAGTCTAATTTGCCTTGGAGTGCGGACTTCAATGGTCAAGATTTTGAGATTTCTTACGTCGATTTTATAAAAGGAGCCAAGCAAGGTTTGTTGCCAGATGAAAATGGAACAAAATTTCTAAAGATTGTTGAAGCAGGTGACGGTGAACGCCATGATCACTATCTGGAAGATGGTAAGGTAGCCAGTATACATAATGTACTTTTTGCACTGAATAATAATACAGATGGCGCCATCAATATTATGACCACAGATTCGACGTACCAAATTAAAGCTCCTTTTGAAGGAAATTTTATGCGTATGGCAGACCAATTTCAAGGGTTGTTAGTGAAAGACAGTCTGCAGCCATTGCAGTTGCGTTCATTATATAATACTGCTGGTATGCAATTCGTAATTCCTGATTCTGTTACACAGGGTTCTTATGGTATTGTTGAAATTCCTACTGCAGAGAAAACCAAAATGGATCAAGATGCGATTGTCTTTGATGTTACCGCTAACGGTGAAACAAAACAAGTTAAGCTACTTGGTAGCAAAGGTCCTTCAGATTTTAGTGATAAGGTAAATGTAGGCGGACTCAATTTTTCAATTAGATATGGTTCAAAAGTCTATGAGTTGCCTTTTGGAATAAAGTTGAACGACTTTATCGCAGAAAAGTATCCTGGCACCGACAAAGGGTATGCTTCATTTATGAGTAGAGTAACTATTGAAGATGAAAGACCTTTTGACTATGATATTTTTATGAACCATGTTTTAGATCACCAAGGATATCGTTTTTTTCAATCAGGTTTTGATCCCGATGAAAAAGGAACAACCTTATCTGTAAATCATGATTTTTGGGGAACATGGATAACTTACATTGGTTACTTTCTTTTATACATAGGGTTAATGGGGATTATGTTTTTCGGTAAAACCCGTTTTAAAGATTTAGCGGATTCTTTGGATACATTAAAAGTAAAGAAGAAAAAAATGTTTGGGGTAATAGCCGTTTTAATGGCATTCTCGTTTTCTTCTTTTGCACAAGAACAACATACACCAGAGGAAGGACATCAACAAGCACCAAGTAAAACACAAATAGATTCTTTACTTGAAGCTAGTATGGTCAGTAAAGAGCATGCCGATAAATTTGGTAAGCTGGTCATACAAGATGAAGGTGGTCGTATGAAGCCTATTAACACATTTTCATCAGAACTACTTCGTAAGCTAAGCTTAAAAGACACGTATTTGGGCTATACATCTGATCAGATTTTACTTTCTATGATGATGAATCCTGCGGTTTGGTATAATACGGAGTTCATTGCCCTGGATAAAAAATCTCAGAATGATAGTATTAGAAAAATTATAGGTATTCCTTCTGGTCAAGAATATGTAAAGGCTACTGATTTCTTTGATAAAAAAGGGCAATATAAATTAGAGCCTTTTTTAAGAGAAGCAACGGCTACCAATAACCCAAATAAATTTCAGCAGGATTATAAAGATGCAAATATGAGATTAGGTCTGCTGAATCAGGCTTTAGGTCAAGATATCGTTAAGATATTTCCATTATTAGATGATGAGAATAATAAATGGATTTCCGCTGTTGAGTATAGAGGGGGTCAGTATGAAATAAGAGATTCGCTGTATTCTAATTTTGTAAAAAATGCAATGCCGTATTATTTAATGACCTTAGGTAAAGCACAACAAAGCGGAGATTATGCTTCTGCAGATAAACTATTGGCTGCATTTCATCAAAATCAGCTTAACCATGGTAGCGAAGTACTGCCTTCTCAGCAGAAAGTAGATCTTGAGGTAATCTATAATAAACTTAACATTTTCAATAGGTTATATCGGTTTTATGCGCTAGTTGGTTTGTTGATGTTTTTTACCTTAGTCTTTCAAATATTTAAAGATCGTTCTATTTGGCGCGTGGCCATATATTTCTTTAAAGGGACTATTATGCTATTATTCTTGTGGCATACTGCCGGTTTGGTGATGCGTTGGTATATCTCTGGTCATGCCCCTTGGAGTGATGCCTATGAAAGTATTTTATATGTTGCTTGGGCTACTATGGGTATTGGTTGGGCTCTTGGTCGAAAAAGTGATATGACATTTGCTGCCTCTGCTTTTGTGACATCTATGCTTTTATGGATAGCACACCAAAGTTGGGTTGATCCATCAATAGGAAATCTAGTTCCCGTTTTAGATAGTTATTGGTTAATGATACACGTTGCCGTTATCGTAGGTAGTTATGGTCCTTTGACAGTTGGTATGATATTAGGTTTGGTATCATTGATTTTAATGGTACTGACTACTGAAAAGAATAAAAAGCGAATGGCAATCAATATAAAAGAATTGACCATAATCAATGAATTGGCATTGACAACAGGGCTTGTCATGCTTACCATAGGTAACTTCTTAGGCGGTCAATGGGCAAATGAAAGTTGGGGTCGTTATTGGGGCTGGGATCCAAAAGAGACCTGGGCATTGATTTCCATTATGATTTATGCTTTTGTAATTCACACACGACTAGTACCAGGCTTAAGAGGTAAATGGACTTTTAATTTTATGAGCGTTGTTGCCTTTGGTAGTATTATGATGACCTATTTCGGAGTTAATTTTTACTTAGTAGGTCTGCATAGTTACGCAAGTGGAGCACAGGTAATAACACCAACATTTATATACTATTTGGTTGCAGGAGTGCTAGTGTTAGGTGGTATCAGCTATTGGAGATATAAAGTTAATTATAGCAAGTAAAAAGGATATGTAATAAGAAAGCTTTTGGAAATTCCATGAGGCTATTTTATTTCTAGTAGTTTGTGAAAATTTAGTTTTGACTATCAAGTAAATCCATAAGTTCTTCAGCTGCTACCTTGCCTTTTTCTTTTAAGAAATCTCTAGGGGTATTATCACCCAACTCAAAGACAATGGCAGGCATACCGTGATTTACATAAAAGTAATTACGGGATACCATGGTTGGTTTAATAGCTGTAGAAGGTTTTACATTTGTAAGTTTTTGAGGAAGTCTATTAGTGATGTTATTAATCCAGTCAAAAACAATTTTTCCTTTTTCACCGGTAATCGTAGTGTCAATAGGGTAGTAGATATCGTCCCATGTAGAGTGAAAATCTGCACCAAAGACAAATTCATAACCTTCAGATTCTTTTTTTACTAAAAAGTCCCTAACACTTCTTGTTTCTGGTTGATTGAAATCTTGCCAATCTCTGTTCAAATCTATTCCGCCCGTATTATGGCGCCAATGACCGTTATCTACACCATCAGGATTCATTAATGGCACAACAAATAAGTCATAGTTATCTCTAAATTTTTGAGCTTTTGGCGAGTCTCCGCTTAAAGTTTCAACAAATGATTTCATTGCTAGAAATCCGGTAACTTCTGGAGGGTGTTGCCTAGAAATAACCATAACAGCTTTTTTGTGTTCTCCGTCGCTGATTTCCATCAAGTTCATGGCTCTTTGCTCTCTACTTTTTCCAATTTCATAGGTAGCTATAAAAGGTTTGGTAGCTAAAGAATCTATCCACTTTTTTACTCGTGTAGAACCGTAAAGTTCTTGGGCGGTAATGAATATAGGCTTTTCGCTAATATCTATTTTTATTTCTACAATCTCTGGTACAGCCTTAATACCGAAATCACCCGTTCCTTTATTTATACCTGTGAAATTGGTACTATCTAACTGAGTAAAATTCTCACCATCAGTACTTATTTTAGGGTAATACCTACTTCTAGAGTCTTGGTAAGTCATTTTAATGGTGATGGTTTTTGGCGTTTTTGACCAAACTTTAAATGCATACCACGGACTTACGTTTACCGGAGTATTTTCAGCGGTTATTAAGGCAGTGTAGTGATTATTTCCGTCAGCTGTTATTCCGTTCAATCGTCCGCTTTCAAAGTCATTGCTAAAAAATGTAGTTTCATTGTCAAACGTCCAAATGCCTTTCCATTGTTTTTGTACAGGTTTGGATAATGTGGATACAACAGCGCTTTTACCCTGACCTTGATAACCTTGGGCAACGGGTTTCTGATTTTTACATGCAATTATGAATATTATAAGAAGTGCTGTATAGAATACTTTTTTCATGTTTAGAATATCTGTTAGTTCGAGTCCTAGTAAGTTTGTATTATAAATCTATCAACTAAAAATGAAAAATTTCTATGTTTGTTGGTAAATTTATGAAGTATTCGATATTTCTTAATTCATCTATTCATTTATTGAGGTATTCGTGAAATCGATTTTTTTTGAAAGGTTCAGGCTAATTGAAAGACATAAATAGAGATTTTAAAATTAGAGTATCTGTAAAGTAGAATAAGATTCATTTACATTCTAATTCCTTACCTTTATTTTCTATAATTAATTGCACATGAATTCGAATAAAAAAGGCTTGAATACCATATGTACCCATGTGGGTGAATTAGATGATAAGCAACACAAAGGAGCGGTATCTCCTTTATATATGAGTACATCTTATGCTTATGAAGATGTCGATATAAAGCGTTACCCAAGATATTTTAATACGCCTAACCAAGAAGGTCTTTGTAAAAAAGTAGCGGCTTTAGAGCATGCGGAATCGGCTCTTATTTTCGGTAGCGGAATGGCAGCTGTAAGTACGGCAATGTTAGCTTTTTTGAACTCAGGAAATCATGTGGTTCTACAACAAACGCTTTATGGAGGCACTTATAACTTGGTTAACGAAGAGTTTTCTAAATACGGAATAGAATATTCATTTACCGAAGGTTGGAGTGCCGAAGCTTTTGAAGCCCAGATTAAAGAGAATACAAAAGTTATTTATATAGAAACGCCATCTAATCCTTTACTAACAATTACAGATTTAGAAGCTGTTGCTACGATAGCAAAAAAGCACGGAATAATAACTTTAATAGATAATACATTCGCTAGTCCTGTCAATCAAAACCCTATAGATTTTGGTATCGATGTAGTTATCCATAGTGCTACAAAATATATGGGCGGTCATTCTGATATTTGTGCAGGTGCTGTTGCTTCGACTACTGAAAATATGGAGCGCATATTTCATTTAGCTAAAAATTTTGGTGGTAGCTTAAGTGATTATACAGTGTGGTTATTGGAAAGAAGTATGAAGACCATGGGTATTCGTGTAAGAGCTCAGAATGAAAATGCTATGGCAATGGCTCATTTTCTAGACGATTTGCCTGATATTAAAAAAGTATACTACCCCGGTTTAGAAGCTCACCCCGAACATATGTTAGCAAAAAAACAAATGAAAGGTTTTGGTGGTATGTTGTCTTTTGAATTGAAAGAAAATTTAAATTCTTCTAAGCTCTCAAAAGCTTTGAATTTAATAAAACCATCTATGAGTCTTGCAGGTGTTGAGAGCACTATTATCTCACCTACCCAAACATCGCACGCCTTAATGAGTGCAGAAGTTAGGGCTGAGCAAGGTATTGCTGACGGATTAATCCGTTTCTCTGTCGGTATTGAAGAAGTAGAAGATTTAAAGGAAGATATTTTACAGGCTATTGCACAAATAAAATAGTAGGTATAAATTACAAATAGCATATAATGAAGTTGGATATTTTAGTATTTGGAGCGCATCCTGACGATGCAGAATTAGGGGCAGGTGGTACTATAGCCAAAGAAATAGCTCTAGGTAAAAAAGTAGGTATCGTTGATTTAACGCGTGGTGAGTTAGGTACAAGAGGTTCTGCCGAAATACGTGATCAAGAAGCTGCCGCGGCCGCGAAAATTTTGGGTGTTGCCGTTCGAGAGAATTTAAGGTTCAGAGATGGTTTTTTTATAAATGATGAGTCTCATCAATTAGAAATTATTAAAATAATCAGAAAATACCGCCCAGAAAAGGTTTTGTGCAATGCTGTTGACGACAGACATATAGATCATGGTAAGGGAAGTAAATTGGTCAGTGATGCATGTTTTTTAAGTGGTTTAAGACGTATTGAAACCCAAATAGGAGAGGAGCACCAACAAGAATGGAGACCAAAATTGGTATATCATTATATTCAATGGAAAAATAGTACTCCTGATTTTGTGGTAGATATCAGTAATTATATAGACGCTAAGACTGATGCTATTTTAGCATATCGTTCTCAATTTCATGATCCTAATAGTAATGAACCGGAAACGCCTATAAGTAGTAAAACCTTTATAGAGAGTGTACACTATAGGGCTAAGGATTTAGGTAGACTTGTTGGAGTAGATTATGCAGAGGGTTTTACGGTAGAGCGTATGGTTGCCGTAAATTCTTTGGATGATTTGATTTAAGCGGATTCCTTGTATCTTTTTTGTATTCTTGGTATGGTAAAGTAAAAACTAGAGCCTTTGCCTATAGCGCTATGAACCCATATTTTACCATTGTTTTTCTCCACCATTTCTTTGCAAAGTGACAGACCCAAACCGGTACCTTTTTCGTTATTTGTACCGTAGGTGGTGTGGTTAGAGTCTTTTTCAAATAGTTTGCCAATAATATCTTCTGACATGCCCATACCATTATCTTTTACGTATACCTCACACGTTTTGATTTTTTGTATGGCGCCGATAATAATTGTTCCATTATTTGGTGTAAACTTTAGAGCATTGCTCAAAAGATTTCTAATAATAATATCTATTTGGTTGGGATCGGACCAAATTTGACAATTAGGTTCGATTCTGTTGACCAATGAAATTGATTTTGATTCGGCAATTTCAGATAATAAGGCTATATTTTCTTCTACTATACAATCTAAATTTGTGACCGCATGTTTCGTTATTGAGCCATTTAACTGTGTTTGTCCCCATGATAACAGATTATTAAGGGTAAATGATATCGTATCGATGTCAACTTTTAATTTAGGTACGAAATTCAAGAATTCATCTTGCGTCATCTCTCCTTCTTTAAATAATTTTAAAAGACCTTGAAATGCCCCGATCGGACCTCTTAAGTCATGACCGATTATTGAGAATAGTTTATTCTTGGTTTGGTTTAATTCATTTAAATAAGCCTGTTTTTCTTCTAGTGCCGTTTTTTTGCTTCTTAGCTCTAAATTTAATTTTTTCTGTTCTTGCTCATTTCTATACACTATGAACGTTATAATTATAAATATCAATAGTAAAATTACAAATACATAAATATATATTTTTTGCTGTGCTAGGGCTTTTTCATTTTCAATAATCAATTTCTGCTTTTGTTGGTCGTATGCAACTCTAGTTTTAAGCATGTTCAATGCTTTTTCGTTACTAATAGCTGAAAGAGATTCGTATGTGGTTTGATAGATTTCATGATACCATAAAGATTTTTCAAAATCATTTTTATTTTTGAAAATCTTCGACAAATTATGCGCACTATTTTTTATACCAAATCTTAGACCTATTTTTTTAGAAAGGTTGAACGCTTCAAAAGCATAAATTTCTGCTAAGCTATCTTTCTCGATATTTAGATAAGCCTCTGTCATTCCGTTCAGAAGGTCAATTTTACCGCGATCATCTTCAATTTCTTGGTGCAATAATTCACTTTGTTTATACCAATACAGTGCCCAATTGTTTTTGTTTTTTTTAAGGTAGATTTTTCCTTTAATTTCATAACAGTAAGCTAGCCATTCTAATATTTTCTCTTTTTCAAAAGTTGCTATACTTATATTAACGTTATACATGGCATAATCCAGCTTATTCATATCGGCATAGGTAGATGCTATGTTACTAAGGGTTTCCGCTAAAAAAATTGGGTTGCCTATTTCTTCATGAATATTTTTAGATCGCTGTAAAAATACCATTGCTTGTTCATAATCTTTTTGTTCTAGATATAGATGTGCTATGTTATCGTTTACTATAGAGATTATGTTTTTATAATCATGTTTTTCTGCAATCTCAATGGTAGCCAAATACCATTTCAATGCTTTAGAATATTCACCTTTGTAACCATATTCTTTGGCTAGATCGCTTAATGATTTTGCTTTTAAAAATGACTTTTCATGCTTGTCTGCAAGTTTGTAGGCTTTTGTATAATTAGTTATGGCCAAATCTATCATTCCTTTATCTGAGTAATAACCAGCTAAGGCATGGTAAGAATCTATTTCTCCATTAATAAACGAAGCTTTTTTGCTCAGTTCTAGACTCTCTTGACTAAGAATCATTAAACTATCTAAGTTGTGAAAACGATATTGATCAGCTAAATAGAGCAAGTTATTAATGTACAGCGTGTCTTTAGAATCAAAATTGGTAGATTTTTTTATGCTTTTAATTTTGCTTAAAAGTGTTGTACGACTAGAATCTTGAGTTTGTGCGATATTAGATTTCGGATTAAACAATAAGCATATAAACGCACAACCTAATATTAGGTTGTTGCGTAAAGATTGTTTGAAAATTTTAAATTTCATGTAGACTGCTTATTGTGCGAGTCTAAAAGTATAGCAGAAAGATAGTTTGATGTAATAAATGTTGTGAAATGCTATTTCTTGTGTGTTTTATCGTTTCTAACGTGTAGTTTGTCGATGTTTTTACTTTTTACAAGTAAAATATTAACGTAAAGGGTGTAATAATAATGGATGATTTAAATGGTGATAATAAGTGATTTAGAATTATATAAATACGAATTAACTTACTTTTTTATTTGTTGTCAATTGGCAGTTCAATTATGAATTGACTTCCTTTGTTCGGTTTGCTTTCTACTTTGATTTTACCTCCATTTTTAATGACCATGGCTCTTACCAATCTTAAACCTAAACCGGTTCCTTTTTCTGAGTTAGTACCATAATTACTAAAATTTTCTGTGTTACTAAAAATTTTGGCGATATCGGTTTCTGACATACCCACACCGGTATCTGAAACTTTAATTACCAGATTTTCATCCTTTTTTTCTGTCGAAATAGAAACTACACCCTGATTTGGGGTAAATTTTATAGCATTGTTGATTAGGTTTCTAAATATAATATTGAATTGTTGTAAGTCTGCAGAAACCTGTACATTATCAGAAACTTGATTGTTTATAACAATAGATTTTTTATTGATTTCATTTCTGTACAACTGTAAAATAGTTTCTAATTCATCTTTTACGGCAATGCTGGTAACGGTAATTGAAGATCCTTGCATTTGCGTTTTACCCCAATGTAAAAGATTGTCCATGGTAAATTGTACTTGTTCTAAATCTTCTTTTAATTGCGGTGCAAACTTTTCAAAATACTTTTTACCTTCATCATCTTCTAAGTATAGCGTTAAAATTTCGTTTAATGAGATTATAGGTCCTCTTAAATCATGACCAACTATGGAGAACAAGCGATCTTGATTTGCATTTATCTGAGTAAGTTTGTGTTGATTCTTATTTAATATTTCAGCTTGGTTCGCTAGTTTTTTATTTAAAACCTTTTCGCGGTTATTGGCTCTTAATATTATAAATACTATGATCAGTAAAACAAAGAGCCCAAGTAGGGACCATTTTACATATTTTCTTTGTTCGCTTAGTTCTAATTCGTTTTTGGCATTTAAATTTTCTGCTTCTTTTTGAAATTTTAATTTTGCACTAAGCATCATTAAATTTTGCCTATTTTTTTTCTTATTATTATCGTTGGAAATTTTTTCGGTTAGTTCTAGATATTTTAAAGATTCTGTAATATTATTATGTTTTCTAAATATTTCATACAAGGTTCTGTATGCTTTTTCAAGACCTTTGTCGTGATTTGAATCTAAACATAGTGCTACGCTCTCTTTGGCGTAAAACTCGGCGTTTTTTAAATTATTGAGTTTCAAATAGCATCTTGATAATCCATAAGTAACATCGGCTTTCGTTTTGATATCATTAAAACTCTTATGCATATCAAATGACTTTTGATAGTTTATCAATGCATTTTCGTAATCTTTAATTTTAAGGTAATATGATCCTAAAGTAGAATAGGTAAATGCATGCCAAGTGGTTTGTTTGTTCTTTTCAAAAAGAGATAAAGTTTTATCTAATTCAATTTTGGCTTCATCTAAATTGCCTAGCTCTAAATTCAAAAATGCCATATTGCTTAACATCATAGCCTCTTTGGTAGGGTCATTTAATTCTTTACTAAGTTTAAAGGCAATAGCATAATATTCTAATGCTTCTTCATGATCTTCCAACCTACTAAAAATAGTACCTAAATTCATGTTCATTCTGAACAAGTAAAATTTGTCGTTATTTTTTTCTGCAATTTTAAGTGTATGTACAAAATGGGTGTAAGTTGATGGGTAGTCGTTTTTAAAATAATATCCTTGTCCAAGAATATTATGAACTTTCATTTGTGTTTTTGGATATTTATTTAATTCAGGGTCTTTTGAAGCTTCTAAAGATAATTGAATTGATTTGTCAGTATCCCCAGTATATAAATATACTGTTGCAAGATTGACCAGTGCCTCAAGTTCTCCTTGTTTATAATTGTTCTTCTGGCTAAGTTCAAGAGCTTTCTCTGTATTGATCAACATTGAATCTTGCTGAAGTAGTCTTTGGTAATAAGAAAGTTGATTTAAATGATCTATATATTCAAAGTCATTCTCAGAAAAATCAGGCCGATCGACTAATTCTGAAATTTTACGATGAAATAATTCTACACTATCTGATTGTGCTGTTGCAGATAAAAAAATGAAAAAAACTAATGCTAGGAGTAAAAAATTATGTTTATAATTTGATATAGAATGCATTAGGCAAATAGTATTGACCCAGTAGGTTATTTATTTAAAACTTAAAGTTAAATATAAAATTACAAAGGGTTTCTTTAATTTAATTTTTTTTTCAAATTTCAATTTATTACTTGCTAGAACTGTATAAAAAAATTATCTTTGCACTCGCTTACAAATGGTGGTTGTAGCTCAGCTGGTTAGAGCATCGGTTTGTGGTACCGAGGGTCGCCGGTTCGAACCCGGTCTTCCACCCTAAAGCAGATAAAAAGTCTTGGATTTATTTCCAAGACTTTTTTAGTTTAAAGCATTGGTTTTCAGTTTATAACGCACAAAAAAAAGTCTGATAGAAACTATCAGACTTTTAATTTTAATAAGAATCTAAAGCTAGTCTACTTTCAGCTTTTTATCTCTATTTGCAATTTCCCAAGCAGTGTAAAAAACCAATCTACTTCTATTTTCTAGTAAATCATAGTTTATTTTATCTGGTGTGTCACTAGGCTTGTGGTAATCTGCATGTGTGCCATTGAAATAAAATATAATTGGAATATTGTTTTTAGCAAAGTTATAGTGGTCACTTCTGTAATAAAAACGGTTAGGATCATTCTCGTCGTTATAGGTATAATCAAGTTCTATATTCATGAACTTTTTATTCACCTCTTCAGATAGGTTATGCAACTCTAAACTTAACTTATCAGAGCCTATTAAATAGATATAGTTACGGTCTCCTTCACGTTCGGGGTCTATTCTACCGATCATATCAATATTTAAATTGGCAACGGTATTGGCAAGTGGAACAATAGGGTCTACATCAGTGTAATATTGTGAGCCTAACAATCCTTTTTCTTCACCTGTAACATGTAAAAAAAGAATCGATCTTTTAGGTCCCGCTCCTGCATCTGCGGCTTTCTTGAATGCTTCTGCAATTTCCAATAGAGCAACGGTACCTGATCCATCGTCATCTGCACCATTATTGATTTCTCCGTCACCGGTAATACCAATATGATCTAAATGAGAAGATAACACCAAATATTCATCTGGCTTTTCTGATCCCTTGATCATTGCTGCAACGTTTTCAGATCCTATTTTATCATTTGAACTTTCAAAACTTAGTACTACTTTTTCAGATAAAACTTTGGTTTCACTATCTGTCTCTATACCAGGTAACAGTTTTTTAGCAAGCTCTTGATCTATAAAAAGACTGTAAAACTCAGGTGCATCATCGTTTACAACCTCCATTCTGCCACTATTGTTTAGTTTCATAGATTCAAACCTGCGTTTAAATCTGCTAAAGTTACCAGTGTCATAATACAATACACCAATGGCGCCTTTATCTACGGCAATCTGTATTCTTTTTGTCAGTGATTCTGACATGTTACTCCATATGGAAGTTTCATTCGTGCCAGAAATTACAAAGTTTCCATCGGTCTTTTTTGGTTCGCCTGCTTTTAATAAAACTATTTTGCCGTTAACATCTATTTCGTTGTAACTGGAATAGGTTTCATCTTCAATGCCGTAACCAACATATACTATTTCATCTGCAGTGGTATTTGCAGCGGTAAAGGTCAAGACATGTTCGCCAATTGGAAAATCCGTTCCGTTGACGCTTAGTTTCCCTTTTGGAAGTTTACTGATTTCTAACGGTACTTCTTGAAAATAGTTTCCATCAGTTTTAGCAGCAGGAATCCCTAATTTTTCATATTCAGCTTTTATGTAATCAATTGCTTTTTTCTGACCTGGTTGTCCGGTTTCTCTACCTTCAAACTCATCTGACGCGTAAATGTACAGATGGTCTTTTAATTCTGTTTCTGTAATAGATTCTGCAAACGTAATTTCTGATGCTGCCGTTGACGCTTCCGTAGCGACATCTTTTACGGTTTTTTGAGAAGAGTTACATGAAATGGCCGTAGCGACCAATAGGAATAGTGTTTTTTTCATTTTATAGTAATCAAATTTTTTCAAAAATAATCAAATCTTAACTAGTATGAATAGCTATACTATACATTCAAATGCTTTGTTATATCTTATTTTTTCAAAGCTTTGGCAATAGCAGCTTCCAATAAGGGCTCCATAACCTTATAGCCTTCAACTGTTGGGTGTACTTCATCTTCAGCGTATTTTTTTGGAAGACCATTTCTTTCATCTACCATTGCAGAGAAATAATCTAAATAAATATGACCATTAGTTTCGGCATATTCTTTTATCATTTTGTTTAAAGCAATTATTTTTCCTGATGGTTCTAGACCTGGTTTCCACGGGTAATCATAAGCTGGTAGGGTAGAGGACAAAATAACTTTTATGCCGTTAGCATGGGCAAGTTCTGCCATCCCCTTTAAATTATCCATAATCATCTCTAAGGTTGACGGACCTGTATTACCGGCTATATCATTGGTGCCCGCTAATATTGTCACGACTTTCGGATTCAGATCAATAACATCTTGTCTAAAACGGATAAGCATTTGAGGAGTTGTTTGCCCGCTAATACCTCTGTTAATATATGGTTTGTTTTCAAAAAATTCTGGTCTGTTATTTAACCACCCTATGGTAATGGAGTTACCCATAAATACAATACGATTTTCATTCTCCTGTAATTTTGGGACAGTTGAATTGGCTTCTTTAAAATGGTTTAAATCTGCCCAATCTTGTGCATGAATTGTAGTTAACCCTAATAATGATAGCATACATGTTATAATTAATAGATTTACTTTTTTCATTTTAGTTGTTTATGCTTTTTCAATTTTTGCTTGTTCATCACTTGTAAGCGGAACACTTTTTATGATATTACCTTTATTTGGTCGCTGTACCGCTAAGTAAGCTATTAAACAGATTGATATGACCAAGGGTAGTGCATTACCAGAATTATTATATGCAAAAAGACCAATGAATGCAGGTATTTCTATAAGAGTATATTTAAGTTGTAAGGCAGACTTATATTTTCTTAATTTATCCTCTAAATCGCTTTCTATTTGAATGCTGGAAATCATTTTTTTAAAAATTAATTGACTTCCAAAATAACCGACCATGGCAAAAAGTGGTACTACATAAAGCAACATGCCCTCAATTGTAGTGTTAGAGTTGAATGAATTGACTTTATAAATCACCCAAATAGTGATAACGACTAATACGCCCAACAGTAATAAATGTACTATTGACAGGCTTTTAATAAAATTCTTTAAATCCATAAGCTATTTAATTTTCTAAGATAATATAAATAATAAGCATAAAGAATAGAAGTCTTTATTTGTACCACTATTATAACATTGTTCATCTTGTAGAATTTTTATCTTTGCACGGTATGAAAAAAATACTAGCTATTCTTCTTTTCTTGTTTTCCATTAATGGTACTTATTGTCAGATTAAGCAAGATAAGGTGCTGCACTTTTTAGGCGGGAATTTATACGGATTAGTTGGTGCTGGTATTGCAAATGAAATTTCTGACGGGGATAGAACTTGGACCTTTGTTGGAGCCGTTGGCGGTAGCTTGCTTATAGGTTTGGCAAAGGAAGGTATCGATGAGAAACAATATGGCGGATGGAGCAACGAGGATCTTCTAGCTACCGTTCTAGGTGGTGTTACCGTTGGGGTCACTATTGATATTTTTAAGAAGAAAAAGCAGCGTAAAAGAGAGCAATTGTATAGAGATGCAATTAAGTCTGCCGATACAGGATTTCAAAAGACATTCCCAACAGAAACAACAGAGATAAATTCATTGCTTGTATTGGGAATGTCTACTACTGTATTAGAAAAATAATTTTATAATACTTTTAATATTTAGCACTTCTATCTGTAGCGATCGTGCGCTTAATAAATTCGCGAATATCATCATTTGCGTTTTTTAAATCTTCTCTTCTCAAATACATCATATGCCCTGATCGGTATCCTTTAAAGCTAAATCTGTCTTTCATACGACCGCTTGGGTCTACTTGCCACATGGTATATTTGGCATTGAAATACGTTGTGGCACCATCATAATAGCCAGATTGGATCATAACGTTTAAATAAGGATTTTGTGCCATTGCGTGCCTTAGATTATCCCTAGTATTATCGTTTTCATTGTTCCAGGGGTGTACAGGACCAAAAAGATTGTATTTAACATCTGTTTTAAAGTTCAATTCCTCTTGTAGGTAATAGTTTATTGCCGGTGTAAAACTATGTAACCAAGAAGTCAATTCAGAATTGTAATCTGGTTTCATACCTGCAAGTTGCTTATCGATCCCTAAATATCTAGAATCTAATCGTCCTACGGTGTAACCACCTTTTTCTTTTAATAAATTTTTCCAGAAGAAAGAGGTTGGTACCACAAGATTTTGATCCAAAATGTCTTTTTTGTCTAATCCTGAATAATAAGCCATTTTATCTGCAATAGCATCTTTTTCAGTAGTATCTAAGAATCCGCCTTTAGCTAATGCAGGTATTAATTTATCTATGGTATATGCTTCTGATTCCGGTAGAATTTCCAGTAAATCTTTATTTTGCAATGCTGGTGGTAAAGCTTTATGATGCCAAGCTGCAGCGGTAAAATAGGGTAGATTGATTGCTTCAGCTACAGGACCTGAATTACGGATAACCTTATAGTCGGCCGGGGAAACCATTATAACACCATTTAAATACATCCATTGCTGATTTTGTAATGCTAAAGAAAGTCCCATAACACGTGTGCCACCATAACTTTCGCCAATAATATATTTAGGCGAACGCCATTTGTTATTTCTAGTAACAAAGGTGTTTAGCCATTCGGCTAAATACTTGATGTCCGCATTAATACCAAAGAACTTATCCCTGTCCACCTCTTTACCGCTTGCGGGTATGGTTCTACTGTATCCTGTATTTACAGGATTCACATATACTATATCTGCAACATCTAAAACCGAATACGGGTTTGCGCTCACGCCATAAGGTTGTACAGGGTAGCCTTCATCATCAATTTTTAAAACCTTAGGTCCTGTGTATGCTAGATGCATCCAAACAGAACCAGATCCCGGTCCACCATTAAACGATATTAATAATGGTCTTGCAGCTGAATCTTTAATATTATTTCTGGTATAATAGGTATAATGTAAAGAGGCAATGGGTTTTGCATTTTCATCCCATACAGGTTGCGTACCGGTTTGTGCTGTGTACGAAAAAGTTGATCCATTAATGGTGGCTGTATGCTGCGTGGTAATTACTGTATCTATGGGTAATTCCCTAGACTGACCAATGGCAAACGTGGTTGCCAAACAAATTGATAGTTGTAGTAGTTTTTTCATGGTTTGATAAGGTTCTGTTGTCTAACGAAAATAAGAATAAATGCTTAATTTTAAGTTCTATTAAATTAGATTGAACCTGAAGTGCAGATTAACCTTTTTAATTGATTATTTCAAAGAATAAGCTATTTTAAAACCTGATCTATTCTTATTGTAAAAATCATTGAATGATTAGTGAAGTTCAATGATTTTTATTTAAATTTCTTAGGTATAAAATAAACATATGAAACATTTAACAAGACGTTCTTTTAGTAGCCTGACCACGAAAGGAGTTATAGGCACTGCACTATTTGGTAGTATTCCATTAGCAAAAGGCTTTACAACCGGGCAAAATAATAAGAAGTTGGGTATTGCTTTAGTAGGTTTAGGAAGTTATAGTACCTACCAGTTGGCACCATCATTATTAGAAACAGAACATTGTTATTTAGCTGGAATTGTAACTGGAACTAAAGAAAAAGAAGCCATTTGGTCCAATAAATACAATATCCCCAAAAAGAATATCTATGACTACGAAAATTTTGATTCCATAGCTAAGAATGATGATATCGATATCATTTATGTGGTATTGCCAAATAGTATGCATGCCGATTTTTGTATTCGGGCAGCTAAAGCAGGTAAGCATGTTATATGTGAAAAGCCAATGGCTGTAAACGTAGAGGAATGTGATGCAATAATCAATGCCTGTAAAGAGAATAATGTAAAGCTGGGTGTAGGCTATAGAATGCAAAGTGATCCTTATACACATGAGGTGAAAAAATATGTAAAAGAGAAAACTTTTGGCAATGTACTTTTTGTTTCTTCTGACGCCGGTTATATTTCTAATGGTAACCCAGATCAATGGCGTTTAGATAAATCGCTTTCTGGTGGTGGTGCTTTAATGAATATGGGAGTGTATGCCATACAAACCAGTATATATGGTGCAGGACAAAATCCTATTTCTGTTTCTGCTCAAGAATTTAGTACAAGACCAGAATATTTTAAAGATACCGATGAGACCATTACTGCACAATTCAAATTTGCCAATGGAGCAGTTGCTCATATAATGACCTCACACAACGCAAACGGTAATAGGTTGAAGGTGCATGGTACCGATGGTTGGTTTGAACTTGATCCTGCTCATAGTTATGGACCAATAAGTGGGCGAACATCAAACGGGAATACTATAGAATTTCCATTCAAAAAACAGCAAGCTTTACAAATGGACGATTTTGCTAAACATGTGCTATTGGGAACCAAAAACATGGCTCCTGGTGAAATGGGCAAAAGAGATATGATTATTGTTGAAGCCATTTATAAATCAATTCTAGAAGGCGGTAAAGAACAATTATTATCTTTAGGTGATATGGGTATCGTACCTTAAATAACTGTAATTTAATTAGTTAAAATTTAATTTAAACTTTAGTTCAAGATTTGATCACTTCAATTTCAAGTTAAGTTTACATGTTAACTTTAACATAAAGTTTAGTTCATTCATTCCTAATTTTTAGAATACCTTATTAAAAGGTTGTCTCTATAGTTTTGCCCTTGTAACCTAAAAACTATATTGATAATGAAAAAATCAAAAAATTTACTAATTAAAGCCCTTTTCCTTTCTTGTTTAGGATTAGCTGTAATGAGCTGTGACGGAGAAGATGGGGTAGATGGTACCAATGGTATAGACGGTGTTGATGGAGCCGATGGCGCTGACGGAGCAGATGGTGCTGACGGAGCCGACGGTCAAGATCTAACTTTGGCAGAATCAATTCCGTTAACAAGCTCTGTAACGCCTAATGAGCTATTTGAATTAAAAGGTGCTTTTAGCGGTTCTGCTGAATTGAATATGATTATGTCATCAGCAGATATTTTAGAATCTGATTCTACTTTCGTGTACGGGTCTTATATGGATGGTGTAGCACTTTACCCTTCTGAAGATGGTAATTATGCATTGATCAACAACTTAGAAGCAGATTATTCTATTGCAAGAATAATGTTGAACTCTGAGTTACAACCTTTACAAGGTGATTATATAGTAAACTCTACTGCTACAGCATTTACAGCTATGTGTTCTGGTTCTTCTATAACTGTTGAAGAGCATGGTTTTGGTCCTCTTTACCTTTCTGGTGGAGAATGGGGCGGTAATGCTAAGGGTGTTTACAAAGTTAATCCTTTCAGAGCTAAAGAAGATAGGGTAGAAGCTGAGAGATTACCTGCATTGGGTGAGTGGTCAACTGAAAATGCAGTTGCTATAGGCAAAGATGCATATGCTTCTCAAACGGTTATTTTTATGGGTGATGATGATAGTGATAACACGTATCCTCAAGCACACTTTGGTATGTATGTAGGTCAAAGAGGTGATCTTTACGGTGGTAAACTATATGTTTTAAAAGGCACTAACCCTGTAGAGTCTGCTCCTGGTGAAGGAGGTCAGTTATTTGAAATGGGAATGGCTCAAGATGTTGAATATGATGTGGAATGGGTAGAAGTTACTGAAAGAACAATAGATGAGTTAAACCAAGAAGCAATTGATTTAGGTGCTATTGGTTTTCAGAGAATTGAAGATATCGATTGGAGAAGAGGTACTGCCGAAGCTCAAAGAGAGGTTTATTTTAATGCAACAGGTAGAATTCGCGGAGATAACCCAGATCTTAACTTAAGAGGTACAGGTTTTGGACGTGTTTACAAGTTAGTACTTGATGCTGAAGATCCAACGGCGCCTGCTAAATTAACTGTTGTTGTAGACGGTGATTTAGAAGGTGGTAAAGGTGACGGTATGCATTCTCCTGATAATATTTTAGTTACAGAAAACTATGCTTACGTTCAAGAAGATCCAAATGGGTATGCTGATTTGAATGCAGATATTACAGGTTTTGCTAAACTATGGCAATTAGACTTAAATACTGGTGATTTTGTAGAGGTGATGGAATGTGACCAAACTTATGCATCTAGTGTTGGTATTGGTAATACTGATAGTATGTGGGAAATTACAGGTTTAATAGATGTTACCGATATTATCGGTGCTTCTGAGCCAATATTTATTGGTGGTGCTCAAGTGCATGGATGGAATTTTAGTACAACTCCTGATACTGCAGTAAGAGCTGACGGACTTAAGTTTGTTGATCCAACTGCAATTAGTGAAGGTAGTGCTAGGTTAGAAGGTTCTGTTTTGTTCAAATTGACAGGCTTACCTAGATAAGTGAAATAATTTAACCAATTATAAAGGTTCTCTTAACTGGGAACCTTTTTTCTATTTATAAAATTTAATATATAACATGAGAATACTGCATAATAAATGGATAGTTGTTGCTCTTTTTGGTTTTTTTCTTTCATGTAAAGATCAAGAAACCAAACCATTATTGGCTATTAACTCTAATGATACATCAATGTTCAACGATGCAATTCGCGAACATTATTTTATAGCATTGGATAGTACTTCTTATTATATGCAGCAAATAGATACTTCTAATACCTTGTCAAATAATAAAAGTCTTTTTCTTAAAAGTAGAGAATGGTATAAAAGAGTAGAACCAATGCTGATAGCCTATGATTATGAGAATTATATTTCAATGAATGCACCTAATCTGCTAAAAGTTGAAATTGATGACCATCAAGATATTAAAATCTTAAAACCGAAGAGCTTTCAAGTTTTAGAAGAGTTATTATTTACTGAAGAAGGATTCACAAACAAAGAATTACATACTGTTTTAGAATATTTGAAAATTAGAATTCCATTTGTACGTAAAAATCATATTCTCATAAAGCAAAGAGATAGGCATCATTTAAAAATGATTCGCGATGCTATAGTAAATATCGCTACAAAAGGTATTACTGGGTTTGATTCCGCTATGTTGGCTAATTCCCTAAATGAAGCCATTTATAACTACGAAACCTTGCAGGTTGTTTTAGCTATCTACAAAGATGCTTTTACAGATGAAAAATTGTACACGCAATGGGAAGATGAAATTACCGCTACCATTGATGTACTTAAAAATGGGAATTTCGATGATTTTGATCGGTATTCTTTTATAAAACAACACACTAATAAGCAATTGGACTTAGTGGCTAAAACCGCGCAAGATTGGAATATTGAATTGAGTAAATCTCGGGCGCTAGACCCCAAAGTAACTAGTTTGTTTGACAAGAATTTTTTTAACATGAAAATGTTCTCTACCCAAAGAGCACCAGATATTACCGAAGAAAGAATTGAACTAGGTAGACAGTTGTTCAATGATAAAGATTTATCTGGATCAGGTACTATAAGTTGTGCCACTTGCCATGTAAAAGAGAAAGCATTTACTGATGGTCATAAAATTGCCAAAGGGATAAACGGACAAGATTTGCAACGCAATTCACCTACCTTAACCTATGCCGTTTACCAACGTTCTTTGTTTTATGATGGTAGGGCAGACGGACTTGAAGATCAAATTGTTGGTGTTACCAATAATGAAAATGAGTTTCATATTGATTTGGAACAATTAGAAGAGAAGATTCAAGCAAAATCCGCGTATAAAGTTCAATTTGATTCGCTTTATGATGGTAAAATTACCGATATGAATGTTCGTAACGCTATAGCAACTTACATAAGAAGTTTAGCTCCGTTCGATTCTAAATTTGATCGAAATATGAACAATCTTGAAGAAACAATGACTGGAGAAGAAGTTAAAGGCTTTAATCTTTTTATGGGTAAGGCAGCGTGTGCTACTTGTCATTTTCCACCGGCTTTCAATGGTACGGTTCCACCAAAATATATGGAGAGCGAATTTGAAAATCTTGGAGTACCTAAAAACGCAAGTTTTGAAAATCCTATTTTAGATGATGACTGGGGGCAGTACTATCCTTATGAAGTAGAGGAGAAGAAGCATTTCTTTAAAACATCTACCGTACGAAATGTTGATTTAACCGGACCATATATGCACAATGGGGTGTATAAAACATTAGAGGAAGTGGTTGAATTCTACAACGTTGGTGGTGGTCAAGGTATGGGCTTAGATGTACCTTACCAAACTTTGCCTCCAGATTCGTTGAACCTTACCAATGCAGAATCAAAGGCAATTATTGCTTTTATGAAAACACTGACCGATAAAAGATTTGAAAAAGAAGCAATAAACTAGAACTTTTCAAACACACCTAAACCAAATAGGGCAAAATCATATTTAACTGGATCCAATGGGTCCAGTTTTCTAAGATTTTTATCTAGCTCGGCTAGTGCCTTTGCATCGTTTTGTTTTCGTTTTAACAATCCTAGTTTTCTAGCTACGTTGCCAGAGTGTACATCTAATGGGCAAGATAATTTTGAGGGATGAATACCTTTCCAGATTCCAAAATCTACGTTGGTGGCGGCATCTCTAACCATCCAACGTAAAAACATGTTTATTCTTTTTGCTGCGGAGCCCTTTAATGGGTCAGAAACATGTTTGGTTGTGCGTTGCTCATGCGGTAATTCAAAAAATATTTTTTTGAATTCTGAAATGGTGGGCTGTAGACTATCCTTTGTTTGATGTGTTGTAAAAACACCTTCTAATCCGTTATGGTTTTCGTAAATAGTTTTTAGACTCTGAATAAAGTAGGTAAGGTCAATGTCATTGAAAGTTCTATGAACAAAACCAGATAAATTCTCGAGATTTTCATCAGTATGGTTGATTACAAAATCGTAAGGACTTTGTCCCATTCTTTCCATGAGTTTATGTGAATTATTGATGATGCTCTTCCTGTTGCCCCAAGCTATCGTTGCCGTTAAAAATGCACTTATTTCAATGTCTTCTTTTGACGTAAAAAGATGTGGAATTTGTATAGGGTCAGTTTCTAAGAATTCAGGATTATTATACTGAATAACCTTTTCGTCTAAAAATACTTTTAACTCACTTTTTGTCATTCAATGGGTATATCTAAAATTTGCATTATCAATACGGGGACTATGAGCACCATGTTGTAGCAAGCATGCAGTGCCATTGACCAAACCAGTCCAAATTTAACGCGTATAAATCCTAAAAGAAATCCAACACCTATTTGTGGTGCGACCAATAATGGTGAAAACAATACTACTTGTGTGCTCATTTCAAAATTACTAATGTGCATGAAGCCAAAAGCGATAGTGAATACATAGAAAGCATATTTGAAAAATTTTGAATCTTTAAAAAAGATTAATGGTCCTCTAAAAAGTAATTCTTCAAAAAAAGGAGCCATTACTACTGCTAAGAAGAAAATAAGTAAAGGGGAGTAGTTCTCGAACAAATCGTCCATTGCATGTTTGCCCATCTCAAGTTGAAGTAAATTTTCAACTCCACTAGCAATCAGTAAAAGCACAATGCTTGTGCATAATGCTATAATCAAAAGCTTAAAAAATGTTCTTAATTTGTTGGCGAATGGATTAGTGATATCCTGTTCGTAAACCGGGTTCTTTGCAAATAATAAAAGTTCTTCTAGCATCTGTTTTACTTATGCTAAAATGATTTCTTTGTCAACAATTTTACCATCTACCATAGTTAATTTTCTATCGGCCATTTCTGCCAGTTCGCTATTATGGGTTACGATAACGAACGTTTGTCCAAATTTTTCCCTTAATTCAAAGAATAGTTTATGAAGATTGTCGGCACTTTCAGAATCCAAATTACCACTAGGCTCATCAGCAAAAATAATGGACGGATTATTGATCAATGCTCTTGCAACCGCAACGCGTTGTTGTTCTCCACCAGATAATTCTGATGGTTTATGATTATATCGATGCGATAATCCTAAAAAATCTAAAAGTTCCTTTGCCCTTACTTCAGCATCGGCTTTTGGTGTTTTTTTAATGAATGCAGGTAAACATACATTTTCAATGGCGGTAAATTCTGGTAATAATTGATGAAATTGAAAGATGAAACCTATATGTTCATTTCTGAACTTCGCTAAATCTTTATCATTCAAATTTGTAGTTTCAATATTATTTATTAGTAGGGTACTGTCTTTTCGGTTAGACTGTACATCTAAGGTTCCCAAGATTTGTAATAAAGTAGTTTTACCGGCACCAGAAGCACCAACAATAGAAACGATTTCTCCCTTCTTTATATGAAGGTCAACACCTTTCAGTACTTCTAATTCTCCGTAATATTTATGAATGTTAGAAGCCTTTATCATGAGAAAGTTTGTGTTAGAAGTATAATTATATTAAAATTCAAAATTAAGGAAAAAGGAGCATGCTAAAAATAGTTATTCGTTTTTAGTTAATCCTAATATAGCTTAAGGGTGATTAGATATGGCAATACAGCAATGTAAACTATTTATGATATTTTTACGTTTGATGATGAAAGAATTCATTAAATTTGTTCAACTTAAATTTAATTAGGTTAAACACAAATAGAAATTTATGTCCCCATATAAAAATTTAGAAGAATACAATCTTGAAATTACCGATGAAGTTAAAAGCAGGTATTCATCAATAATTGATGAAATAGGTGAAGATGTATCTAGGGAAGGTTTGGTTAAAACACCTGAACGTGCTGCTAAAGCTATGTTGTTTTTAACTCAAGGGTATCAGCAAGATGCTGTAGAGATTTTACAAGGGGCAATGTTCAAAGAAGATTATGATGATATGGTCATCATAAAAGATATTGAATTATACTCATTATGTGAGCACCATATGTTACCATTCTTTGGCAAGGCTCATATTGCATATATACCTAACGGACAAATAGTTGGGCTAAGTAAGATACCACGTGTAGTTGATGTTTTCGCTAGAAGGTTACAAGTGCAAGAAAGGCTAACACATGATATCTTAGAGTGTATTAACAATACTTTAAAACCTAAGGGTGTTGCTGTGGTAATTGAAGCATCGCACATGTGTATGATGATGCGTGGTGTTCAGAAGCAAAATTCGGTAACTACAACATCTGGCTTTAGAGGTCAGTTCGAGAAAATTGAAACAAGAAACGAATTCTTGAAATTGATAAGCGCAAAACTTTCTTAATAGACCTTAACTCGTCTTTTATTTATTTTTAAAATTTGGCATCTTTGTTGCATTCTTAAGTTAGAATAACTAATTTTTCAATATGTCAATTTTAAAAGATAAAAAATACAAGCAACTTTTTATGGGTTTGCTTTTTGACGGTATAGGTATGCTGTCTTTCGTTATACCATTTGTTGGTGAATTTTCAGATATAGTTTGGGCACCCTTAGCAGGTTGGCTTATGACTAGAATGTATAAAGGCAAGGTAGGCCAAGCAGCTGGTGCATTTACTTTCTTGGAAGAGATTATACCAGGCTTTGATGTTATACCATCATTTACACTTATGTGGTTATATACATACGTTTTTAAGGCGTCTAAAAAAGGGCGAACAATAGAGGTGTAAACTTACTTTTAGTTTATTAAAAATCTTAACTTTAGCTCAAATCACGTGAGTTTTGAAGAGAAGAAATTTTGTTGCAAAATCTAGTTTAGGTGGTCTAGCTGCCTTATTAGGTGTAGATATAGTTTATAAAAATGTCATGCCAGCTGGTTATACTCCTGTAGCCTTGCAAAATCCTGATCCATTCAAATTGTTCAATAAAGACAAGGGAATGGTCGTTTTAAACGATAAACCTTGGAATATGGAGGCTCAAGCTCATCTCCTAGATGATAGAGTAACACCGAACAAATCTATATTTATTAGAAATAACGGACTCATTCCTGAGGAAATCGATGTAGAAAACTGGACGCTTACCATAGATGGCGAATCCGTTCAACAGGAAAAAACGTACTCTTTAAAAGAACTTAAATCTAAATTTAAACATTACACCTATCAATTAACACTTGAATGCGGTGGTAATGGTAGAAGTGAATTTGATCCACCTGCAAAGGGAAATCAATGGACCATTGGTGCTGTGTATTGTGCCAGCTGGACTGGTGTACGATTACGCGATGTTTTAGAAGATGTAGGTATCAAGGACGATGCCGTTTACTTTGGGTATCATGCTGCAGATATACATTTGAGTAGAGACCCAACTAAAGAACCAATTTCTAGGGGTGCACCAGTGTCAAAGGCATTGCAAGACGAAACTATATTGGCTTTTAAAATGAACGGAGAGGATATACCATTAGCCCATGGTTATCCGTTAAGGGTAATTGCCGGTGGTTGGCCAGCTTCGGTTTCTGGAAAATGGCTACAACGAATCAGTATTAGAAATATAATTCATGATGGAACTAAAATGACGGGTACAGCTTATAGAGTGCCATGTAAACCCGTTGCTCCTGGTGAGAAAGTGGCAGATGAAGATATGTGTATCATAGAATCTATGCCGGTTAAGTCTTTAATTACGTATCCTAAAACTGGGGCTACATTATCTAAAGGGAGGAAATTGAATATTAGAGGACACGCTTGGGCTGGTGAGTTAGAAGTTGCTAAAATGGAATATTCTATAGATTTTGGTGCCACATGGAACAACTGTACCATTGAAAAACCTGCTAATCGTTTAGCTTGGCAGCATTTTTCTGCCGCAATCTCTTTTCCTAAAGAAGGGTATTATGAAGTTTGGGCAAAAGCTACGGATACTAATGGTGTAAGCCAGCCAATGTTATTACCTGGTTGGAACCCTAAAGGTTATTTAAATAATGCTTGCCATAGAATAGCTGTAAAAATCGCATAGATGAAAAAACAGAACCATGACAAATTGAAACGCGATTTTCAAGGTTTGTATCAAAAGATTATATTAGCGATTGTTATTGTGGCTATTGGAGGTTTAGCTTTGATATACTTTATTTACGATCCTAGTCTATCCGCTTTCAAAGGAAACGAACCAGAAATAGAAATTGTTGAAATACCTGTTGAAGATGACTTTGATAAAATAGAAAATGGTATACATGTAAGTACTGGATTTATAGAGGCACCAGGAATGATAGAAACTATTCAGAATTGTACCAATTGCCATTCTGCCAAGTTGGTAATGCAAAATAGAATGAATAAAGAGCGATGGAAATCGACTATTAAATGGATGCAAGAAACTCAAAACCTTTGGGATTTAGGTGAGAATGAAGCTATTATTATTAATTATTTAGTAACTAATTATCCACCAAAAAAAGTGGGTAGGAGGGCAGTACTTACAGATGTTGAGTGGTATCAATTAGAAGAATAGAAAACATAAAAAAAGCCTTTGAATTTTAATTCAAAGGCTTTTTTATAAAAGATTTGAGTTCGTCCTTACTCTACTGTTACAGAAAAAGTTTGAGCTATATCAGTCTCACCACCAGCATCTGCCAAAGTACCATCATTTGGTTTTGTTGGCTCATGACGCAATGTAATTGTAATAGTACCAGAACCTGCATCACCTGTTGTCAATTCAAATTCAAGACCAATAGGGTATCCATCTTCATCAGTATCGGTATATGTTACGTCTGTTAAAGAACCACTTAATCCAAAGAAAAACTGGTGCTCGTCAGCTTCTTCTTCTACTTCTTCGGTAATGTCTTCAGCAGGAGTTTCAGTTTCGTTCAATAATTCAATACTACCTGTGTAAGTTGTATTTGCAGTTAAATTATCTGCTGTAATTACTGGGGCAGTTGGTCCGTCACCATCTAAATCTTGAGATTGTAGTGTTGCAGTACCATCAGCACTAGTTAAAGTAATCGTCATTGTTGTAATAATTTCTTCTTCATTTACTACTTCTGGGGTATCGTCATCACTAGAACATGATGTCATAACTGTTGCCATTAAGCTTAATGCTAAAACTGTTTTTAAGGTTTTGTTTCTTTTCATAGTTGCTCTTGTTTTAAAATGTTAGATTAATATTAATAGTTAAAAATTAGGCGCAGACTTATATTTCTGCCCATGTCGTCTACAAAATATCGTTGGCGATTTAAATAATCACGATAATTAGTATTTAATGGGTTACTTGCACTAAGACCTACAGTTAAATCGTTTTTGTTTTTAAGGGTAAATGATGCTTCTGTATTTAGGGATAAAAGGTGATAAGCATCTGGTGGTGTATTGATATCCAAAATCACATTTTCTTGCTGTTCTGGTGAAAAGACCTCAATGTTATCTGGAAATCTCGTTTGTTCGAATACATACTGACTTTCTAGACTAACTAGAAAATTATTCCATTTAGGGTTTGTGTATGTAATGCTATTAGTGAAATTGGCAGCGGGTATGTTTATCAGCGGTGTGTCTGTTTCTGTATCCGTTCCTCTTACCCAAGCAAACTTATGGTCTGTTCTAATTTTAGAAGACCAATTGTTGTATAATGATGCGTCAACTCCCAATAAAATGGCATCGGTCTGTCTATAAGACCATACGGGGAAAGCACCTCTTATGGTGAATTCTACACCTGTTGGTTCAACAAGTATAAAATCTTTAATACTATTCAAAAAAGGAGATAAAGTATAACCCCATGTATTGGTATTTCTTTCTAAGGATGCGGAGAGTTTAGATGACGTTTCGCTCTTTATTCTTAAATCACCCAATTCTATACGTGCTGCAGAGTGGTGTAACCCATCACTAAATAATTCTGATGGATTGGGTGCTCTTTGCGAATAAGCATAATTAAAACGTAAATGATCTTTGTCGTTTATCTCATAATGAAACCCTGCAGTCCCAGAGAAATTATGGTAGTCAAAAACGGGGTTTACAAGCAATTGTGTACCTAAGTCCTCAATAATAAGATCTGCAAAATCCAAATCATAACCACGTTCTTCCCAACGTGAAGTTCTATAAAATTTCTTTGAATCTATTCTACTAAAATCATAACGAGCACCTGCATCTAGCGTCCAATCAGTGTTTAGTTCATAGCTGCCAATTGCAAATAATCCAAAATCGTATTTATCGTAATCAGGTATTAGCCTTCTTACACCAGTATCAGGGTTTGCAAAATTAGTTTGATATCTGCCTAATGCACCTACCTTGAGGTCAAAACCTTCTTTAGCATCAAATTTTATATTGGTTAAAACAGAATGTGTTGTCAGTTTTAAATCCAACGATGCTTTATCGGCATCATCACCTACACGAATATCATATTCAAGCCTTCTATTTTGTTGAAAATCATATTGTGTGGTCCATTTTCCAAAACCTTCAAATCTTCGGTAATAACTAAGTTTTCCTAAATGATGGGTTACCTCTTGGTTGGGTTGGGTAATATCATAAGTGAAGTCATTAATTATACTAGGTACATCACTGTTAATTGCGTTTATAAGATCATCTACGTTACCGATATGAGAAGCTCTTAATATACCGATCTCCGAATTAAAATAGGAATAATAGCCTTCCCAACCTTGTTCGAAATCGCGTTTTCCGATATTTAACGATAAACCGCTTTCGTTAATACCAGTATTTGAAAGTATGTAATCTGGAGCTTCTAAATCTCCTAATTTCTTATATGAACCTTGGGCTTTAATATATAGTCCAGATTTGTACGATTTGGTCAATGAAGATGTAACATTACCACCTCGACCATTAGACGATAGGTTTAATTGCGTTTTACCAAACAGAGAATCTGTTCTAATAACAGGTAACGGCTCTAGAACAATTACTCCGCCTATGGCATCACCACCATATTCAATTGCTACTGCGCCTTTAATGACGCTTATGTTCTGGTTAGCATTGACATCAACATTTGGGGCATGTTCTTCTCCCCATTCCATGTCTTGCATGCGAACGTTATTATTTAGAATTAAGATTCTACTACCGTTTAAGCCTTGTATTACAGGTTTGACGATATTACCACCGGTATTTAATGTTGATACTCCTGCAATTTTCTTTAAAGCGTCACCTAGACTATTTCCACTATTTCGTTCTATATCTTTTACCGATAAAATATTCTCTTGTGCAGAGTTGGTACTTTTGGGAACGTCACCAATTACTTTTACCTCACTTAATTCTTCTAAATGGTGTTCTAACCTAATCTCGGAAAAAGTATCGCCATTGATTGTTACCGTAACAAATTTGGTAGTACATTCTGGGTGTGATATTTCTAATTCTAAAACTCCATCACACAAATTTTTAAAAGTAAATTTTCCATTTTCTTTAGAAACTGTTGAGCGGTTTTTACCAGTAATATTAATAGTTGCACCACTTAACGTACTGTTGTCATGGAAATCAACTATTTCACCTATTAATATTGAATTGCAATCTTGAGCATAAATTATTGAACTACAAAAGATTACGAAAACATATAAATAATATTTCATTATATAAGATTTTCGAAAGTATGTGCCGATTCTGAATGGAACCGATTTAATTGTTGGATAGCGTACTAATCTTGGAAGGGAGGAGGTCTGCCGAATGTGGCATACCTAAAATAAAATGAAGGTGCCTCTAAGACTAAAGGCGAAATTCTTTTACCACTAAAAGAAATCAATGGTAATAGGATAAAAAGCAAAACGGCAACAAAAGTAAATTCAGAATTCTGATTCTGAATTGCCATATCACAAATACTACAATTCTCAATATTGTCAATAGAATTGTCGTCATGTGAGTACACATGAAATGAAGTCACCTTAATTAGCATAAGGCAAAACAAAATAAATACAGAGAAATATGTAAATATTGAATTCTTCACGACGCTAAAGTACTAAAAGTAGTAGAACTGAATGTTAAAGAAAACCTAACAAAATTTATTAGAACAGAAATCCTAGACCTAATCTTGTTAGCATCTTTTTCTCAAAAGCCCAAAAGAATTTGAATTGTCCAAATAACCAGCCATATATTACTAATAGTATCTGATAAAACGGAAAAATTAAAAGAATTCGTAATACCCAGTAGATTGTTGTTCCCCACCATGCATCAGGAAAATTAGCTTGTTGTAGGCCAATTAAATTTAAAAAAGGTTTAGCCACAAAGACAGAAGATGATCCTGTAATGGCAAATACTATAAAAATAATCGTTAATTGAAAATTGCTAGTTACGCCCCAGCGCTCTTTTAATTTTTGCATGACATTTTTTGAGTGCCACAAATATACTTTTTATATGCGTGGTACAAAAGGACCTAAACGTTGATTGTATTTTCTTTGGAAATAGATGAAGTAATTATATAGTTTGTAATTAACTTCATACCCATAATCTATTTGGTTAGTGTAATTAATTTGTAGTTCATATAAATTGGGGTTAAATCTAGCCGGTTGCATAACTCTATTGTTCCATTCTAAGACCATAATGTAATTTCTATTCTCAAGAAAATTTTGAGAATAATACCCCTCAGGTTTTGCAACGGAATTTAGCCAGACATTAAAACCTGGTTCTATAATTATTATTTCATAATCTGTTTTGTCGCTTGCAATGGTAATGGTGTCGCCTTGAACTTGCTTAAAAGCCTTTTCTTCATCGCTAGATATAGTTAATGATTCTTTTGTACTGCCACAGCTAATTATACATAGTGTAAGCGTAGCAAGTACTAATAAGTTTTTAAATAGTAAATATGTCTTTTTCATACTATTTAATATACAAAAAAAAACCGCTTGCAGTTGCAAGCGGGTTGTATAAATAGAATCTTTAAGTTTTATTTACCGAATAGACCTCCTAAAAGACCGCTAATTCCGCCACTACTTTTGTTACCGCCCATTACCATACCGGCAACATCGTCTAAAATACTACCATCACCATCTGCATCTAACAAAGAAGTAATTAAGCTTTGGTTTTCTTTTGGTTGCCCACCTAGCATACTCCCTAAAAGAGCATTCATGCCCGTACCGTCACTAACATTACTTTGCGCAGTTTGCTTACCTATCATTCCCATAACTATAGGAGCGGCTATTTTTAATATTTGAGCAACTGATCCAGAGTCTATACCAGATTTAGCACTTAGAGCACTTTCTACTTGTGGTTGCTTGTCTCCGAAAACGTGACCTAAAATACCAGCACCATCCGCCATTACACTATCGTCAACACCACCGCCAAAAAGACCGCCTAGGTTATCTAAAATGCCACCTGAATGTTTACTTGACAATGCACTCATTAAACCTTGAGCTCCTTCTGGTGTAGAAACATTCTTTTTCATTGCACCTAAAATTAATGGCATAGCCATACTAAGTACATTTGCGGTTTTGTCTGCTGGTTGATTTGTCTGACCTGCTACTCCGCTAATTAATTGTTGCCCCATTGGGCTATTTAATAAATCTAATAATCCTGCCATTATAATGGTTTGTTTTTATGTTTATGTTGTAAAATACGAAAAAGAGCCAACAATATTGCTTTTTAAACCGCTATTTTAACAGTGATATTATCTGCTCTGCCAATTCTAGCCCTATTCTCTCTTGTGCTTCTAAAGTCGCTGCGCCAATATGAGGCGAAAGTGAAATGCTGGAATGCATTAAAATTTTGATTTCAGGTTTTGGTTCTGATTCATAAACATCTAGACCTGCAAAAGCTACAGTTCCATTTTCCAAAGCTTCAATTAAAGCAACTTCATCTAGTACACCGCCTCGGGCCGCATTTACGATACCAACTCCTTTTTTCATTTGGGAGAACTCTGATTTGCCTAAAACATAATTGTCTTGACCTGGAATATGTAACGAGATATAATCTGCCTTTTTTAGTAATTCTTCTTTAGTTGAATTCTTTAAATTGAATGTCACTTTCTGACCATCAAAAAAGGTAAGTTCAATTTCTGTTTGTTCTACTTCTGGGTCGCAATAAACAACATTCATACCTGCACCAATGGCAAGTTTTGCTGTTGCCTGACCAATGTTTCCAAATCCAAAAATACCTAAGGTCTTACCTCTTAATTCGGTACCTTTTGAATATGATTTTTTAAGACCTTTAAAGTTGCTATCCCCTTCTAAAGGCATATTTCTGTTAGCATCATATAAAAAACGCGCACCACCAAAAAGATGTGCAAATACTAATTCTGCTACAGATTCTGATGAAGCAGCTGGTGTATTAATGATATGAATACCTTTGTCTTTAGCATAATCAACATCAATATTATCCATACCTACGCCACCTCTACCAATTAACTTTAGGGTAGGGCAGGCGTCAATTAATTCTTTTCTGACCTTGGTTGCACTGCGTACCAGTAAGGCATCGATTTTATGCTCGTTTAAATAATTGACTAACTGTTCTTGAGCAACAGTAGTCGTTAAAACTTCAAATCCTGATTTCTCTAATGCGGCTATACCGTTTTGAGAAATACCATCATTTGCTAATATCTTCATATGTTTTACTCGATAATCGAGATTTTTATGTTCTAAGGCTAGCTTGCGCTTACCATTTTAACAGATCTCGAAATTTCACCTATGTTTTCTTAAGCAATACCTTATGGGTTTAGCCTAAAGTGTATTGCTAAATTTTAATTTAAAACAGAATGTAATGATGTTTGAATAAATCGTTTAAAACGATTATCCTTTTCGCTCCATTTCACTCATTACATCAACTAACACGCCAACACTTTCTAAAGAAAGGGCGTTATACATGCTGGCCCTGTAACCACCAACTGAGCGGTGCCCATTTAAACCATTAATACCTGCTTCTTTTAGCATGTTGTCAAATGTAGATTTTAAAACCTCATCTGTAATATTGAATGTTGCGTTCATCAAAGAACGGTCTTCAACGTTGGCATAGCCTTCAAATACGGGATTTAAATCTATTTCAGAATACAACAATCTGGCTTTTTTCTCATTTACTTCTTCAATAGCAGCAATGCCACCACGATTTTTTAACCACTCTAAAGTTAGCATAGAAGTATAAACCGCGAATACCGATGGGGTATTGAACATACTGTCTTTGGCAATATGCACTTGGTAGTCTAACATAGAAGGAATTTTTCTAGAAACTTTTCCTAAAATATCTTCTTTAACAATGATTAAAGTTGTTCCGGCAGGACCCATATTTTTTTGTGCTCCAGCATAGATTAAATCGAACTGAGAAAAATCCATAGTCCTAGAAAAAATATCGGAACTCATATCGCATACTAGTGGACAGTCCGTTTTTGGAAATTTTTTGAATTGTGTCCCGTATATGGTGTTATTTGATGTAATATGTAAGTAGTCTAAACCGGTAGGTACTGAATATCCTTTAGGTATGTATTTGAAATTTTCATCTTTAGATGATCCAACTTCAACAACTTCCCCAAACAATTTAGCTTCTTTAATTGCTTTATCGCTCCAGGTACCTGTATTTAGGTATCCAGCTTTTGATTCTAACAAATTATATGCGGTCATTAAAAACTCTAAGCTTGCGCCACCTTGAAGAAAAAGAGCTTTGTAGCCTTTGTCTTTTAGGTCAAGTAGCTCTAAGGCCAATGATCTTGCATTTTCCATTACGGCAACAAAATCTTTGCTTCTGTGAGAAATTTCAATAAGTGAAAGTCCTGAGCCGTTGAAGTCCATAACTGCTTCAGAAGCTTTTAACAATACTTCTTTTGGTAATATACAAGGACCAGCGCTAAAATTATGTTTTTTCATTTTGTGTGTAATTTAAGGATGCAAATGTCAGGATTTTTTAAGAATTTATAGGCAGTATGGCCATTTAATTCAAGGATGTTCTCAACAAGAAATCAACTGTATCTATACCATCGGCATAGTCGTTCAATGAAGGCTGCTGTGTTTTACCGAACGGAATTTCATTATCAATAAAGCCAGATGATACTATGCATTGAATATTGTCTTCTTGACCTTTTAGGCTAGCTTTCAAAGCATCGGTATCTTCATAATACTCGTAGAATAGAGATGCAATAGGGGAGCCAAAACTTTCTTCTTCCTTTAAAATGAGAAAACCATTATCCAAAATCTTAAACTCGCTCATTAAGTAAACCGCTTTGTTATAATCGTAATTGTTAGCGTATTTGTTATGATTTATAATATCGCTATAAGGAAACATTGCCTTAAAAAACGTATCGATCTTATAATTTTTAGGAATATAAATTTTGGAGACACTTCTGCATCCTAATCCAAAATATCTAAAAATATCTTCACCAAGGGCTTCAAGCTCTTCAGAAGTTTCTTTTCCATTAAGTACCGCAACAGAGTTTCTATTTTTACGAATAATGTTTGGTTTTTTACTGAAATAATATTCAAAGTATCTTGCGGTATTATTACTGCCGGTGGCGATTACTGCATCGTAGTTTTCAAGCTTTTCTTTGGTGAACGTAACCCTGTCTTTAAATAGTGGCTCAATTTCTATAAGATAGTCAATAAGCAGAGGAATTAATTTCTGGTCGTTACTAGATAATTTCACCAATGCTTTGTTTTCTGTAATCAATACACATAGAAGGTCGTGAAACCCTACCAGCGGTATATTGCCAGCCATAATAAGGGCTACAACTTTCTCTTGGTTAGTTTCTAGGTCATAGTTTTTAAGCCAGTTCTCTATATTTTTTTCGGTGAGAGCATTACCCCATTCTTGAAAAGCATGAATACAGTTTTCTTCTGTAAACCACCCATTATAATGTTGGGCTCTTTCCGCTTCGGTTTTAAAACGCTCAATCCATTTGTCGTTTAAATGGTCAGAAATTGCATTTGTTGTGACTAAATCGCAAAATGTACTTAGAAAATTTCCAAGTTTAACAAAAGCTTCTATACTAAGGTTGCTATGGGCCATTATATTTGTATACTAATTCGGTAGGAATTACCTTTGTGCAAAAATAAGCATGCCCGTTCTTTTTTGGGCATTTTAATGAAGAAGAAATTATGGCAATTGTAATAACAGATGAATGTATAAATTGTGGTGCTTGTGAACCAGAATGTCCTAATACGGCAATATATGAAGGAGCAGATGAATGGAGATATGCTGATGGAACTTCTTTAGAAGGCAATGTTGTTTTGCCTGATGGAAAAGAAGTTGACGCAAATGACGTTCAAGAACCTATTAGTGATGAAGTTTATTACATAGCTCCTGATAAATGTACGGAATGTATGGGCTTTCATGAAGAGCCACAGTGTGCAGCTGTTTGCCCTGTAGATTGTTGTGTGCCAGATGATGATCATGTTGAAACTGAAGAGGTGCTTTTGGCGAAGCAAAAATTCATGCACCCAGAGTAAATAACTTATATTTTTTCTAAAGGTTTTGATGATTGTAGTTAATCCTTAGACTGCTATATTGTTTACCTTTTTATGAAGAAATTATAATTTCATAACAAACTTGTTTTAAATAAAAAAAGCTACCTAAATGAATAGGTAGCTTTTTTATTAAAACTAAATCAAACTAAAATTTATAATTCAACGATAGGTTGAACATAGTACCTAATTGACTAAAGTGATACCCATCATACGTCATCTGAGAATAACGTTGGTTGAAAGTAATCAAGTTAGATTGGTTTTGAGTCTGAGCCGGATCTGCCAAGATAGCATCACCTGCTGCATTTTGAGAAACAAAACTCCATTCTGGCAATACATTGAATAAGTTGTTAATGTTCAATGCGATTGTCAATTTATCTGAAGCGCTAAAGTTAACACCTAGATCAGTAACTACTTTCGGGTCAAATTCAGTACCAAGGTTGAAATTACCATTCGTATCTGTACTCAAACCTTGTTGAAAGAAACTAGTTTTTCCAAATAAGGTGTTATTTAAAGAAAATCCGAATTTATTAATATCGTAGTTTGCCCCTAAAATCCACTTTGTTCTTGGTCTTGATGTAAAGAATAAAGCTTCTTGAGTTTGGTTAACTACAGATTGACCTGAATTTGCAACTAGAGCAATATCTTTTACGGGTCCGTCTAATTCATTCTGAATCGTATAGTTACCTGATAGGTTTAAATCTAAACTTCCTTCGCCGATTTCAATACCTTTATAGGCCAAAACAACATCTACACCAGAGGTTTTAGTGTCTATAGCGTTAGAAAAGAAGCTAACATCACTTAAATTGTTATTTGCCAAAAGAATATCTAATGGATTTGTTGGGTCGCCACTTCCACCTATTTCATTACCCAAAACAATTCTGTCTTTTACCTTAATGTTGTAGTAGTCAAAAGTATAGCTGAATTTGTTGGCTATTTTTCCTCCAAAACCAACAGTAAAGTTAGTAGAGGTCTCAGCGTCTAATTGCGGTATACCCAATAATTTGGCTTGTGTAGATACATTGTTTATTAAACCACCAACTTGAATACCTTGACCTGGCACAAAGCTATACTGTGCTTTTTGAGTATAAATTTGATGTAGGGTAGGAGCTCTAAATCCTGAAGATATAGAACCTCTTAATGTAAATGCATCACTAAACTTATAGCGAGAACTAAACTTATAAATGAAAGTATTACCAAAATCTGAATAGTTCTCCGTTCTAATAGTACCACTTAATAAAAATGCATCAGATACATCATAATCTAAACTTAAGTAGCCACCGATATTGTAACGATTAAATTTTCCTGAGTTTTGTGGAGAGGCACCTGCAAATGAATCTGCACCACCGCCATCGTAAGAGGCTAATTCACCTTCTATAATTTCAAATGTTTCAGTTCTAAACTCGGCACCAACACCAATACTTACTTTGTCAGATAATAATCTAGAAATATCAATGTTACCGACGTTATGTGAAAACCTTGTTCCACCCGGGTCAAATGACTGCTGGCTATTTTCTCTATATAATTCTGAGCCTTCGGTAATTTCACCATCATCAACTGAACCATTACCATTTGCATCTATGAATACAGAAGGAGAATAAACAACATTTCTATTATGGGTATTGTTTACCTTGTAAGTTTGTAAGTTGCCACCAGTGGTGAAACTTGCATCAATATTCCAATCGTTAATTACTGATTTAAATCCAATAGTTGCATTGTAATCACTTAATAAACCTTCAAATGTTGGTAGGTAGCCATCGTATCCGCCAGCTGTATTTGGGTTGTCGCCAGGAAAGAAATCTGCTAAGTAAGGGAAATCATCCACTGTTCTCCAATAAGGTGTTCTGTAGTTAGCAAAACTATTTACTGCTTTGTAAACATAAGCCGCATTACCATAAAGAGATGTATTTGCGCTTAGGTCATAACCTAAATTTACAGAAAACTTTGCGGCTGCGGTTTCTGGTGAACCGTTAATGTTGCCTGCATCTGGTCGTCTTGATAAGAATTCCTGTACATCTGCAATATTAGCACCAAAATCGCCAGCTTCACCTGCAGCATTTACAGTACCCGGTCTATTTGCTTGATTTACCTTAGATAAATCAACGGTGTAGTTTACAAACCCCTTGTCATCACCAATAGTAGAACCGTTATTGATAGCGACTCCGAACATTTCGCCATCGCCTTCAGAAGTAATACCTGTTCTTACCGTAGCAGAACCTTCATTCGGAGAATCTTTGAGAATAATGTTCATTACACCTGCAATGGCATCTGAACCATATTGTGCAGAAGCACCATCACGTAAAATCTCTACTCTCTTGATTGCATCTGTAGGTATAGCTGAAATATCAGCACCTGTTTCACCACGACCCGGAGATGTTTGTGTATATAACAATGCACTTAAGTTTTTACGCTTACCGTTGATCAAAATCAAAGTTCTAGACGGTCCCATGTTTCTGATTTCATAAGGATCTAATAAAGAAGTCGCATCGTTTACAGGTGTTTGTACCGTATTAAATGATGGTATTCTATATTGTAAGGCTTTGTCAAAAGTTGCCTGACCGGTAGAAGTTAATTCTTTAACACCTACTACATCTACAGGTAAAGGTGTGTCTGTATTACTTCTTGGTGCTGTACGAGAACCAACGACGATAAATTCGTCTAACTGCATACCTTCGGATAATTGCACGTTTATTGTGTTTTTTCCTGCAGTTGAAACTTCTTGTGTGGCAAAACCAATATAGCTAAATACTAATTTAGTGTCATCAGTTACATTGATGGTGTAGTTTCCATCAAAATCAGAAGTAGTTCCGTTAGTTGTACCTTTTTCAACAATGTTAACTCCCGCCAATGGCATTCCAGAATCATCTGTTACTTTACCGGTAATGCTATTTTGAATTTTTTTATTCAAAGTCATTGCCGTAATTCCGTTAGTGCTTGAGTTAATTTTTAAAACCTTGGCTCTTTCTGGTTTTTTATGGTAAACAACATAATATTTATTGCCTAGATATTCGAAATCAAAACTAGTCTTGCGTTCTAATTTGTTGATAATCTTATCTAGTACAGGGAATTTGTATTCATCAGGGTTTAAGCTGGTACTTGATACCAGAGTTGGATTGTAAGTAAAAAACACTTCGTGTTTTTCACTGATCTCATTAAGAAACTCGCTTAGGGTAACGTTTTCTTTGAGTTCATTAGCAGCTGTTACACTGGTGATGCTTGAAAATAGCATTACCGCAAGCAGCAATCTCATTAGTTTGTTCGTTCTCATAAATAAATAGTTTAGTTAATAAATAGGGTTTTCTTGTACGCGTAAAATATTCTCTTTGTTAGTGATTCTTGTTCCTGTAGCTTTTTCGATAGCGGCAATACATATTTGTAAATTCTGATTGGGTATACCGCCAGAAATAGGTAAATCTTTTAAATGTTCTGATTCATATTGAACTTTTACTCCGTAAGTAGTTTCCAAATTGTACATGACCTCTTTTAGCGGTATTTCATTAAAGGCATAAGTGCCACCTCGCCATAGTGCGTAAGGGGTTTCTGTATCTACTTTTTGGTGCGTTAGTTCTTTGCTTTCGTTTGAAAAGGAAACCATTTCACCAGGTATCATTTTGGTGACTTCTCCGTTTTTTAATTCTAAATGAATTGAACCTTCATCAAGTACTACATTGGTTTTTTGTTTTCTTGTATTTACATGAAATTGTGTACCAAGAACTTCAACTTTAAGGTCTTCTGTTATTACCCAGAATTTAGCATTGGTACTAGGTATGGATTTAACTTTGAAATAGGCTTCCCCTTTTAAGTTGATAAGACGAGGATTATCTTTTTTATACCATATTTCAGAATTACCATTTAGTACAACAGAGGTGCCATCTGGCAATTTTAAGTCTATTATTTCTCCAAAGTTGGTTTTGTGATTGGTTGTTGAGCTATTGTTTAAATACGAATAGCTAGTGTAGCTTATCAATACAAGTAATACTGCAGCCGCTGCAGTAATTATAGTACGGTTTATGGTGTGTGTGTTCTTAAATTTAGTTTTTGTAGAAGATGTTATGTCTACTTTCGGTAAAACACTTGCCAGTGCTTGATCTATTTTTTCATTACTTGGATAATGTTGATTGAAATTGATACCTGTAATTATAGATTTCGCATTTTCTACTATTTCTATATGTTCAGGGTTGTTGTGAATCCAATTATTCCAATATGTAATGTCATTTTTGTTTAAGCCTTTGGCCCAGTTTTCAAATGAAGCATCCGATAAGAAATAATGTAAGTCGAATTTATTTTTGTTGTCCATTTAGTAAGGTGTTCCATTTATAAGAGCCTGAACGCTTAAAAATATACCCTACTATTTTCAACTTTTTTTCAAAATAGTTTTAATCTGTTGATTTTCAGATGCTATTCGAAGTTTTTTTATCGCTTTTTGTAGTGTGTTTAAAACGCTTTGGTAGTTCATATCCATTACTTCTGCAATATCAGTTGTTGGCATTTCGCTGTAGTACTTTAAATAAATAGCTTCTTTCTGTCTTGGTGATAATTGGTTGATAAGTGTAGCTAGGGTAGAGGTACAAAGAAATTGGATTTCTTGCTTGATGGATATTTCTTCAATCGAAAAAGTAAAGTTCGTCTTAAATAATTGAGCTTCTGAAATCGGTATGTTATTTTGTTTCTTTTGTAATTGTTTTATTAATCTTCTTTTAAACGAAACGAATAGGTATGCTTTTAAGCTATTTATTTTTCCTAAACGCTCTCTATTTTCGAAAAGTTGAATAAAGAAATTTTGAAGGCAATCCTCTGTCAATTCTTGGTTATTGCTCAATTTTAAACCATAAACATGTAATTGTGGATAATACTTTTTAAAAAGTAGACTGAATCCGTGGGATTCGCCCTTTTTAAAAAAATACCATATAGTTTCATCTGAATGAAGTTCCATAAATTCTTACAAGTTCTTCTGCCAAAGTAGTAATAATTTATTAAAATGTGTTAAAGATGTCAATTTTTAATACCGAATAGCTCAATAATTTAACTAATAACAAATTAATTTGTAAGAAGCCTGTTGAAAGTTATATATGAAAATTGAATGAAAATTGTCTTGGTAAAAACTATATTTGCATCCTTGAAATATGATTAGTTATGAAAGCAGGTATTGTAGGATTGCCAAACGTTGGTAAATCAACACTTTTTAATTGTTTATCAAATGCAAAAGCGCAAAGTGCAAATTTTCCTTTTTGTACGATTGAACCTAATATAGGTGTGGTAAATGTGCCAGATGCTCGTTTGCAAAAGTTAGAAGAATTGGTTGATCCAGAGAGGGTTTTGCCTGCCACTGTAGAGATAGTAGATATTGCAGGGCTGGTTAAAGGAGCTAGTAAGGGCGAGGGACTAGGAAATCAGTTTTTAGGAAACATTCGTGAAACAGATGCTATATTACATGTATTGCGTTGTTTTGATAATGACAATATTGTTCATGTTGATGGTAGTGTTGATCCCATTAGAGATAAGGAGACTATTGATATGGAGCTTCAATTAAAAGATTTGGAGACCGTTGAAAAGAAACTGGAGAAAGTAAAAAGAGCAGCTAGAACAGGTAATAAAGATGCCCAGAAAGAAGAGGCTGTTTTGCTTGCCGTAAAAAACGGATTAGAGGCAGGTACTTCTGTAAGGGCTATTGAAATTGAGGAGGAATCTAGATTTGAGTTTGTAAAACCTTTACAGTTCATTACAGATAAGCCGGTGATGTATGTTTGTAATGTAGATGAAGATGCTGCGGTATCTGGTAATGCATATGTTGAAAAAGTGAAAGAAACGGTTGCAGCTGAAAATGCTGAAGTTATTTTCTTAGCGGTTGGTACAGAAGCGGATATTACGGAGTTGGAGACTTATGACGAGCGTCAAATGTTTTTAGAAGATTTAGGTTTGGAAGAGCCTGGTTCTGCTAAATTGATACGTGGAGCTTACAAGTTACTTGATTTGGAAACTTATTTTACTGCAGGTGTTAAAGAAGTTCGTGCTTGGACTATACCCGTTGGGGCAACGGCCCCACAAGCTGCGGGAGTTATTCATACCGATTTTGAAAAAGGCTTTATCCGTGCAGAAGTTATCGCTTATGATGACTACGTTGCTTTAGGTAGTGAAGCAAAAGTTAAGGAAGCTGGTAAAATGAGAGTAGAAGGTAAGGAGTACATTGTTAAAGATGGTGATGTAATGCACTTCCGTTTCAACGTTTAATGTTCATATATAGTCAACCGGTCACGTAGCAGTTTTAATTCTTGCTCTAATCGGTTGACTTTTTTTATCATATGGTTTAAGGTGTCTATGCCTTCCATATTAATACCAAGCTCTTCTCGTAATCTATATATGCGTTCAATCTCAACAATATATTGTGGTTCAACATATATTTTATTTTCAATTTGCTGTACTTCGATCATTTCAAATTCTAAAAGATTATCTATGAATTCCATCGGAGTTTGTGTTCGTTGACAGTATACGTCTATCTGTATGTAGTTTTCTGAATTCATATTATCGTAATTCTGAAAGTTGTTTAAATAATTCTTTTTCTTTTTCTGAAAGCTTTGTAGGCATAATTACTTTGTAGGTAATGTATAAGTCTCCATGAGCACCTTTTTTCTTATAAACCGGCATACCTTTTCCTTTCAATTTCACTTTGGTGTCATTTTGGGTTTCAGGTTTTACTTTTAATTTTACTTTTCCTGTCAAGGTTTCTACTTCTATAGAACTTCCTAGCATGGCATCATATAATGAGATAGGTTCATTTTTATATAAATCGTTCTTCACTCTTTTGAAGTCGGTATTATTGTTTATTTCAAATGTTAAGTATAAATCTCCCTTGGGACCACCATTCACGCCTTCCCCGCCATAACCGGCAATTTTAATGGTTTGGCGGTCTTCAACTCCTGCGGGTATGGTTATCCTAATTTTTTTAGCTCCTAAGTCAAGGGTTTGTTTTTGGTCTTCAAGAATATCTAATAGGTTTAATTTTAAAGTTGCATTTAAGTCTTGACCTTTAAATTGTGTGGATCTTTGTCTTCCGCCACTGCTAAAACCACCTCCGGCACCACCGAACATAGATTCAAAGAAATCTGAAAAATCTTCTTGTGATCCGGTAGAACTGGAATATGTTCTTCTGTTTCCGCCAGAAGAGCTGCGTTGGTTTCTTTTTGCTTCTTCAAAAGCATCGGCATGCTCCCAATCTTTACCGTACTGGTCGTATTTCTTTCTCTTTTCAGGATCACTTAAAACTTCATTCGCTTCATTTATACGCTGAAATTTTTCTTGTGCGCTCTTATCGTTCGGATTTAAATCTGGATGAAGCTTACGCGCTAATTTGCGATATGCCTTCTTTATATCGGCTTGTGATGCCTTCTTGTCAATTTCAAGAATTTTGTAGTAGTCAATAAATTCCATAGCTATTAAAATCTATTTTTAAAGATATTAAAAGAACAGTTTTTTGGCAATGACATATATCAGCATTTCCTAACTCTATTCTTTTAAAATTTAACGCTATCATTAGATGAATTTTGATGAGAAGGGCAATGACTATCAACAATGAGCGCCTATTAATTGTTAATTACTTTAACAGATAGCTATTTTATTTTTTGCTGAGTGGTGCTATCTTTAACGCAACTTTCTTAAACTTTTTTAAATGTCTAAAGACACAACTCAATATACTGAAGATAATATACGCTCGCTCGATTGGAAAGAACATATCCGATTACGACCTGGTATGTATATCGGTAAATTAGGTGATGGTTCGTCTGCAGATGACGGTATCTATATTTTGCTCAAAGAGGTTATCGATAACTGTATTGATGAGTTTGTAATGGGTGCCGGTAAAACCATTGAAATCTCTATTAAAGATAAAATGGTAAAGGTGAGGGATTATGGTCGTGGTATACCTTTGGGTAAGGTAGTGGACGTAGTTTCTAAAATGAATACCGGTGGTAAGTACGATAGCCGTGCCTTTAAAAAATCTGTTGGTCTAAATGGTGTTGGTACCAAAGCGGTAAATGCCTTGTCCAGTTTTTTTGAAGTTCAATCCTCTAGAGAGAATCAATTAAAAACGGCTCAGTTTAGTTCTGGTAATTTAGAAAAGGAAATTGGTCCTGAGGAAACGGGAAAAAGAAAAGGAACCAAGGTTACCTTTGTTCCTGATGACACTATCTTCAAAAATTATAAATACAGAAATGAGTATGTAGAACGCATGCTTAAGAATTATGTATACTTAAACCCGGGTTTGACCATTGTTTTTAACGGTGAAAAATTTCATTCGGAAAACGGACTTAAAGACCTTCTTGAGGATAATAACAATATTGAGGATATGCTTTATCCTGTTATACATTTAAAAGGGGATGATATTGAAGTTGCAATAACGCATAGTAGAACACAGTATAGTGAGGAGTATCACTCTTTCGTTAATGGTCAACATACAACACACGGTGGTACGCACCAAGCTGCTTTCAGGGAAGCCATAGTGAAAACAATCCGTGATTTTTACGGTAAATCTTATGATGCATCAGATATAAGGAAATCAATAATTTCTGCCATCTCCATAAAAGTGATGGAGCCTGTTTTTGAAAGTCAGACGAAAACAAAATTAGGGTCTACGGATATGGGTGGTAATTTCCCGACGGTTAGAACTTATATAAATGATTTTGTCGGTAAATATTTAGACAACTACCTTCATAAGAATGCCGATACTGCAGAGAAGCTTCAGCGTAAAATTATGATGGCAGAGAAAGAGCGTAAAGAGCTTTCTGGTATTAGAAAGCTGGCACGCGACAGAGCCAAGAAAGCTAGTCTTCATAATAAAAAGCTTCGCGATTGTAGAATACATTTGGGTGATATAAAAAAAGACAGACGATTAGAGACTTCGTTGTTTATTACCGAGGGAGATTCTGCATCTGGATCAATTACAAAATCTAGAGATGTAAATACGCAAGCTGTTTTCAGTCTTAAGGGGAAGCCTTTGAATTCTTACGGCATGTCTAAAAAGATTGTGTATGAGAATGAAGAATTCAATCTTTTACAAGCTGCATTGAATATAGAGGAGTCTATTGAAGATTTGCGTTACAATAATATCATAATCGCAACCGATGCTGATGTTGATGGTATGCATATTCGCTTGCTTCTAATAACATTCTTTTTGCAGTTTTTCCCAGAACTGATCAAAGAGAATCATTTGTACATTTTGCAAACTCCATTATTTAGGGTTAGAAACAAAAAGGAGACTATATATTGCTATAGTGATGAAGAGCGACAAATGGCAATAAACAAGCTAAGCGGTAAACCTGAAATTACCCGATTTAAAGGGTTGGGTGAAATATCGCCAGATGAGTTTAGACATTTCATTGGAGATGATATTAGATTAGAACCTATTATGCTTGACAAGGCGATGTCTATTGAAGAGCTATTAAGTTTTTATATGGGTAAAAACACCCCTGATAGACAAAAATTTATAATCAACAATCTTAAAGTGGAGGTTGATTTGATAGAAGATAAAGTAGTATAAATTAAGTTAATACGATTGCTTCTGAATGGAAGAAAATGACGATTTGAACGAGGAAATTAACGACAACCTTTCCGAAGAGAATAATGAGAATACAGAATCTTCTGAGGCACTGACAAGAGTCTCTGGTATGTATAAAGACTGGTTCTTAGATTACGCATCTTACGTAATTTTAGAGCGAGCGGTGCCTGCCATTGAAGACGGATTCAAACCTGTGCAACGCCGTATCATGCATTCGTTGAAGGAACTTGATGATGGTAGGTATAATAAAGTCGCCAATGTAGTTGGTCATACCATGCAGTATCATCCTCATGGGGATGCTAGTATTGCCGATGCCATGGTGCAAATTGGTCAAAAAGACCTGTTAATTGATACTCAAGGTAACTGGGGAAATATTTTAACGGGTGATAGGGCAGCTGCATCCAGATATATTGAAGCGAGATTATCAAAATTTGCTTTAGAGGTTATTTTCAGCCCTAAAATTACAGAATGGCAGGCTTCGTATGATGGTAGAAAGAAGGAGCCGGTAAACTTGCCGGTAAAATTCCCTCTGTTATTGGCTCAAGGGGCAGAAGGTATTGCTGTTGGTTTATCTACTAAGGTACTTGCTCATAATTTCGTTGAACTAATTGATGCTTCTATTAAGCATCTAAAAGGGCAGCGATTTAAAATCTATCCTGATTTTCCTACGGCTGGTATCATAGATGTTACTAATTACAATGACGGTCTTAGGGGTGGTAAAATTAGAGTCCGTGCAAAGATATCTCAGTTAGATAAGAATACCCTAGTAATCAATGAGATACCTTATGGTACCAATACTGGTAGTTTAATAGATTCAATTTTAAAAGCCAATGACAAGGGCAAGATAAAAATCAAGAAAATAGAGGACAATACTGCTGCCGATGTTGAAATTTTAATACATCTTCCATCGGGTATTTCTCCAGATCGAACTATTGATGCCTTGTATGCTTTTACCGCTTGTGAATCTTCAATATCTCCTCTTGGGTGTATTATAGAAGACAATAAGCCTTTATTTATCGGAGTAACCGAAATGCTTAAGCGGTCTACCGATTCTACGGTAGATTTATTGAAACAAGAGCTGGAAATTCAACTTAAAGAGTTAGAAGAGCAATGGCATTTTGCATCTTTAGAGCGAATTTTTATTGAAAATCGTATTTATCGCGATATCGAGGAAGAGGAAACTTGGGAAGGGGTAATAAATGCTATTGATAAAGGTTTGGCTCCTTTTACGAAACACTTAAAACGTGCGGTAACTGTAGAAGATATTACTAGACTTACAGAAATTCGAATTAAAAGGATATCTAAGTTCGATTTAGATAAGGCTCAGCAGCATTTAGAAAGTCTTCAAGAACGAATTGCGGAAGTAAAGCATCATTTGGCCAATCTTATTGACTTTGCAATAAATTATTTTAAGAATCTTAAGGATACTTATGGTAAGGATAGAGGTCGTATGACTGAAATTCGTGTTTTCGATGATATTGAAGCTGCAAAAGTTGCTATCAGGAATACGAAACTTTATGTCAATAGGGAAGAAGGTTTTGTGGGTACTTCACTGAAGAAAGATGAGTATGTGACCGATTGTAGTGATATTGATGATATTATTATGATTACCAATTCAGGTAAGATGATGGTGTCAAAAGTAGATTCTAAAATATTTGTGGGTAAAGGTATTATCCATGTCGCTGTATTTAAGAAAAAAGACAAGCGTACTACTTATAACTTAGTTTACAAAGATGGTAAGGGTGGCGCTACATACATTAAACGTTTTAATGTTACAAGCATAACTAGGGATCGGGAGTATGATTTAACTACGGGTAAACCGGGGTCTCAAGTATTGTATTTTTCCGCTAATCCAAATGGTGAAGCTGAGGTCATTACGGTTTTACTACGTCAAGTCGGTAGTATTAAAAAATTAAAATGGGATATCGACTTTTCTGATGTGCTTATCAAAGGAAGGGCTTCAAAAGGAAATATTGTTACCAAATATTCTGTTAAGCGTATAGAATTAAAGGAAAAAGGGGTTTCTACCCTTAAGCCAAGAAAAATTTGGTTCGATGATGTTGTACGAAGGTTGAATGTAGATGGAAGAGGTGAATTATTAGGAGAATTTAAGGGGGATGATCTAATCTTGGTTATAAATCAAAAAGGGGTTGCAAAAACCTTTCTGCCAGTACTTACTTCTCATTTTGATGATGACATGATCGTATTGGAGAAATGGATACCTGAAAAGCCTATTTCAGCTATTTATTGGGAAGGTGAAAAAGAACGATATTACATCAAGAGGTTCTTGATCGAAAACGAAAACAAAGAAGAATTGTTTATTTCAGAGCATCCAAAATCATATTTGGAGCTTGTTTCTACCGATTGGAAACCAATGGTTGAAGTTGAATTTCCTAAGCCAAGAGGCAAGGAGGCAAAAGAAAATGAATCTGTTGATGTTGAAGGTTTTATATCGATTAAGGGAATAAAAGCTTTAGGTAATCAATTTATTACAGAGAAGGTCAAGAATATAAATCTTCTTGATCCCCTACCTTATGAGCCAGAGGTTCCTGAAGAGGTTGAGAATATTGAAGTGGTAGATGAAGAATCTGTAGCGTCTGGTGATGATGAAGGAAAGTCCAAAGATCAAGATGCCGGGTCAGCAGATGAACCAACATTATTTGATTAGTCCGTATTATGAAAAAGTTTTTCGAAGAGTTTAAGAACTTTGCCATAAAAGGCAATATGATAGATTTGGCGGTAGGTATTATTATTGGTACTGCATTCAATAAAGTGGTTAGCACAATTGTTTCGGCTATTATTATGCCACCACTTTCTTTATTGACCGATGATGTTAATCTTTCAAATAAAAAGTGGGTTCTTAGGGAAGCTGCAGAATCCATAGAAGAGGTTGCTATAGGTTATGGTGAGCTTATTGAATCATTAATAGATTTTGGTATTATAGCGTTTACCATATTCGTTATGGTCAAATTTATAAATAGATTTAAAGAGAAATCAGAAGATCCTTCCAATAAAGAAGTGGAAACTCCTAAAAACATTGTTTTATTATCTAATATGGAGAAATTGCTGCAAGAACAAAATGCTATACTTAAAAAGAAAAATAATTAATTTGTTTAATTATTGAGAAGTCTTATTGTAAAATAGAATGTTAAGATTAGACAAATTTTAAGAATAATTGCTTTTATAACTACCTTTACAAAAATTTCGATTAATGGATTTCACTAACCCCCTGGTGTATGGCGCACCAGCCTTTATTGCCTTTATTTTATTAGAATTGACCTACAGCAAAACTCATGGAGATGATGATCTTTATGATTGGAAAGATTTTGCGGCAAGTAGTGCAATGGGAATTGGATCAGCGATTATTGGTCCTTTGCTTAAAGTAATTTTATTAGTTGTTCTTTTTGAATATGCTTATGAGTTGTTTAATCCAATCGTAGACGGTGTAAGAACTAATATTATGGGGTATGAGTCTTTTGGCTACGCTTGGTACGTTTGGTTACTTTGCCAATTAGCGGATGATTTTACATATTATTGGTTTCATAGGGCTAATCATGAGATTAGAATTCTTTGGGCGGCACATATTGTACATCATTCATCTGACAACTTTAATTTAGGTACCGCTATTCGTAATGGATGGTTCACGTTGCTTTACAAGCCCTTTTTCTATGTTTGGATGCCTATTATCGGTTTCCCTGTTGAAATGGTGGTAGTTTGTTTGGCTATTGAGTCGTTTTGGCAATTTCAACTGCATTCGCAGTACGTTCCTAAAATGGGATTCATTGAGAAAATATTTAATACGCATACCATGCACCAGGTGCACCACGCTCAAAATGTGGAGTATTTAGATAAAAACCATGGTGGATTCTTAAATTTCTTTGATAAGATTTTTGGTACTTGGAAAGAATATGATGAAAATATTGATGTGAAATTTGGTGTTATACATGCTCCAAATTCAAACAATCCCATTGTTATTCTAACTCATGAGTTTAAGGATATTTGGGCAGATACAAAGAAGTCTAAAAAACTTAGTCATAAGTTGATGTACATTTTCGGACCTCCGGGATGGAGTCATGATGGAAGTACAATGACAGTTAAGCAACAACAGCGCTTGTTTAAACAGCAAAAAGAAGCTAATCCAAGTGTTACCTTTGATAGACCTAATTAAAGCAATATAAAAGACTAAAACGGTTTATCTGTTTTAGGTTCTTCAAAGTATAAATAAAAATCCCGATTGAGCACAAGCTTAATCGGGATTCTTTTATTAGAGTCGTAGAGTATTTTAATCTTCTACTTCGGTAACTGGTTTTTTATTCTTTTTCATTCGTAGGTCAAAGAACTCAACCATTAAGGAGAATGCTATTGAGAAATACAGATAACCTTTTGGTATGGTACCAACTTCGTTGCCAAATACTACCAAGTGACATAAATGTGCTGATTCTGCTATTAACATAAAGCCAATCAGTATTAAGAACGATAGCCCGAGAATTTGTATGGAAGGGTGTCTGTTAACGAACTCACCCACAGGGTTGGCAAATAGCATCATAATGACTACAGAGATAACTACTGCTACAATCATTAATACTAGTGCATCGTTTGGGTTAGGTGATATTCCGTTAGTCATCCCTATTGCCGTTAGTATAGAGTCAAATGAAAACACAATGTTAATTACCGTTATTTGGAGTATAGCATTGGTTAATGATGTTGATCTAGCCTTTTTAACTTCACGTTCATCGTGACCTTTATCTTCAACTTTTTCATGGATTTCCTTAGTACTCTTGTAGAGCAGAAACAATCCACCAAGGAAAAGTATAATACCTTGTCCGCTTATTCCGCCAGTAATCCAATTACTATCAAATACCCAAAATGGCTTTTTCATTGAAGTAAGTAGTGTTATACCGAATAATAATATTATACGCATAACCATTGCTAATACAAGACCTATATTGGTTGCTTTTTTTCGTTGTTCTGGGTCTAGTTTTCCTGCGGCTATGGAAATGAAAATAATATTATCTATTCCTAAAACAATTTCAAGAAAAGTTAAGGTGAGTAGTGCAATCCAGGCATCTGGATTAGTGAAAATTTCGAACATGGTTAGTTGATTTTAATTGCGGTTCCGGTTTTTACTATTAGTTTTTTATTGGGATCTTTTACGGCGCTTTTGTATTGAAATGTGTATGAAGAATCTGTAGTACTGATAATTTTGTAATGTATAGCTGTCTTACTGTTTATATCCTGCAAGACGAATTCACAATCGTTGAACCAACGTACGGTCGCGCTGTCTATTTTGTTCTCATAGTAGTCCACGCTATAATCTTCTGTTCTAATAAATTTGCCTTCTTTTAAAGTGTCATTTATTTCATAATTAAATTTAAAAGTGCCTGTTTTATACTTTTCACAATCACGTTCAGGTTCATAACACGAGCCTAATATTAAACATAATACAAGGGTCGAAAATATATTTTTCATCATGCTGCAAAATAATGAAAATAGGGGTGATGTAATTAAAAATTTAGAGAATACTTCGTCATTTGCTTATAATCAAATTTCAGAATATGTCTTAAATGTACCATCTGTAAAAAATATAACAATGCGATCAACCTTCTTATCGGTCGTTACTTTTTGTAGTGGTTCTTTGGGTGTGTCTTGTGTTACATTATTTCTTTGCGTAGATTTTGGATATGTGCCTTTGCCGTAAAGAAGCCATTGTAAATCTACCTCGGTAAAAGCATCGTCTACTTTCATAATAAACTCCAAGCTTGGTTTGTTTCTTCCGTTTAATAAATGAGAAATACTAGATCGCTGCACGTTAATTAAATCTGCAAATGCAGCTGAAGAAAGTTCGTTGTGCACTAAAATTGTCTTTAATCTAGTAAGGAAAGAAGTGGGGTCTAGCATGTTTACAAAGTTAATATATTCTATAATCTAGAATTGTTAATTTGGCTAATAATTATCCTTTAAATATAGATTATTAATTAAGTTTTTCTTTAAATTTAATATTTCAAATTACTGATTTAATGTGTTTTATGTGTTTATTGGTCATATTGGTTAAAATTGTAAATTCTGTTCTATTGTAAACCAGCGTTGTTATATCATTGAATGTTTACAATTGTAAACAACACCTGTAGTATTTTTGTATTTTATAAAAGTTGAATGTTAATGGAGGAATTGAATTATAACAATGTTTATGTCTCGGAAATTTCGGGGCGATATATTAATTACGACCATTTAAATGATTTTATAAATACACTGCCCCCAACATTTAAAATTAAAGAAGAAGGGAAATCTGTACGCAGTGAATCTATAAAAAGTATCGAGTTTGGAAATGGTTCTCATCGCATTTTAATGTGGTCACAAATGCACGGTAATGAATCTACCACTACCAAAGCTGCTATAGATTTATTGAACTATTTTAAAAAAGATTCTACACATGTAAATGAAATTTTAAAAGCATGCACTATTAAAATAATACCCATTTTAAATCCTGATGGTGCTCGGGTCTATACCAGGGTCAATGCAAATAGAATTGATCTTAATAGGGATGCGCAAGATTTAACTCAACCTGAAAGCCGTATTTTAAAAAGAGTGTATGAAAATTTTAAACCAGACTTTTGTTTTAATCTTCATGATCAGCGTACTATTTTCAATGTAGGGAATACGAATAAACCAGCAACCGTTTCATTTTTGGCTCCTGCTTTTGATGTAGAGCGTAATAATTCTCCATCACGCAAAATAAGTATGCAATTAATCGCTGCAATGAATAGCATGTTGCAAGAAGAAATTCCCGGGCAAGTTGGTAGGTATGATGATAGCTTTAATGCCAATTGCGTTGGCGATGCCTTTCAAATGAAAAAAACACCTACCATATTATTTGAGGCTGGTCATTATAGTAATGATTACAATAGGGATATCACCAGGGGTTATATTTTTAAAGCTTTGATAAAAGTTTTAGATACTATTGTTTTTGACAAAATTCAAGAGTATACGGTAAAACAATATGAAGCTATTCCAGAAAATGGAAAGCAATTTGTAGACATTTTAGTTCTTAATCCAGATTTTACTGTAAATAAATTGACTAAAAGCGGTATTGTTGCCATACAATTTAAAGAAGTATTGAAAGCTAAGAAATTGGAGTTCGTGCCAGGTTTATACGTTTTTGAAAAAGAACCAATAGAGATTTTTGGTCATAAAACATTGAACTGCAATGATGAAAATGATATTTTGTGGCTTAAAGAAAGTGGTTTGGAGCATCTGCTATAGTGAATTTTATTGTTTTATTTCTTTGAAAATGTAATAATGTTTACGTTTTCATTAAAAAAAATCAAGTTTCAATGAATTTAATGTGATTATTTTTTATTTTTGGCAAAAATTTTACAACTATGGGCAAAGTCAAATTAGACGAAATAGACCACCAAATTCTGGATATGTTGATTGACAATACCAGAACTCCTTTTACCGATATTGCAAAAAAACTTCTTATTTCTGCCGGTACCGTACATGTTAGAGTTAAGAAAATGGAAGAAGCCGGAATCATAAAAGGTTCTTCCCTTACTTTAGATTATGTGAAACTTGGATATGCATTCATAGCATATGTAGGTATTTTTCTTGAAAAAACGCATCAAACTAAATTTGTACTTGAGCGTTTAAATCAGATACCTAATGTTACCATTGCACATATTACAACTGGTAAATTCAATATCTTCTGTAAAATTAGAGCAAAGGATACAACCCATGCCAAAAATATTATTTTTAAAATTGATGATATAGATGGTATTAGTAGAACAGAAACGATGATTTCATTAGAGGAAAGCTTTAATGATAAGAAACGTTTGATGCATACCATATTTAATGAGCTATAAATAAAAGTATACTCAATAACTTATGAAGCCCGGTTATATGATAATTGGGCTTTTTTCATTTTCAATTTTAATTACTCAAAATGACAGTTAAAGATTTACAACAAGATGAATTCCAATTTTTCTATGGTACTTATTTAAAGACCTTAGATGTTAATGAAGATTTGAAGTCAGCTTTGTTGAAGGGACGAAAAAGTATAAAAGATTTGGTTCACGGTCTTACCGAGGATCAATTTTTGTATAGTTATGGTGAAGGAAAGTGGACCGTTGCCGAAGTATTGGTGCATTTAATTGATACGGAACGTGTATTTCAATATCGCGCTTTTAGAATTTCAAGAAATGATAAAACTGCTTTACCAGGTTTTGATCATAATATTTTTGTACTTGAGAGCAACGCAAACGAACGTACCAAGGAAGATATATTAAAGGAATATCTTACTGTACGTGATGCTTCCATTAGTTTGTTTGATAATATGTTGAATAAAAATTTAAAAAGAATGGGTACGGCAAGTGGTATACCTTGGTCTGTTGCTGCTTTAGGCTTTGTAATAAGTGGGCACCAAAGGCATCATGAAAATATACTGCACGAGCGTTATTTTAATTAATCGAACTCTTCTTCGGTTTCCGTTTCAAAATTAAGATCAAGTGTTCTTGTCATTTCTTCGGACTGCATTACCTCTTCAGGAGTTTTAGGTTCAAGCTCTTTTTCTATGTTTTCTTCAAAGTTTGCTATGAAGTTAGAAAGACTTTTACTGATTTTGACCAAGTACAGTGTGTCTGCTGTTTTTAATTCAACAGCTTCAACATAATCTCCATTTATATTTTTAAAAGTGATAATGTCTTCGTCCCCATAGCCATGTGGGTATGTCTCTATTAATAATGATGCTAACTTGTGGTCCAATTTACGGTAATCGATAAGGCGTCGTGTCATAACTATTTTATTTATAGAAGGTTGTGTTTATCTATAACTAAACTAGTCATTTATGCTACATATCGTTTTATAGAGTTGTGAAAACACTATTTTAGGTAGGTGAAGTTTTTAAACTTTGTAGTAAGCAAATGCATCGGTAAATAATTCAATGGGAATTTCAACGTCAACAACAGGTTCTCCAATGTTTTTCAATAACACAAAATTCACTTTTCCATGAGAATTTTTCTTGTCGTATTTCATCAATTTTAAAATATTCTCAATGTCAGTATCTATAAATTCTACTTTATCATATTTATTTAAGAAAGTAGATTTTATGTCCTCTAAAGATTGCTCGGATAAACCTAAAAGTTTGTGAGATAGGTAACCTTCTAAAATCATACCAACGGCAATTGCTTCGCCATGTAATAACATTTCTTTGGATGCATTCTCCAAAAAGTAGGATTCTATGGCATGCCCAAGTGTATGGCCGTAATTCAAAATTTTTCGTATGTTTTGTTCCGTAGGGTCTTTAAGTACGACTTCATTTTTTATTTGAATAGAGGTAAGAATATGACTTTTCATATGCTCTAGGCTTTGGGCCTCTTTTAAAGCTTCCCAATAGGTTTTGTCCTTTATAAGACCATGCTTGAGCATTTCCGCAAAACCACTAATAATTTGTCTATTTTCTAATGTATCAAGAAAATCTGGCACTACAAGTACCATTGCAGGTTGGTTTATAACACCAACTTGATTTTTTAAAGCACCTAAATCTATGCCGGTTTTACCACCTACAGAAGCATCTACCATAGATAGTAGGGTAGTAGGTACATTAATGAAATCTATACCCCTTTTAAAGGTTGAGGCTATAAACCCTCCCATATCCGTAAGAACTCCGCCTCCTAAGTTTATTAAAACACTTTTTCTGTCTGCTCCTAATTCAGATAAAGCTTCCCAAACACCTACGCAGGTTTCAATATTCTTATTGATCTCGCCAGATTCTATTTCAATAATCTCAAATTGATATTCACCATTTATCTCTGCCATAAAATTTGGCAAACAAAGTTCGTGTGTGTTCTCATCAACTAGAATAAAAACTATAGAATATTTCTTATTGGCTAAATGAGTATTTAAAGCTTTAAAGGCTTCTTCGTTAAAATGTACTGCGTAAGAATCTGAGATTATGGAATCCATTGAAAATATGGCTTTTTTTATTTGCATTTCTAGTACAAAATAAAGGTTATTTTTAGTCTTAAGATTATAAATTCTGTTATTATATTTGATCGTTATTGAAATAATAAAGAATGGACCAAATTTTTGAAAATACTGCAACTGCATTTGCCTTAAAAACCGATTCGGAATTAGAAAGAGCATACTTTCTTTTTAAAATGATTTCCAATGAACCGTTAGTGAAAATGGGTTCGGTAATTACAAACTTCGCATTTAAAGCCCATTTGCCGGTTGAAAGTTTAATAAGAGCTACAGTTTTTGACCACTTCTGTGGTGGGGTGAACGAACGAGATTGTTTACCTGTGGTAGACCGTATGTGGGAGAAAGGAGTATGTTCTGTACTCGATTATTCTGTTGAAGGTAAGGAGGAGGAAGATCCTTTCGATGCGGCTACTGAAATTATTTTGACAATTTTAGATTTCGTGAAAGAAAAAGAAGCGATACCGTATGCCGTTTTTAAACCAACGGGTTTTGGTCGTTTAGCGCTTTATCAAAAAATAAGCGAAAAGAAAAAGCTTACTTCGTCTGAAGAGGCAGAATGGCAACGTGTGGTGAACAGATTTGATAAGGTATGTAAGAAAGCACATGATTTAGAAGTTTCTCTTTTGATCGATGGAGAAGAAAGTTGGATGCAAGATGCGGCAGATAACTTAGCCGAAGACATGATGCGTAAGTATAACAAAAAGAAGCGTATTGTTTTTAATACTTTACAGACTTACAGGTGGGACCGCTTACCTTATTTAAAGTCATTGCATGAACGTGCCGTTAAAGATGGCTTTTTGGTAGGTATGAAAGTGGTACGGGGTGCTTATATGGAAAAGGAAAATGACCGTGCTAAAGAAAAAGGGTATATTTCTCCAATATGTAAAACCAAAGCAGAAACAGACGATAATTTCAATGCTACTATTGAATACATGATTAATCATTTAGATACGCTTTCCATATTTGCCGGCACACATAATGAAGAAAGTTGTTATCGTTTAATGCAATTGATGGAAGACAACGGGGTTGATAAGAATAACACCCATATTTGGTTTGGCCAGCTATATGGTATGAGTGACCATATCTCTTATAACTTAGCGGCTAATGGGTATAATGTTGCTAAATATTTGCCATTTGGCCCTGTACGTGATGTTATGCCGTATTTAATTAGAAGGGCAGATGAAAATACATCCGTTGCCGGACAAACAAGTAGAGAGTTGTCTTTATTAAAAAAAGAAAGAAAGCGTAGAAAAATGTAAAGAGATTTTATTCTCTTTCTACTTTCTGTATTGTAGCTTTTTCTCTGCAATTTCTAACAGTAAATATATAATCACGTTCCTTGTATTCAGACTCTATAATGTATGTTTTACAGGGAACGGATTTTGTATCACTTTTACTAAAATCAACATCTCCTTCGGTTAATATATAAGTAACGCCTATAGAATCTAATTCAAACGCTTTAAGTTTTTGTGTAGCTTCATCGCTGTAGTACATAGATTTAGATCTAATATCCTTTAATGTTCTACAATCTGGTAGGTAACAGAAATATACTCCCGTTTCTTGAGATTTCTTTTTTAGGAAAAAAGTTAGAAATACGATACCAATTGATAAGCCAACTAAGAAAAAACCTAACCTTTTAATAAAATCCATATTCATGCTTCCATACTTTTGAAAGCGCAAAATTATGTCTTTAAAATGGATAGGGAAAGGAATGTCTTTCGTATTCTAAAAAATAAGGAAATTTATGTCACTGTATTGTAAATCGAACCATTCGCCTACAGACTTGTTTGTTAAAATACCGTGGTACATATAAAGTCCGTTACGAAGACCTTTGTCAAAGCGAAGGGAATTTTCTAATCCGCCATCTTCTCCTATTTTTAGTAAGTATGGCGTAAAAATATTACTTATGCTTACCGATGCTGTTTTTGGATATCTAGATGGAATGTTTGGAACACCATAATGTATAACATCAAATTTCTTTCTAGTGGGCTTATTGTGATCGGTTATTTCGCTGGTTTCAAAACATCCACCTGTATCAATACTTACATCAATAATTACAGCACCTTTTTTCATGTGCTCCACCATAGTACTGGTTACAACCACGGGCGATCGATCTTTACCACGTGTAGCTCCAATGGCAACATCACATCGTTTTAAGGCTTTTAATAGGTTTTTGGGTTGAATGGTAGATGTGTAGACCGTTTGTTTTAAGTTGGTCTGTATATTTCTAAGCTTGGTTATAGAATTGTCAAAGACTTTGACATTTGCTCCAATTCCTATAGCTGATCGAGCTGCGAACTCACCGACTGTTCCTGCGCCTATAATAACTACTTCCACAGGTGGTACACCGCTAATATTACCAAACATGAGTCCGTTACCATTGTTATTGGCAGCCATTAATTCTGCTGCAATTAGAACTGAAGAAATACCAGCAATTTCACTAAGTGATCTTACTGCAGGGTACTTACCTTCTTCATCTCTAATATATTCAAATGCAATAGCAGTAATTCGTTTTCTTGCTAATTCTTCAAAATACTCTTTATACTGTGTCTTAATCTGAAGTGCAGATATAATTGTTGTCTGCGGGTTTATATATTCTATTTCAGTTAGGGTAGGAGGCTCAACTTTTAGAATTAAAGGGCAAGCGAAAACTTTTTTGGTGTCTCTAGTGATTTCTCCACCAGCAGTAACGTAATCTGCATCAGAGTAATGCGCACCTTCACCGGCACCAGATTCTATTAAAACACGATGACCATTAGCGGTAATAGCATTTACAGCATCTGGAGTAAGACAAATTCTTTTTTCTTGGTATTGGTTTTCTTTCGGAATTCCAATAAATAATTCTCCTTTTTGACGCAAAACCTCTAGGGTTTCCTCTTGCGGAATTAATTGGTGCTTACTAAAAGGGGAAGTGGGTTGGTTCATAACTTAATAATGAGTTGTTCAAATCAATGACCTGAATCTCAAATGTACAATTTTTAAAGAAATGAATGATTTGTACTTTTTTAAAGATAATGAATAGTTATGATTTTAATTGTAACCAATCTTGAATTCGATTTTGAACATTCTTAAAAATGCTCTCTAAGTTTCCTGTAGATAATTTTTCGTTTATATCTTCCGATATTGAAGGAATCTCAACAGTTTGGTCATTTGTAAAGTCGTTACTTGTGTCATTAGTATTATGAATCCCTTTTGCCTTTAATTCTTCCAATTCAGCTTCCATTGCTTCTAGGTCTATACCGTTTACATGTTTGTCATAAAGTGTAATTCGAATAAAATAAACCGATGGTATTGTGATCATGCATATTGGAATCAACCACCAAATATTATCAGTGTCAATCATATTATCTGAGTCATAAAACACCTCAAACATCTGAAAGGCATACATCGCGATTGGTATTATAATAATATGATACCACCAATCACGTGAAGTAAGGAACCAAAAAATCATTAAGTAAAGAGGGACTATTTTGGAAGTTAGGTACCATAAATAAGTTAATGTATCTGGAAACCCATTGTTTCCTAAGGTAAAGCCTAAAACTAAAGCATCGCCATTTTGGTCATAAGGCAAATAGTCATATACCTTATATAAAAAAGGTGAAATTGCTATAAAAAAGACTAGAAGAGTTTCTAGAAAAATCTTCTTTTTAGCTTTCTTTTTTTTAACTTTATTAATCATTCGCACCATAGTATTACTATATGCTAACGAAGTAAATAGTTAATTATTATAAATAAAAAGAGAGCATTTATAATGCTCTCTTTTTTAGATTCGTAAAAGGAATATGAGTTATATTCTTTTAGTCAATTTTCTTTTATCAACATTTAAATCTTGATTGTCAATATCAATAATCGGTGCAGTCATAGCTAAAAGAAATACGCCTAAAGCGATTGATGCTAAGAATGTTTTTTTGTTTTTCATTTTCAAGGGGTTTTTGGTTATACTAAATATTTAGTTCTCCTACAAACGTAAGAAAAAATATACAACTAAATACCCTTTTGTCGTTAAAATTATGTACTTAAACCGATTTTTTGAACATTTTATCGAATTCTTCGTTTTTCATCGAAAAAATGCAATAAATCTTTGCTTAGAACGATGTGCGAATTGCTAATTCAGAATAATCATTAAACTCCATGATTTGCGATAGCTTTTATTTTAAGATAATTAGCTTCCTAGTAGTTTCATCTAAAATTTCAATTTTTATGTTCTGAACATCTTTGGGTATTAAACTTGGAATTTTTTCTGGCCATTCCATAAATATCCATCCGCCGGAGGCTAAATAATCATCTAGTCCCATGTCCATTGCTTCTTCCTCTTCTTCCAACCGATAAAAATCGAAATGGTAACCTAGTAGCTCACCAGACTCCAAAGCGTATTCGTTAACCAAACCAAATGTAGGACTGCTTACATTATCGCTACTACCTAATTCTTTTATAAGTGTTTTGATCAATGTTGTTTTTCCTGCACCCATAGGAGCATAAAAAGCAAATGTCTTGCTACTGGTGTGTTTGATAAGCTGCTGAGCAATATTCTTTAATTCACCTTCTTGATAAATGAATTCCATAATCTGTAATTTATTTAGGTTCCAAAACTACAAAAGGTATAATCATTTCTTCTAAAGAAACACCGCCATGTTGGTACGTATTTCTGTAGTAACTAACATAGTGATTGTAGTTATTTGGATAAGCGAAAAACAAATCGTTCTTGGCAAAGATATAAGAGCTGCTCATATTTATACTTGGTAAATGAATAGATTTTGGGTCTTTCGCTGCAAGAACATCGTTTTTTTCATAGGTAAGGCTTCTGCCTGTTTTATAACGTAAGTTTAGACTGGTGTCTCTGTCGCCTACCACTTTAGAAGGAGATTTTACATTTATAGTTCCATGATCCGTTGTTATAATCAGTTTCATTCCCAAAGTTTGGGCTTGCTGTATGATTTCTAACATCGGCGAATTCTTAAACCAACTGGTAGTCAGTGATCTGTAAGATTTATCATTTGACGCCAATTCTTTAATTACTTCCATTTCTGTTTTTGAATGAGAAAGCATGTCAACAAAATTGTATACAATTACGGTTAGGTCGTTATCTTTTTGTGCTTTGAAATTCTGGCTAAGATGCTTCCCTTGCTTTAAGCTACTAATCTTATGATATTCCCATTTTAATTCTAAACCCAACCTTTTAAGCTGTTCTCCTAGAAACTTATCTTCAAATAAGTTTTTGCCTCCTTCCTCGGTATCGTTTTTCCACCATTCTGGATATTTTTTTTCCATAGCAAGCGGAGTAAGCCCTGAAAATATGGCATTTCTTGCATATTGGGTAGCTGTTGGGAGTATGCTATAATATGAATCTTCCTTTTTCTTTTTGTAAAAGGTGTTGACCGTATCTTCAAAAGCATACCATTGATCATAACGTAAATTGTCTACCACTATCAATAAGGTCTTTTGGTCTTTAATTTCTGGCGCAATCCATTCCTTAAATAGGGTATGAGACATTACAGGTGCATCAATATCTGTAAACCAATCTTCATAATTTCGATCTACAAACTTGCCGAATTGTTGATTTGCTTCGGTCTTTTGAGATTCTAATATCTCAAACATTCCGCTGTCCTCAATTTCTTCTAACTGTAATTCCCAATAAATCAATTTTTTATATAAATCTGCCCACTCTTGGTAAGTGCTTACCATAGAAAGGTCCATCGCAATTTTTCTAAATTCTTGCTGATAATTACTTGTGGTCTTCTCAGAAACCAATCTTGAGTGGTCTAAATTCTTTTTTAAGGAAAGTAATATCTGATTAGGATTTACTGGTTTTATTAGGTAATCCGCAATTTTAGAGCCAATGGCTTCTTCCATTATAGATTCTTCTTCACTCTTGGTAATCATGACCACAGGCAAAGAGTTATCTATAATTTTAATTTCCGAAAGTGTTTCAAGTCCAGAAATACCGGGCATGTTTTCGTCCAAAAAAACGATATCCACTCTTGTTTCCGCTAGCTCCTCTATGGCTTCTTGACCGCTTTGACAGGTGATTACGCTGTAATTTTTAGATTCTAAAAAGATGATATGGGGCTTGAGTAAATCAATTTCATCATCTACCCACAATATTTTTATTTTGTTCATTGAATTAT
>JAHDDP010000066.1 GCA_020629285.1 Maribacter sp.
CTTATTTTATAATGTAGTTTGTATGAGTGTTAAGCATCCGCCAAAGGCGCAAAAAATTCCCAAAGAATTGGTTATTCACGATGATGTACGGGTAGACAATTATTATTGGTTGAATGATAAGGAAAACAAAGATGTTATTTCTTATCTAGAAGCTGAGAATGAGTATTATGATGCCTTAACCGAGCATACTAAAGTTTTTCAGGAAGATTTGTTTCAAGAAATGAAGGGTAGGGTCAAAGAAGACGATTCTTCTGTTCCTTATAAATTGAACGATTACTGGTATAGCACTAGATATGTTATTGGAGGTGAATATCCTTTATACTCTAGATTTAAGAATAATTTAGATACTGAAGAGGAAATCATGTTCAATTGTAATGATATGGCTAAAGGCCATGATTATTTTAGTCTTGGTGGTATAGCTATTAGCCCGAATAATAAAATGGCCGCTTTTGGGGTAGATACGGTTTCTAGAAGACAATATACCTTACAAATCAAAAACCTTGAAACAGGAGTTGTTCTAGATGATAAAATTGAAAATACGACTGGTGGTGGAGTTTGGGCAAATGATAATGAGACATTGTTTTATACTCGTAAAGACCCGGTTACTCTGCGTTCAGATAAAATATACAAGCATAAATTAGGTACTCCAACTTCTGAAGATGTTTTGATTTATCATGAAGAAGATGATACGTTTAGCACATTTATATATCGTACAAAATCTAAGAAATACTTGGTTATTGGTTCGTTCAGTACTTTAACCTCTGAATTTCAAATTCTATCTACGGATACGCCCAATGGGGAGTTTCAAATATTTTCGCCTAGAGAACGCGGATTGGAATACACCATTTTTCATTATGAAAATAGTTTTTACATTTTAACCAATAAGGACAAGGCAGAGAATTTTAAATTGATGCGAACTTCAGAGGACAAGACTTCTTCTGAGCATTGGCAAGAATTTATTCCACATAGAAAAGATGTTCTTCTAGAAGATATAGATATTTTTAAAGAGTACTATGTGCTTTCCGAACGTGAAAACGGACTCAATAAAATTAGAATTATTCGTTGGGATGGAACGGCAGAGTACTTTTTACCTTTTGAAAGTGAAACGTATACTGCTTATGTGGGTAATAATCCTGATTTTGATACCGAGGTTTTAAGATATTCTTACAATTCTATGTCAACACCTAGTTCGGTAATCGATTTTAATATGCGAACTAAGGCTAAGGAAATTAAAAAAGAACAAGAGGTACTTGGTGGATTGTTTGATAAAGATAATTATAAAGAAGAACGTTTGTGGGCTAACGCGAGAGATGGTGAAAAAATACCTATGTCCATCGTTTATAGAAAAGATACCGCTTTAGATGAAAATACACCTATTTTGCAATATGCGTATGGATCTTACGGTTCTACGATCGATCCTTATTTTTCTACCGTTAGGTTGAGTTTATTGGATCGCGGTTTTGTTTTTGCCATTGCTCACATTAGAGGAGGTGAATATCTAGGACGTAGATGGTACGAAACCGGTAAACTTTTGAAAAAGAAAAATACGTTCACAGATTTTATCGATTGTTCTAAATTTTTGATTGAACAGAAAATGACTAGTTCCAAGCATTTGTATGCAATGGGCGGTTCTGCCGGTGGTCTGCTAATGGGTGCGATAATCAATTTACAACCTGATATTTACAACGGCGTTATTGCAGCGGTACCTTTTGTAGATGTTGTTACTACTATGCTAGATGATTCCATACCCTTGACAACAGGTGAGTATGATGAGTGGGGCAATCCTAATGAAAAAGAATATTACGATTATATGAAATCATATTCTCCCTATGACAATGTTGTTGCTCAAGAATATCCAAATATGCTGGTAACAACAGGGTTGCACGATTCTCAGGTACAATACTTTGAACCTGCAAAGTGGGTGGCTAAATTAAGGGAATTAAAAAAAGATGACCACCTTTTGATGTTAAATACCAACATGGAGGCAGGTCATGGCGGTGCTTCGGGTAGGTTTGAGTCATTAAGAGAGGTGGCGAAGGAATATGCATTTCTTTTAGATTTAGAAGGGAAAATCGCATAGTGGAAAAAAAACTGTAAATTTGCTACTGAAATTTTAAATAATTTCTTTAATAATAATTAAACATTGATATCCCCCTTATGAAAAATGAGATCAGGGCTTACAACAATATATTAGAGCTGGTCGGTAATACACCACTAGTTAAGTTGAATAAAATAGCAGAAAACCTTACCGGTAATTTTTACGCTAAGGTAGAAGCATTTAATCCGGGTCACTCTTCAAAAGACAGAATAGCGATTCATATTATTGAGCAGGCAGAGAAAGCAGGTTTACTTACGGAAGGCAGCACAGTAATAGAGACAACTTCGGGAAATACCGGCTTTAGTATTGCAATGGCAAGTATTATAAAAGGGTACGATTGTATTCTAGCGGTAAGTTCAAAGTCATCTCCGGATAAAATAGATATGCTACGCTCAATGGGTGCAAAGGTATATGTATGTCCGGCTCATGTAAGTGCAGATGATCCAAGGTCATATTACGAAGTTGCAAAAAGGTTGCATAAAGAAACAAAAGGTTCTATTTATATCAACCAATATTTCAATCAGTTGAATATGGAAGCCCATTATAGATCTACTGGTCCAGAGATATGGGAGCAGACTGGTGGGCAAATTACACATCTTATTGCCTGTAGTGGTACAGGTGGTACAATTTCTGGAACGGCACGGTATTTAAAGGAACAAAACCCGAATATAAAGGTTATTGGTGTAGATGCTTATGGCTCTGTCCTAAAAAAATATCATGAAACCGGTAAATTGGATACCAATGAGATTTATCCTTATAGAATAGAAGGTTTGGGAAAAAACTTAATTCCCGGTGCTACGGATTTTAGTGCTATAGATGAGTTTATTAAAGTTACCGATGCTGAAAGTGCCCATACAGCTAGAGAAATTTCTAGAACTGAAGGTATTTTTGTAGGGTATACCAGTGGTGCGGTCATGCAGGCCATTAAACAATTGAATGAATTGAACACCTTTGATAAAAATAGTAATGTAGTGTGTATATTTCCTGATCATGGTTCTCGTTATATGAGTAAAATATATAGTGACCAGTGGATGGAGGATCAAGGTTTCTTGAATACGCAAACGGTGGAAGAAACACAGGAAATTCAATATATTAAGTAATTTTTTTAAGATATAATTGTAAATAAAGTGGGTTTATAGCCCACTTTTTTGCGTTATAAATAATTTATGTTCTTTTATCAAAATTATTTACTTTTGCAGACAGATCCAAATTAAACAATGAAAGACTTATTTGATAGAATTTTAGCGAATAAAGGCCCTTTAGGTAAATGGGCTTCACAAGCAGAGGGTTACTTCGTGTTCCCTAAATTGGAAGGTCCTATTTCTAATAGAATGAAATTTCAGGGAAAAGATGTTATCACCTGGAGTATCAATGATTATTTAGGCTTGGCGAATCTTCCTGAGATTAAGAAGGTAGATGGTGAGGCTGCAGCTGAATATGGTTCTGCATACCCAATGGGAGCAAGAATGATGAGTGGTCATACAGAGTTTCATGAGCAATTAGAGCAAGAATGTGCTGCTTTTGTTCAAAAAGAAGCTTCTTACTTATTGAATTTTGGGTACCAAGGTTTCATGTCTGTAATTGACGCCCTTGTTACTAAAGATGATATCATAGTTTATGATGTAGATTGTCACGCCTGTATTATTGACGGTGTGCGTTTGCATATGGGTAAACGTTTTACGTTTGTTCACAATAATCCAGAAAGTTTAGAAAAGAACTTAGAGCGTGCTACAAAATTAGCCGAGCAAACTGGTGGAGGTATTTTGGTTATCTCTGAAGGTGTATTCGGTATGCGTGGAGAGCAAGGTATCTTAAAAGAGATTGTTGCTTTAAAAGATAAATTCAACTTTAGATTGTTGGTTGATGATGCACACGGTTTTGGTACCTTAGGTGAAACTGGTGCTGGTGCAGGTCAAGAACAAGGCGTGCAAGATGGTATTGATGTTTATTTGGCAACTTTTGCTAAGTCTATGGCCAGTATTGGTGCTTTTGTTGCCGCTGACCAAGAAATTATAGATTATTTAAAATATAACCTTCGTTCTCAAATGTTCGCTAAATCATTACCAATGGTTTATGTAAAAGGAGCATTGAAACGTTTAGATATGTTACGTACGCAACCAGAGCTTAAAGCTAAACTTTGGGAGAACGTAAATGCATTACAAAACGGATTAAAAGAAAAAGGTTTTGATATTGGTACAACTTCTAGTTGTGTAACACCGGTATACCTTAATGGTAGTATTCCAGAAGCAATGGCGTTAGTAAAGGATTTACGTGAAAATCACGGTATTTTCTGTTCTATTGTTGTATATCCGGTAATTCCTAAAGGACTTATTCTTTTACGTTTAATACCTACTGCTACACATACGTTGCAAGATGTTGAAGAAACATTGGCAGCATTCTCAGCTATTAGAGAGCGTTTGCAGAATGGTACTTACAAAAGATTATCTGCTGCTGTTGCAGCTGCAATGGGAGAGTAATTTCTTATTGAATGATATTAGAAAAGCCCGAAATCAAATGATTTCGGGCTTTTTATTTTTCTCTTTTTTTAAAGCGATTTTCTATACGTTCTTCTGCGTTTATAGACTTTAGGGTCAAAGTGTTTCCACATCTGTTTAATAGCTAAATTTTCTTCTAATTCAGGGGTTCTGTAACACATATCAATACCTTTTTCGCTAAATGTTTTATGGTATTCGTTAAATATTACAGCCGTAACACCTTTATTTTGATATTCAGGATCTATACCTATTAAATAGAAAATAACATCCTTACTGTTTTTCTTAGCTTTTAATAAATGGAACAAACCGAACGGAAATAACTTTCCCTTTGCCTTTTGTAAAGCTTCGGAAAAAGCAGGCATAACAATGGCAAAGGCTATTAGCTTGTCATCTTTATCCTTTACAAACTTTATATATTCTGGATTGATAAAGCTGATGTATTTTTTCTTGAAGTATGCTTTCTGTATTTCTGTAATAGGAACAAATGAAGAAAGGTTGGCATATGTTGCGTTAAAGAGGTCGAACATTTCATCTGCCATAGGCATGACTTCTTTAGTTTTGGTAAAATTGACTTCTTTAAGTCCGTAGCGTTTTTTTACCAAATCATTCAGTCTGGTAAACAAAGCGGGATCTGCATTTTTTGCAGGGAACTTGTTTTCCATGTATTCCTTTTCCTTTACAAAGCCTAAATTTTCATAATGGTCTTTGTAGTAAGCGTGGTTATACCAAGTAATCATGGTGCCAATATGGTCAAAACCTTCTACTAGAACTCCAACTTTATCCAGATTTGAAAATCCTACGGGACCTTCCATATATTCTAAGTTGTGTTCTTTTCCTATTTCGGCAACCTTGTCTAAAAGTGTTTTTGAAACTGCTGGGTCATCAACGAAGTCGAACCAGCCAAATCGCATTTTCTTTACGTTTTGTTGATTTATTTCTAGGTGATTGATTATTGCAGCCACACGGCCTACAATCTTATCTCCATCCTTAGCCAGAAAGAACCAAGCTTCAGCATCCTTAAAAACGGGATTTTTATCCTTGTCAAAGCTTTCTAGCTCATCATTAATGATTGGTGGCACCCAATATTTATTGTCTTTATATAGTGAAAACGGAAAGGTTACAAAGCGTTTTAAGTCTTGCTTTGTTTTAGCTTCATGTAATGTGATCATTGAACTTCTTTAGAAGTGCCAATATTAGTGATATTAATCAACAAATTAAAGTGGTTGATTGTGAAAAATAGGGAGGGGTAGCGGCTAATTAAAAGTCTATCTCGCCACTCTCTTTCTTTTTCTTCTTTTCCGCTTTCTTTAATTTCTTAAGTTGTTTTTTAGAAGGACCAAGGTCAATGTCTTCTGCACCGCTTCCTTTTTTATTCTTTTCCTTCTTTTTCTTTTTCATGGCTTTCTTGTCAATGGCTCCGCCATTTTGGTCAGCTTCTTGGTCTTCAATTGGTTTAAGCTTGTCTTTATGGAAATCCATTCTATACGAACCGCCTATTCCAAAGAAAATACGAGTAGGGGTATTTTTTAAACTGGCTCCCATGTTAATATCCAATTGAAAATTTTCTTTAAGTAAATGTGCAATACCACCACGGATCAATAAATCTGAATAACGATCACTATCTATACCTTGATGTTCAACAAAAACACTCCATTTTGGGTTTCTAAAGGCATGAGATAACGAAATAGTATAGCTTAACTCTGGGTCATCTGTTGTAATGCGATCGTAAGCTGTATTGGTAATTAAAACAAACCTTGGTGTCAAACGACTTTGGGTTGCAATCATACCACGGTAAGAAATAGTTGGTTCTCCAATGTAAAAAGGATTGTCTCCTAATATAAAGTTTGCGCCGCCATAAATAGAAACGGCAGGCAAAAGATTTTTAAATTGAAATTTGTTGTTCGCTCTCCAGCTATAAAGATTTGGCTTATTTGCTTCAGGATTTTTAAACGGATCGTAAACAAGAAACTTTAATCCTAATCTATTTCTGGTAAAATCTGTTCGCTTCCCTGTAACATCAAAATTTAAATAAGTGATATTTTGGTTTTGGAAAGTGCCTTCATAATTCAGTTCTAGTTTCTCAAATAGTAATCCGTATCGTAATGATATGTCGGTACCCCAAATATTAGACTCTGTATTTAAAAGTGTATGATCTTTTTGCTCATAAAACAGTCCCATTTCTGCTTGCACCACGTTTTTTCCAACGGCATAAGCACTTACAGATACTCCTGGTCTATTAGAATTTATAACATCTGTGTACTGTGAAATACCCGCCAGCGGTAGAAGAAATAATAGGGTTAATACGTATTGATATGATTTAGAGTAGGCAAAAAGACTATTCATGAACACGATTTTATATTTATTTTAATAGTATGATTCTTTATATACAACGTGATAATTGTATTTTTGATATATCTTAAGTAAGAATAAATGGCTTTTTTAAAAACTATATTAATTATTCTTTTGGTGTATTACTTGCTGAAATTTTTGGCGAAGTTGTTTGCACCAAAAATATTGAACTACGCAGCCAAGAAAACAGAATCTCATTTTAGGGAAGCTTTTGATAATCAACGTCCTTTTCAACAAGAGGAAGATGAAAGTGTTATTATCAATAAAAAACCATCTCGAAAAAAGAACGATTCAGAAAAAGTAGGTGAATACATTGATTTTGAAGAGCTAGACTAGTTATCTTTGCCAAAACACTACTTATTTAGCAAATGAAGCAAGGCTTAAAATTCTTTTTCATCCATTTTTTTGTTGTCGTATTTTTTATCATTGCTGCACTGGCATATTTTAGCCCTGTGCTTCAAGGTAAAGTTATGTACCAGCATGACATTGCCCAGTATACGGGCATGGCGAAAGAGCAGAATGATTTTCGAAAATCTAACGACCAAGAACCGTATTGGACCAATAGTGCATTTGGTGGCATGCCGACATACCAACTTGGTGCAAACTATCCGCATAATTACATCAAAAAATTAGATCGATTAATTCGATTTTTACCTAGACCTGCAGATTACCTTTTTCTTTACTTCATAGGTTTTTATATTCTTCTTTGTTGCCTAAAAGTAGACTATAGACTTGCAGTTGTAGGTGCTTTGGCATTTGGTTTTTCCACTTACCTTATAATTATTTTAGGAGCCGGGCATAATGCAAAAGCACATGCTATGGCTTATTTGCCAGTATTGTTGGCTGGTATTGTTCTGGTTTTTAGAAAGAAATACCTCTGGGGATTTGTTTTAACAGCCTTGGCTATGGCTCTTGAAATTACAGCCAACCACTATCAAATGACCTATTACTTTATGCTACTAGTTCTCATTTTGGGTGTGGTGTATTTGGTGTATGCAATAAAGGATAAAAAGATAAAGCACTATTTCGCTTCTATAGGTATTCTATTGTTAGCGGTAACTTTGGGGATTGCCGCCAATGCAACGGGGCTAATGGCTACTAAAGAATATGCTGACTGGAGTACACGTGGTAAAAGCGAATTGACCATTAACCCAGATGGTTCACCAAAATCAGACACTGGTGGGTTAAGTAAAGCCTATATTACCAATTGGAGTTATGGTATTGCGGAATCTTTAAACTTATTTGTTCCCCGCCTTTTTGGTGGTGCAAGTCAAGAGAACTTGGGTGAGAATTCTAAATCATATAATTATCTAATAGATAAGGGCTTGGCAAGATCAAGTGCCTTGGATTTTGTAAGTGGTTTACCTTTGTATTGGGGAGAACAGCCGGGTACTTCTGGTCCGGCATATTTGGGTGCGGTTATATTCTTCTTGTTTATTCTAGGATTATTTTTGGTTAAAGGCAAGCACAAATGGTGGTTGCTGTTCGGTTCAATAATGTCATTGGTTTTATCTTGGGGAAAGAACTTTAGTGCTTTAACCGATTTCATGATAGATTACTTTCCTCTATATGATAAGTTTAGGGCAGTATCATCTATACAAATTGTATTAGAACTTTGTGTTCCTGTTTTAGCCATTTTAGCGTTAAAAAAATTGTTTAAGGACAAAGTTCCACAAGCGGATAAAATAAAATCCCTTACTATTGCATCAGCTATTATTTTAGGTCTTGGGGTAGTGCTATTCATATTCAAAGGCGCTTTTCATTTTGTTGGTGCCAACGATGATAGTCTTAGAATGACAGGTTTAGAAGAGCTTCCAGAAATGCTTAGACTAGATCGTAAGAGTGTTTATACTAGTGATCTATTACGTTCTTTAGCTTTTGCTTTGGGTACGGCATTATTAATTTGGCTGTATTTAAAGGGAAAATTAAAAATGAATTTCTTGATCATTGCAATTGGAGTATTAGTTATGATAGATTTAGTAGGGGTTGATTTGCGCTATGTAAACAATGATAATTTCGTGTCTAAACGAAAAATGTTAGAACCTTTTCAAGAATCTACTGCTGATAAAATCATTGCTAAAGATGACGGAGTATTCCGTGTTTTTGATCAAACAGACGGATTTGATTCGGCTAAAACTGCTTACTTCCACCAAAGTATAACAGGCTATCATGCGGCTAAACCTGCCGGCATGCAAGACTTGTTTAATTTTCATGTGTACAACGGTAACTTATCCGTCTTGAATATGATGAACATTAAATATGTTATTAGACAAGATCAGGAGGGTAATGTTTTTCCTATTGAAAATCCCAATGCAAATGGTAATGCTTGGTTTATTTCTCAACTAGAACCTGTTGCCAATGCAGATGCTGAAATAATGGCTTTAGATAGTTTAGATACTAAGAATGTAGCTGTTTTCAATTCTTCTAAGTTTTCTGATATTTATCCATTGTCTTATCAAGTGGATTCTACGGCTTCAATTTCTTTAATTGATTATGAGCCTAATCATTTAACGTATACGTCTAAAAATAGTAATGAAGGTGTCGCTGTTTTTTCAGAAATGTATTACAAGAATGGTTGGAATGCTTATATAGACGGAAAAGAAAGTGATTACTTCAAAGTTGATTATGCATTAAGAGCTTTGAAAATTCCTTCAGGTGAACATAAAATTGAATTTAAATTCAAACCAGAAGTAGTGGCTACAGGTAGTAAAATCACTTTAGCCAGCACTATTTTATTGGGTCTTGTAATTATTGGAGGATTCGGTTTTTCTTTTTGGAAATCTAAGAAAGAAGAGGAAGCATAATGAGAAAGGTTCTGGTCATTACCTATTATTGGCCACCCGCTGGCGGACCTGGGGTTCAGCGTTGGCTAAAGTTTGTAAAGTACCTAAGAGACTTTGGTATTGAACCGGTTCTGTATATTCCTGAGAATCCACATTATCCGCTTTTAGATGACTCTTTTGCTCATGATATTCCAGATGATTTAAAAATTTATAAGCATTCTATAAAGGAACCCTACCGTATAGCCTCTGTATTTTCTAGTAAGAAAACAAAGCGTATAAGTTCTGGAATTATTCAAAGCAAAAATCAATCTTTTTTAGAGAAGGTTCTATTGTGGGTTAGGGGTAATCTATTTATACCCGATGCAAGAAAATTTTGGGTAAAACCCTCTGTTGGTTTTTTAAAAGATGTTTTGGTAAATGAAGGAATAGAAACTGTTATAACAACCGGTCCTCCGCATAGTGTTCACCTTATCGGTTATTATTTAAAGAAGTCTCAGCCTTTAAATTGGATTGCAGATTTTCGTGATCCGTGGACTACTATCGGCTATCATAAAAAACTGAAACTATCTTCATCAGCAGAAAAAAAGCACAAACAACTAGAGTCTGATGTTTTAAATAGTGCCGATAAAATTATAGTTACGAGCAATACAACAAAGCTAGAATTTCAACAGATTACTAATCAGCCAATAAAGGTCATAACTAACGGATATGATGGTGAAATAGCTTCAAGTTATAAATTAGATTCTAAGTTTACTATTGCCCATATTGGTTCCTTATTGAGTGGTAGAAACCCAATGAACCTGTGGAAAGTTTTGTCAAATTTGTTAAGGGAAAATGAGGATTTTAAGAAGGCACTACAATTACGTTTTATTGGTGTGGTAAGTGAAGAAATACTTGCATCAATATCTGAAGCCGGTTTGCAGGAGTATATTGAGATTGTTGGCTATGTTACGCATTATGATGCATTAGCATATCAAAAATCATCGCAAGTATTGTTATTGGTTGAAATAGACTCGGTCGATACCATTGGTATTATACCCGGTAAGCTGTTTGAATATATGGCGGCAAAAAGACCTATATTGGGTATAGGTCCTAAAAATTGGGAAGTTGCTGGTATTGTTAAGGAAACGAAAACCGGACAGATGTTTGACTATTCTGATGATATTGAGTTGAAAAACGTACTTTTAAGCTGGTTTCAGCAATTTCAACAAGGAGAATTGCAAATAAGCTCTGGTAGTATAAAGCAATACAGTAGAAGGGAACTCACCCGAAAATTGGTCGAATATATTTAATGGGTATCGTACTAAAACAGTCGTTGAATAATACAATTGTAACCTATTTTGGTTTTGCAATTGGGGCGGTCAATACATTGTTTTTGTACACTAATTTTATGCAGCCAGGTAATTATGGTTTAATACAGGTCATCTTATCTGTATCCGCTGTGCTTATGCCTATTCTGGCATTTGGTGTACCCAATAGTTTGGTGAAATTTTACTCTAGTTTTAAGAATGATCAAACTCAGAATTCATTTCTTACTTTAATGCTTTTACTTCCCTTAGTATTAATTGTGCCTGTTGCGTTACTAAGCTTTTTAGCTAATGACACTATTGGAAACCTGCTTTCTAGACAGAATGATGTGGTTAGGGATTATGTCTGGCATATTTTTTTAGTGGGTATGGCAATGGCATATTTTGAAGTTTTTTATGCCTGGGCAAGAATTAAAATGAAATCTATGTTCGGCAATTTTATGAAAGAGATCTTTTGTAGAATAGGTCAGACTATTTTACTTCTTCTTTTATATTTTAAAATCATAGATATTGATTTTTTTATTAATGCTTTAGTAGGTTTCTATCTTGTACGTGCTGTAATCATGAAACTCTATGCATACACGGTGCGTAAACCTAAATTGAATTTTAAATTTCCTGAAAATTGGAAAACCATAGTTAAGTATAGCGCTCTTATTATTTTGGGTGGATCTACTGCTATTGTTCTTATGGAGGTTGATAAGGTGATGCTGAATAACTTTCTTGAACTTGAAAATGTAGCTTTCTATGCTGTGGCTGGGTTTGTTGCATCAACCATTGCGGTGCCATCTAGGGCAATGCATCAAATAACATACCCGTTGACGGCAACTTATTTAAACGATAACGATAAGCCTGCGCTTGCACAATTATATCAAAAAAGCTCATTGACCTTATTCATTGTTTCCGGTATTCTTTTCCTTCTCATCCTATTAAATTTAAATGAACTATACGAGCTGCTACCAGAAAAGTACTCCGGTGGGTTTATGATCGTTTTTTGGGTTGGATTGGTAAAGGTGTATGATGCTTTGCTGGGAAACAATAATTCGATTCTATTCAATTCTGATTACTATCGTTCTATTTTGTTTTTCGGAGTATTATTGGCTGTACTTGCCATTTTATTCAATCTTTGGCTAATTCCAAAGTATGGAATAAATGGAGCTGCTATTGCTAGTTTTAGTGCCTTTTTCATATACAATACCTTAAAATTAGGGTATGTGAAATCCAAATTTAAAATGTTGCCATTTACAAATGAGACTTTGAAGGTGTTTGCGTTATTGGTTGTTGTAGCGGCTATTTTTTCTGCTTTTAGCTTTGGTTTTCATCCGCTACTTAATATTATTCTCAAAAGCATTTTAATGATGGTATTTTACATAGGTGTACTTTATCGCTTTAAAATATCGGAAGATGTCTATGGTTTTCTAAGTAAATACTTGCGCCGCTAACTACATTTGCTGTGCACGTTGCCTATTCGGTTTTTGAATACCGTATTGCTGTTTATATATTTTCACGATTATTAAAAATAGATTGATTATCAACGGACCAAAAATCAGTCCGACAAAACCGAAAAGGGGAATACCTATTAAAACGCCTATTAGAGTAATTAGAGGGTGAGTGCTATCGAGCTTTTTAAGTACAAAAAGTCTAATGACATTGTCTGTCATTGCAACGACTGTAGCACCATAAATTAAAATGCCCCAAGCTTGAAAACTTTCTCCGCTTGCAAGACTTAGCACAAATACCGGTAGAATACCTACCAGCGTTCCAATAAACGGAATCATAGAACCAATAGTTACAATTACGAACCAGAAAAGCGGATTTTCAACCCCAAAAATATAAAAACCTATCAATGCTATAATTCCTTGGGCTACAGCAACTAGAGGTATGGCAATAGCATTAGACCGTACAACGTTGTCGATTTCCTTGCCTAGTACCACTAAATTTTTATTACTTAACGGTATGTATTCAAGAAGCGATTCTTTTAATTGTTTTGGACTCTTAAGCATATAATAAAGTAGAAATAACAGAATACCTAATGAGATGAGAATATTGAAAGTACTATTGGCGAAACCCTGCATATTATCGGTTAACCAGTTAGATGCTTGCTGAGGGTCAATGGTCGACGAAATATCATACCCTATATACTTTTCAATTTGAAATACTTGGTCTTTGAAAGCTTTTGTAACTTGTTCAGATTTATCTGCCAAATTACCTATTTCTGAACTAAGCATAAATCCTGCCCCTGTTATAGGAATAAAAATACCTATAAATGCCAGAAAAATGAGTAACATGGCGGCCCACGTTCTCTTTATTCCTTTGTTGATTAGTTTTAGCATCCACTTTCTTAATACTACATAAAGTGTTAGTGCACCTAGCACACCAGATATATAAGGAAGCATATATTTGATAATCAACCCACCTAAAAAAATAATCAATGTTAGAATAATTAGTTGTCTAAGAATTTTATGATTGATTTTCTTCATGAGATACGTTTATTGGTTGATTGAAAGTCAGTTGAAAATTAATCTTATATATTCAGGTTCATTAACTCACTTCAATTTTTTAGTAGTCCGAAAATGATTCATTTAAATATCAGGTGAAACCTATTTAACTTTGACGCATTATTATGTATCTAATAGAAACACATATTGTACCTGAGAATGTAAATGCATTGCGATTACAAGAATATGGGGTAGGAGTTTTTCAGCGTATATCCACGAAATCTGCTTTAAAGAAAGCTATTAAAAAAGAATTGGTATTGGTTGATAGTATTGTTGCGTCTACTGCGACCATGATAATTGGCGGAGAGAAAATAATTTATAAGCATCCATCAGAAAACAAAGTAAAGACAAGACTCGTGTTAAAACTTGATGTGATTTATGAAGATGAGTATTTGGCAATTATCAATAAACCTGCTGGAATATTGGTAAGCGGCAACGGATTTAAGACCGTAGCCAATGCGCTATCACAAAATTTACAAAAGAGTCCTGCCGATGACACTGTTGCACCTCAACCGGTGCATCGTTTAGATTATGCCACAACAGGTTTACTTTTAGTAGGTAAGACCAATAGTATGATAATTCATCTTAATCAATTGTTTGAGTATAAAAATGTAGAAAAGGAATATTTTGCGGTTACTATTGGCAAAATGAAAAACAGTGGTACTATTACCTTTGAAATAGATAATAAGCCTGCCAAGTCTTCTTTTGAGGTTATAGAAACCGTTGTTTCCAAACGCTTTTCATTTTTAAATTTGGTTAGGTTGAGTCCGCATACGGGTAGAAGACATCAATTGCGTAAACATCTATTTGCTATCGGAAACCCGATTTTAGGTGATGCCGATTATTTTTTAGATGGCCTGCAGTTGAAGGGTAAGGGGTTGTACTTGCATGCAAGGTCACTTCGTTTTAAGCATCCTATAACCGATGAAGAAATACATATAAAAACTGATTTGCCTAAAAAATTCACAAAATTATTTACAACTAATATTAAGCTATAAATGAAAAAGCGCCACAGTGAATAAAATCACTACGGCGCTTAACAACTAACCAACCTAAAAACTTTTTTTAATATCTTCTGCTACTTCTAGTCGCTGAGCTCGTTCTTGAACTTGAGCTTCTAGCAGGAGCTTTACTCACAGATCTTGATCTTGAACTAGAACTTTTGCTTACCGTACTTCTAGACGGACTACTGGTCGCTTTTCTAGATACAGTACTACGTTGTGTTCTGGTATTTGTTGCAGTTCTAGTGTTTGCACTTCTGCTAACCGGTTTTTTATACGTAGTACTTCTTTTTACAGTAGTACTTCTTGGTGTACGGCTTACTTCTCTCTTGGTAACCGTTCTGTTTGGCGACGTACGCACAGCAGATTTGTTACTTCTTTTAACCGTACCGTTATTGGTACTTCTTGTAACTGTTCTATTTTGTATTGTTCTACCGCTATTCGCATTGCTACGTCTTACAGTAGTCGATCTATTTATATTTGAACTTCTGTTGGCTCTTTTGGTATTATTAGATGCCAACGTTCTGTTCGTTCTTAAACCATTATCTCTTTTAGCAACGGTTCTATTACTTCTATAGTTGTTGTTTCTTACCGCAACTCGCTTGTCATTTCTATAGACTTTGGCTCTATTGTTTCTAACCTTATTGTATCTATATTGTTTACCTACATGAACATAAGCTCTTCTAAAGTTGTTTCTGTAAGGGCTATAGTAAGAATATCTTACAGGGGTATAATATCTTCTGTAAGGGCTATTATACACAAAGCTAAATCCTACTGCAGGTCTTACGAACCATCTGTGAAATGGACGGTATACATAGTTTCTATTATATATGTTGATATAACCAGTATGGTAATCATAAAAACCACGGTTGTTATAGAATACGTTCATTTGACCAACACTACGTACACGGTTATTTCTATAATTGATATCTACATCACCAATCTGACTTACACGACCGTAATAGTCATAATAAATAGGTACATTTTCAACTTGTATTACCGCACCGTAATCATCATATTGTGCAAACGGACTATAATCATAACCAGAGTTAAATGTTACTCCGTTTTTTCTTCCTGAAACCTGATTCTCGATATAGAAATCAAATTCACCATCTGGGTAAACAGAAAATGTAATTCCGTTTTCTATAAAAATAAATGAGTTATCATATCTATAAGTATTGCTCGTTGCAACCTTATCTTCGCTAATACCTGTAGCGAAAACACCTGTGGTGCTCAAAATCATCGCTGTAAAAAGTAGTACTAAGTTCTTCATAATATAAGGTTTTAAATCTGCCCCTTAGGCAGTTGTTCTAAATGTAATTATTCACATTCTCTTAGTAGTAAGCAAACAGCGTGCCAAAAAAAGAAACCTTTAATTATCGTATTGATAATTAAAGGTTTAAATATTATTTAATAATCTTTTGAAGTATTAGAAACTAAGTTAATTTCTCTTTTAAGTATCTCGCCGTATATGATTTTTTGCTTTTTACAACCTCTTCTGGTGTACCTTCTGCTAATAATTGCCCCCCATTTTCTCCACCACCTGGCCCTAGGTCAATAATGTAATCGGCACATTTTATTAAATCTATATTATGTTCGATTACTACAATTGAATGTCCTTTTTTAATAAGAGCATTGAAAGACTTCAATAATTTTTGAATATCATGAAAGTGCAATCCGGTTGTTGGTTCATCAAAAATGAACAGTGCCTTGTCTTTTGTACTTCCTTTAATTAAGAAAGATGCCAGTTTAATACGTTGTGCTTCACCGCCGGATAGGGTAGAGGAAGATTGCCCCAAAGTTACATAGCCTAAGCCTACATCTTGCAATGGTTTTAGTTTGGTGACAATTCTAGTTTGCTCCCCAGTTTCAAAAAACTGGATGGCATCATCAATGGTCATATTAAGAACATCATCTATGTTGGAATTGTTGAAGGTTACTTCTAGAACTTCTTTCTTAAATCTTTTGCCGCCACAAGTTTCACATTCCAAGTGAACATCTGCCATAAACTGCATTTCTACAGTTATCTCGCCTTCACCTTTACATTTTTCACAACGACCACCATCAACATTGAACGAAAAATGTTTTGCTTGATAATTTCTTATTTTACTTAGTTTCTGATTGGCATATAAATGTCTAATATCATCATATGCCTTTATATAGGTAACAGGGTTGGAGCGTGAAGATCTACCAATAGGGTTTTGATCAACAAACTCAACATGCTTAATATGGTTGAATTTACCTTCTACCGATGTGTGCTGACCAGCTTTCTCTCCGTAGCCACCTGTCTCTTTTAATATAATAGGATACAGCAATTTTTTCACCAAAGTACTTTTACCACTACCGGATACTCCCGTAACCACGGTCAACATATCTAATGGAAAAGTGACATTAATATTTTTAAGGTTATGTTCTCTTACACCTTTTATAGTAATATGATTTTTAGATGTTCTTCTTTCTTTTGGTACTTTGATCTCCATCTTACCATTTAAATACTGTGCGGTAAGCGATTTTGATTTAAGTATTTCTTTTAAGGTTCCTTGTGCAACCACCTCACCACCGTGAGTACCAGCTTCAGGGCCTATATCTATAACCATATCTGCCGCTTTCATAATATCTTCATCATGCTCCACAACAATTACCGTGTTGCCTAAGTTTCGTAACGATATTAATACGTCAATAAGATTTTCTGTATCTCTAGGGTGTAAGCCAATACTAGGTTCATCTAATATATACATAGAGCCCACCAAGCTACTACCCAATGATGTAGCTAAGTTTATACGCTGACTTTCCCCACCGGATAAGGTGTTCGATTTTCTATTTATGGTCAAGTAGTTCAATCCTACTTTATCTAAAAATCCTAATCTTGTGTTTATTTCTACTAAAAGTCGCTTCGCAATGGTAGCTTCACTTTCATTTAGTTGTAGCTCATTAAAGAAGACAATTAACTTTTCAATTGATAAACCTACTAATGAAGAAATTGAAGCGCCGCCAACTTTTACATAATCGGTTTCTTTTCTTAATCGTTTTCCGTTACAGACATTACATTTGGTTTTTCCTCTATATCTAGAAAGCATCACCCTGTTCTGTATTTTATAGCTTTTCTCTTCTAACATTCCGAAGAACTTATGCAGACCTATAAAATGGGCATTGCCATCCCATACTAATTGTCTTTGATCTTCGGTAAGTTCAAACCAAGGTTTGTGAATAGGGAAGTCATATTTATAAGCAGAATTTACCAATTGATCTCGATAAAAACCCATGCTTTCCCCTCGCCATGGAAAAATTGCATTTTCATAAACAGATAAAGCCGTATTTGGAACTACTAAATCTTCATCTATACCAATGACATCTCCATATCCTTCACATTTAGGACAAGCACCATACGGATTATTGAAACTGAAAAGATGAACGTTAGGTTCTAAAAACGTCATACCGTCCAATTCAAACTTATTGCTGAAAGGTGTTTGTTTTCCATCTGCCAACTCTTCGATCATACATTCGCCCTTACCTTCAAAGAAAGCTGTATCTATGGCATTTGCCAATCTGTTATGAAAGTCTTCATCATCTTTGGTGATGATTCTATCGATTACCAAATCGAACTTTTTACCAATATCTTCAGGAGCTTGGTCTATACGTAGTACCTTATCATTATACTTTATACGCGCATAACCTTGTTTAGAAAATAACTCTAAGGATTTTAATGCATCTCTATCTTCACGAATAATAATAGGCGCTAAAAGCAAAAGTTTTGTTCCCTCTTCATACTTCTTTACATGGTTTACTACATCTGTAACAGTATGCTTTTTTACCTCATTACCAGAAATAGGAGAAAAGGTCTTGCCAATACGTGCATACAATAGTTTTATATAATCATATATTTCAGTAGTGGTACCTACTGTAGATCTTGGGTTGGTAGAGTTTACCTTTTGCTCAATGGCAATTGCAGGGGCTATACCTTTTATATAATCTACTTTTGGCTTGTCTAGCTTACCTAAGAACTGCCTAGCATAAGAAGAAAGACTTTCTACATAACGTCTTTGACCTTCGGCATATAGGGTGTCAAAAGCTAAACTTGATTTACCAGAACCAGATAAGCCTGTTATTACAACAAGTTTGTTTCTAGGTATAACAACATCAATATCTTTAAGGTTGTGCAGTTTTGCTCCCTTGATAATAATGTTTTCTTTCGGATTTACTTCGGCGAGTGTAGGCATACAAATTTCTAAGACTACAAAGATACGCTTTGCCTTTTTTCTGAACTAAAAAATGCCGTTTATCTAAAAATAGAAGAAGATTTTTTCACATTTTTATAAGACTATTTATTTTTTTATATCTTTGAGATTCATAAAAATTCAATTAGCCTATAACGCAACATTACTTTTAAAAGTTAGAATTTAACCATTAGACCCTTGTTCATTATGAATTTGGGGCTGCTTTTTAACCCTACAAGTAACGTTATGGTAGTAC
>JAHDDP010000067.1 GCA_020629285.1 Maribacter sp.
GCAGAAGACTTTAAGATTTTGGGTGAATATAAAAATGTAAGACAATGATACGTACCGCTGAAAGGTTAAATACCATACAGGAATACTACTTCTCAAAAAAGTTGAGAGAGGTACGCGGTTTAATGGCGCAGGGTAAACCTATCATAAATATGGGTATCGGTAGTCCAGATTTGGCTCCGTCCCAAAAAGTGTTGAATGCCATACAGGAAGCCGTACTTGAAAGTGGGGCGCACCAATATCAAAGTTACCAAGGGTTACCTCGGTTAAGGGGAGCTATCTCAGATTTTTATAAGAAAAGGTTTGACGTAAAGGCTGATCCAGATACTGAGATTTTACCATTAATGGGATCAAAAGAGGGTATAATGCATATTAGCCTTTCTTTTCTGAACGAAGGTGATGAGGTTCTAATTCCTAATCCGGGCTATCCAACGTATACTTCAGTAACTAATTTGGTAGGCGCAGTGCCCAAGTATTATGATTTAACTGAAGATGCTGGCTGGTTTCCAGATTTAGATGCATTGTCAAAGCAAGATTTATCTAAGGTAAAGATCATGTGGTTGAGTTACCCGCATATGCCTACAGGTGCTACGGCAACGAAAGAACAGTTTGTAAAAATAGTGGACTTTGCGAAGCAGCATGGTATACTGTTGGTAAACGACAATCCGTACAGCTTTATCTTAAATGACGAACCTGCAAGTATTTTGAGCATACCTAATGCGAAAGAGGTGTGTTTAGAATTGAATTCATTGAGCAAAACTTTTAACATGGCCGGTTGGCGCGTTGGTTTTGTTTTGGGTAGCGAAGCTCATATAAACGCTATTTTAAAAGTGAAGAGTAATATGGACTCTGGTATGTTCTACGGTATACAGAAAGGTGCCATAGTTGCATTAGAGAGCAGTGATGATTGGTTTGCAGACTTGAACGCAGTGTATAGTGCACGTAGAGAGCTGATTTATGAATTGGTAGACAAGCTTGGTTGTTCGTATGATAGAAATGCCGTTGGCTTATTCGTTTGGGCAAAATTACCAGAGGGTAGTGTATCATCAGAAGAGTTTATAGACAATATATTGTATACAAAAGATTTGTTCATTACACCGGGTACTATATTCGGTAGTAATGGTGAAGGGTATATTCGCTTTTCACTGTGTATAAATAAAGGAAAGATTAAAGAGGCAATCGCAAGATTTTAGTGTGATGAATGTATTTGTAATAGGTATCGGTTTAATAGGGGGTTCTTTAGCGAAAGACATAAAGTCGACAGTCGAAAATGTTACCGTTTTTGGTATAGAATCTAATGAAGCAAATTTAGCTGAGGCATTGTCTTTGGGTATCATCGATAAGACGGCAACCTATCAAGATTTACAATTAGCGGACATGGTCATTGTAAGTATACCTGTTGATGTTATGGTTACAGAGCTTCCGGTAATATTGGATGCTGTACATGAAGATTGTGTAGTTTTTGATGTGGGATCAACAAAATCTTTAATTTGTAAGGTTTTAGAGAATCATCCTAAGAGAAGAAATTTTTTAGCATGTCACCCTATTGCAGGAACAGAATTTTCTGGTCCGTCTGCGGCTATAAACAATTTGTTCAAAGACAAAACGAATATCATTTGCGAGGTAGAATTGACTGCATTTAAGCTTCAGGAAAAAGCTTTGAAAGTTTTTCAGGCAGTTGGTATGCGAATAAGGTATATGAACCCTGTTGCTCATGATAAGCACATTGCCTACGTTTCTCATTTATCACACATAAGTTCATTCATGTTAGGTAAAACAGTGATTGAAAAAGAGAAGAACGAGCGCGATATTTTTGATATGGCGGGTAGTGGATTTGAAAGTACGGTACGTTTGGCAAAGAGTTCGCCGGCTATGTGGACACCAATTTTTAAGCAGAACAAAGAAAATGTGGTAGAGACATTAGAAGAGTACATTCACAACCTTACGGCATTTAAAGAAATGTTGCAGAAAGATGATTACGAGGGCATTTATAATGAAATGAACAATACGAATAAGATTAAAGGAATATTAAAAAGAAATACCGTTAAACAAGAAATAGAATAAGTAAAAATGGAAAATTCAAAACAAATGAGAACATGGTTGGATGATTTAAACCTTGACCATCCACTAGTAATAGCAGGGCCATGTAGTGCAGAGACTGAGGAACAAGTGTTAGGTATAGCACACTCTTTAAAAGATACCGATGTAAATTATTACAGAGCCGGTATTTGGAAACCTCGTACTCGCCCAGGAAATTTTGAAGGTGTTGGTGCTTTAGGGCTAAAATGGTTGCAAAAAGTTAAGGAAGAAACAGGTTTAAAAACAGCTACCGAGGTTGCAAACCGTGCACACGTAGAGTTGGCATTGGAACATGATATCGATTTATTGTGGATCGGTGCAAGATCAACCGTTAGTCCTTTTATCATGCAAGAATTGGCAGATGCCTTAAAAGGTACTGACAAGATCGTATTGGTTAAGAATCCGGTAAATCCAGATTTAGCTTTATGGTTAGGTGGTATCGAAAGATTGCATACGGCAGGTATAAAAAAATTAGGTGCAATACACAGAGGTTTTTCTACGTACGAGAAAACTAAGTATAGAAATATACCAGAATGGCAAGTGGCGATTGAATTTCAGAACAAGTTTCCTGATCTTCCATTAATAAACGATCCTTCGCATATTACCGGTAAGCGTGATATGATTTTTGATGTATCGCAAACAGCTTTAGATTTGAATTTCGACGGATTGATGATTGAAACGCACCATGATCCAGATAACGCATGGAGTGATGCTGCACAACAAGTTACGCCAGAGAAACTTGTTCAAATCATGAGAGATCTTAGAATAAGAAAAGAAAGTGATACAGAAGCGGAATATAACTCAGAATTGAGCAACCTAAGAGCTCAAATCGATGTTATCGATAACCAATTGATAGAAATACTAGGAAAGAGAATGAAGGTTTCCGATGGTATTGGGGAGCTTAAAAAGCAGAAGAATGTTGCTGTTCTTCAGTCTAATAGATGGAACCAGATTTTAGGGGCTATGATATTAGAAGGGGAAAGCAAAGGGCTTAGCGAAGAGTTTGTGCTTCGTATGTTCAAAGCTATTCACCAAGAGTCTATCAACCACCAAGAGAAGATAGTAAACGCTTAAGGTTAGCTTAACTTTATATAAACAAAACATCCGTAATATGCGGATGTTTTTTTATGCCTAAATTTTTACAAGTAAGAAAAATAATACATTTTAACAATATTCTTAATGAGGTATCGTTAGGGGACTAAAGAACCATTTTTAACCAATCAAAAAATATGAAGAAAGTAGTATTAGTGGCAATTTTAATGATTGCCTCATTATCGGCAAAAGCACAATCGTACGTTGGGTTTTTGACTGACAATTACAGTGGAGTAAACAGTGTAATATCAAACCCGGCTAACATAGCCGATTCTCGTTTTAAAACCGATATCAACTTAATAGGGGCTAGTGGTTTTCTTGCCAATGATTACGTAGGTGTAGGTTATTCAGATTTAATTTCAAGCGATTTTGATTTTGATAGGGATGCCAACCTCATGTTGACCGACAATAATAATTTTTCTGGTAACGTAGATATATTAGGACCGTCATTTATGTTCAACATAGGTAAAAAATCATCTATAGCCATATTTACCAGAGTAAGAAGTTTTGTTACCGGTAATGAATTTAACGGTGAAAGTATTGACGACCTTGATGACAGTATTGATGAAAGTCAAGACTTTTTGGTCGATGAGGGCGATTTCTTTGCCTCTGGTCACGGTTGGGCAGAAGTAGGTGTTACTTACGCACAAGAATTATGGAACAAAGACGAGCATTTTTTAAAAGGGGGTCTTTCGTTGAAATACTTAAAAGGATTTGGTAATGCCTATGGAAGCGGTAGAAATGTAACTATAGATTATGATGCTGACGGTGCCACCTTACCTGATAATTCAACAATTGGTACGTTGGAATCTACGGGAGATTTAATTTATGGTCGTGCAGATGACTATGATGATGATAATTACGATTATGAAGTACCTGATGCAAACGGATTCGGATTCGATTTAGGTTTCGTTTATGAGTGGAGACCAGACTATGAAGATTATGTAGTTACCGGTGCTGACGGTGAAAAAACGGTAATGAAAGATAAGAATAAGTACAAGCTTAAGTTTGGCTTGTCACTTACAGATGTAGGATCGGTAAATTATAAAGCTGGTTTGGTAGATACATACAATGTCAATAACACCATTACGCAAGAAGATTACGATAATATCGAAGATTCTGATGATTTACAAAATTTGTACACGTTTACAGAAGCTACAGAAGATTTAAAGGCAGGTTTGCCTACGGCTTTACATTTCAATGCAGATTGGAATATCAAAAACCATTTTTATTTAAACTTCAATACAGATTTGTCAATGCGTTCTGCCGGTGAAAACAATCAAAGGGTCGCAAATGTATTTTCTTTGACTCCTCGTTTTGAAAGCAAGTGGTTTAGTTTCTATTTGCCTGTTAGTAGCTATCAGTATAGCGGTATGCAAATAGGTGCAGGGTTACGTGCTGGTCCACTTTATATCGGCTCAGGTTCGTTGATATCTACATTTACAAGAAATGAAATTCAAGGGGCGGATGTATATGCAGGTTTAAAAGTGCCTGTTTATTATGGTCAGCCAAAAGATTCTGATGGAGACGGTATACCAAATAAAGAAGACGGTTGTCCTAAAAAAGCCGGACCTATAGAAAATAATGGTTGCCCTTGGGGAGATACGGACGGAGATTCTGTTTTGGATAATGAAGATCAATGCCCAGATGAAGCAGGACCAGTTGAAAATAACGGTTGTCCATGGGTTGATAGTGATGGTGATAGTATATTGGATAATGAAGATCAATGTCCTGATGAGGCTGGTCCAGCAGAAAATAACGGTTGTCCTTGGGCAGATTCTGATGGCGATGCTGTTTTAGATAAAGATGATGAGTGCCCTAATGAAATGGGAACTGTGGCTAATAAGGGTTGTCCTGAGCCGGTGGTTACCGCTGAGGTTCAAAAATCATTGAACGAGTATGCAAAAACAATCTTGTTTAACACAGGTAGATCAACACTTAAAAATGAATCAACACCTGTTTTAGTAGATATTATTGGTATTTTAAATGAATACCCAAATGCTAATTTCACTATTGAAGGTCATACGGATAGTATAGGTTCAGAAGCAACCAATCAAAAATTATCAGAAAAAAGAGCACAAGCCGTACTACAATTTCTAATCAACGGCGGTATTTCACCCTCTAGATTAACCGCAATAGGTTATGGGGAAAGCAAACCAATTGCTACCAATATGTATAAAGATGGCAGGCAGAAGAACAGGCGTGTAGAGATCAACTTAGCGCAGTAAACTCAAGTAGATAAAAATTGAAAGCCCGGTTTTACCGGGCTTTTTATGCTTTTTGGTTTTATCTTTTAAAGATATAACGGGTAATGAAAATACCTTGACCATCTGTATTACCTGCATCTGCTTCAACACCACTGGTAACAAAAACAAGCTCCCATCCATTTTGTGCCATATCACTTAGTTTTGAAGAGATAAGGGCATCATTTGCTGCAATGTTCTGAAAACGAATTCCCGCAATATTATAAAAGTTAAGCAATTTGGTTTCTTCAAAATCCTTAACCCTAATATCTCCACGTTTAGATTTGTTTCGTGTATTGTCTTCTTCGGTCTGCTCAGACGTAAATTCCTTAAAATCTCTATCGGCATTGGCATCTATGATTCTTGATCTGCCTAATCCGCTAGGTACAATAGATTCAACACTGGTAATGACCTTGTATTCCTGTGCTGTAATGGTAGCCATTCCCATAAGGGCAAAACTGAGTAAAATGATTTTTTTCATGATAGTGATTTTTCTTAAAGTTTATTTAGCATGAAAAGTAAAATGTAAAATGAAGAACAGCAAGAAATACCCTTTATATCATTGTAAAATAATATGAAACCATCACGAAAAAATACCTAAAAACCAGTAGTCAAAAAAAAAGTCCCGATACTGAAAGCATCGGGACAGACTATAAATTATATGTTCTTGTTCTATTGAATCGAGAAATCAAAAACAGATTGATTCTCTCTACCCTGTGGCACTTGACCTTGGTAGATGAAGCAATATTCACCTGGCTCTAAAGAATCAGGAGTAACTTTAAACTTGTTACCTTCAATTTCCTCTATAGCGAAGTTAAGGGCGTATTTAGGGTCAATACCGCTACTACTGGTGATCCAGCTGCTTTTGCCGGTAATAACCTCTCGAAGATTCTTTTTCTCTTTTACCGTAAGTTTAACCAAAACAAACTCGTTAGGGTTACTTGCCATTCTAAACCACCAGTTAAATATACCTGCGTTATTACCTTGGTTGTTCTGCATGTTATCAACCTCGGTTACACTTGGGTCAAAGATAAAGGTGAATTCAGGCTGACTTTGGCGAATAACATTATTAGATTTTGTTTTAGGCAATTGTGCTTTTTTCTTCGCGTTGATCAAACCAGAAACCAATTTCTGTGCTACTTGGTTAGAGTTGGAACCAGAGAAAACACTTGGCTGAACCAATTTATCTTCACCATTGGCATCGGTATAATAGATACCTGTTTTTGATTTTGTGTTCTGTTTTGATTTATCCATTATCAATGACAGAATTTCAGATGAAACACCTGCATTTTTCATTTGACCCAATGCTGTAATAGAGGCATCGAACTTAACATCAGAAGTATTTATTTTATCTATGATCATATAATCGTCAAAACCAAGTTCGACCATTTGTACTACAGATTCATTCGTGATAGTTTCTTGGGCAGCCCCAAAAGTGAATACCGATAACGATAGTATCAGTAATGATTTTTTAATGAATTTCATTTTCTAGAGTTTGGTTATTATTTACTATTGTAGTTCTATTTTCAAATTTATATTAATTTTTATATTTAAAGCACTTACTTTGTATAAATGGACGGATTTAAGGGTAAATGGTAGGAATTGTTTATAAATCTACGGGGAGTTGGTACACTGTTAAAGCAGAAAATGGTGATTTCTATGAATGTAGAATAAAAGGGAAGTTTAGAATTAAGGGAATAAAAAGTACGAATCCGGTTGCTGTTGGTGATAGCGTTCGCTTTGAGGTTGAGACAATTGGCGATGATACCATTGGTATTATCAATGAAATTGAAACCCGTAAGAATTACATTATACGTAAGTCGGTAAACCTTTCTAAACAGACCCATATCATAGCAGCCAATTTAGATCAAGTTTTTTTATTGGTTACGTTGAACAACCCGCCAACCTATCCGGTTTTTATAGACCGGTTTTTAATTACTGCCGAAGCTTATGAGATTCCTGTAGTATTACTTTTCAATAAAGTGGATACATATGCGCCAGAGGAGTTAGATGAGATTAAATTTTTGGCAGCCTTATATCGTAATATAGGTTATACCTGTATTGGTATTTCTGCGGCTACAGATAAGAATGTAGATAAGGTCAAAGAAATGATGAAAGGTAAAACCTCTATGTTTTCCGGTCACTCAGGTGTAGGTAAATCCACATTGGTAAATGCCATTGAACCAGATTTAGATATTAAGACCAAACAAATTTCTCAACAGCATGCTCAAGGTCAGCATACAACCACCTTTGCAGAAATGTTCGACCTAAGTTTTAATGCCCGAATTATAGATACTCCGGGTATTAAGGGATTCGGTATCGTAGATATGGAAAAAGAGGAAATAGGAAACTATTTTCCTGAGTTCTTTGAATTGAAACAAGATTGTAAATTCAATAACTGTATTCATGTAGACGAACCAAAATGTGCTGTAAAAGATGCCTTGGAAAATGGTGATATTGCATGGAGTAGGTATAATAGTTACTTACAGATGATAAAAGGCGAAGACGAGAATTACAGGGTAGATATACATGACGAGAAAAAATGAGAGTAGTACTGCAAAGAGTTTCAAAAGCAAGTGTAACGGTTGAAGGGAAAAAAATCAGTTCCATAAATGAAGGACTGCTCATTTTTGTAGGAATTGAGGATGAAGATAACCAAGTTGATATTGACTGGTTAACGAATAAAATAGCAAACCTACGTATTTTCAACGATGAAGACGGAGTGATGAATAGGTCGCTTTTAGCTACAAAAGGTGATGCAATAGTTGTCAGTCAGTTTACTTTACATGCCAGTACAAAAAAAGGGAATCGCCCTTCATATATAAGAGCAGCGGGACCTGACGTAGCTATTCCGTTATATAAATCTTTCATTTCTACGCTAGAATCAAAGTTGGGGAAGAAAATAGGTACAGGTATATTTGGTGCAGATATGAAGGTAGAACTGTTGAATGATGGACCTGTTACCATACAAATAGATACGAAAAATAAAGAATAAGCATTATTAATTTTTTTTAAAAATTTTGTAAGAAAAATTATATTTTATCGTTAGTATTGCTCAGCCAAACTAAAAATAATGCGATTTTTTTTATTAGTGAGCTTGATCTTTACTACGGTCTTAAGCGCTCAAACAAACTACTCTGTCTCTTCAATAAATGACTCTTTAAAAGAAAATGCCAATGCGGTAGTTCGGTTAGATGAAACATATGTTGAAATCACTGCAAAAAATAAAATGGAGGTAACCAATCGTAGGGTTATTACCATTCTAAAGAAAGCGGGTGAGAGTTCGATAAAACCCTACGCGTTTTACAATCCCAAAACTAAAATAACAGATATAATAGCGCATATTTATAATGATAGAGGGGTAGAAATTGAAAAAATAAGAAGAAAGGATTTTATAGATGTTAGTGCAGTTGATGGAGGAACATTGTATGGCGATTCTAGGGTCAAGGTATTTCGATATACACCGACTTCCTACCCTTATACTGTTGATTTTTCATATACTTATACAACACCTAACACGGCATTCTTACCTCGATGGATGCCTATTGATGACTATATGGTTAGTGTTGAGCGAAGTCTTTTTAATATGCAGATTGATAAATCATTAAAGTGGAGGAAAAAAGAAAAGAATTTTGATAATTATGCTATTGTAAATAAATCATCTGAATTTCATGTAAGTTATGAAATGAACGATATAGCTGCACAAAAAAGAGAAGCTTTAAGTCCTTCTTTTTATCACTACGAACCTCAGCTTATGATTGCATTAGAAGAGTTTCATTTAGAAGGAGTTGATGGGGTCGCTAAAGATTGGGAATCGATGGGGAATTGGCAGTATAATAGTTTACTGGTTAACCGAGATATATTACCTGAGGCTACTATCAGCCTAATGAAACAAAAGCTTACTGGGATTACAGACAGGGTTGAAAAAATAAAGAAAGTATATGAATATGTTCAAAATAATACGCGCTATATTTCAGTACAACTTGGTATAGGAGGTTGGCAGCCAATCTCGGCAGAAGAAGTAGATAGAGTAAAATACGGGGATTGTAAGGGTTTAACAAATTACACAAAAGCACTACTAAAATCTCAAGGTATAGAATCTTACTACAGTGTGGTACATGCTGGTAGATCAAAACTTAGCATGGAAAAAGATTTTGCGATCATGCAAGGTAACCATGTTATTCTGAATGTACCTAACGAAGAAAATGATATATGGCTAGAATGTACAAGTCAAAAGATTCCATTCGGATTTTTAGGTGATTTTACAGATGATAGGGACGTGCTCGTGATTAAACCATCTGGAGGTGAAATAAAGCATACCCACAAATATTTGAACGACAATAATTTACAGAAAACCATAGGTGAAATGGAAGTTACTGATTCTGGAGGTATAACCGCTAATTTGGAAATGGAAACCTATGGTATTCAGTATGATAGTCATGCTGAAGTATTGTCACTATCTGAAAAAGATAAAAACGACTATTATACTGAATATTGGAGTAATATCAATGGCTTAAACTTAGATGAGATAATTTTTGATCATGATAAGAACAATATTCGATTAACTGAAAAAATAAGGTTGTCAACACAATCATACGTTACGAAAATGGGAGATGACTTATTGTTCAAACCCAATGCTTTTAATGCGAGTAAATATGTTCCAAGTCGGTATAATGATAGGAAATTATCTTTTGAAATAGATAGAGGTTATACAGACAATGATGAAATAGATATAAAACTGCCTGTAAATTATAAGCTCGGAAAATTACCCACTCCAGTAATCATAACTTCAGAGTTTGGCAATTATGAAATGTCAATAGAGAGAATTGCTGAAAATCAATTGCGTTACAAACGAAAAATTCAGATGAAGAGCGGGCTCTACGATAAAAGTAAATATGATGGTTATCGCGATTTTCGAAAGAAAATTAAAAAGTATGATAACATGAAAATTGTATTAAATAAATAATTAGTAAATATGTCTCAGATTAAAATAGTTATATCCATAACTCTGTTCTTTTCATTAATATGTAATGCTCAAGAGTTTGATTTTGGAAAGGTGTCGAAAGAAGAATTAATCGAGCAATCGTATCCTTCAGATTCTTCTGCTGTCGCAGCTTACCTTTATAAATATAGAAAGTCTTATTACGTCTACACTCAAAATAGCGGATTGTCACTTGTAACAGACATACATGAGCGTGTAAAGATTTATGATAAAGCCGGCTTTGATTACGCGACCAAAATTATAAATTTAAGTAAAGGTGTTGGCAGTTCAGAGGTGGTTTCCAAGATAAAGGGTTTTACGTACTCTTTAATAGATGATAAAATAGTTGAGACTAAGTTAGAAAAAGATGGCATATTTAAATCTGAGTTTTCAAAAGGTTTGAACCAAGTAAAACTTACTATGCCAAAGGTGAAGGAAGGTAGTGTTTTGGAGTATAAGTATAAAATTATATCTCCTTACTATGGCAGTATTGATGAGTTTCGTTTTCAAGAAGGAATACCCGTAAAACGACTTAAAGCTAGTATGGCTATTTTCGATTACTTCAGATTCAATCAACGTCAAAAAGGTTTTTTGGTACTAAACCCAAAAACAGATCGAGTAATGAACAATCAAGTTGGCACCTATGATATTGTAACTTCATATAGCCTTACAAATATTCCAGCTTTAATAGATGAGAGCTATGTTAGCAATATTAACAATTACAGAGCAGGAGTAGATTTTGAAATTGTATCTGTTCAATTTCCGGGTGAGATGACGGAAAATTTTGCAAAATCTTGGGAAAATGTTGTGGAGACGATTTACAAGAATACTTCATTTGGAAATGAGTTGAAAAAGAAAAACTTTTTTGAAGAGGATTTGGACAAAGCCTTGCAAGCGATTACAGATGATAAACAACGAACGCAGACCGTTCTACAATTTGTAAAAGACAAGGTCAAATGGAACAAAAATTACGGTGTTGCGACTGAGGAAGGTGTAAAAAAGGCATATAAAGAGGGGATAGGTAATACTGGTGACATAAATTTATTGTTAGTGAATTGTCTAAAATATGCCGGCCTAGACGCTTACCCAGTAATTTTAAGCACCAGAGATCATGGAGTTCAATTATTTCCTACCTTAAAAGGGTTCAATTATGTAATCGCTGGTATAAAAAATGGCGATTCTTATACTGTCTTAGATGCTACTGAAAAGTATAGTGCTGTCGATGTTTTGCCCATGCGAGATTTAAATTGGTTTGGGAGAGCGATTAAAAAAGACGGCACCGGAGAGATGGTTGATATGTCCCCTGAAAGAAAATCTATAGAGACCACTATGGTGAACTTGGTTCTTAATGATGCTTTAAATTTTGAAGGTTCTGTAAAACAACGTTATTCAGATTATTATGCAATGCTTTTAAGGGAAAGGTATAATAATATAACTGAAGCAGAATATATTCAAGATTTGGAAACAGAATATGTTGGAGTTGAAATATCTGATTTTAACATTAAGGATGCAGTTCAACCAGACAAAAATTTAAATCAAGCTTATAATGTTAATATAGAAGAGAGTGTTGATGATACTGGAGATAAATTATATTTTTCCCCATTATTATACTTATCTCAACTAGAGTCGCCTTTTAAAACTGAAAAAAGGGAATTTCCAGTTGATTTTGGTTATCCATGGGAAGATCGTTTTATAATTAATATTGAACTTCCAGAAAATTATCAAGTAGGAGCTTTACCGGAGAATAAAATACTTTCTTTACCAAATAAATTAGGGCAATTTCACTTTCAAGTAACTAATTTGAAAAATACCCTTCAAATTTCTTCTAAAATCAGTTTTAATAAATCTTTGGTTTCTAGTGAGAATTACGAGCAGCTGAAAGAATTTTATCGCCAGATTATTGAGAAACACTCGGAAAAAGTCATGTTAGAGAAAATTTAGGAAACTCAAGAATCAAGTTTGAGGATAAATCTTTATCCAATAATATTCATCAATTTATTACTATTTATTTATGCCCTATTTTAGAGTAACAACAATCTTTTGCGCGTTATTTTTTTACTTTCAAAGCGGTATCTCTCAAGAAAAGCCAGAATTCGGTGTTATTTCAAAATCAGAAAGTGAATTTACTTCATATGAAAAAGATACGGAAGCAACAGCGGTTTATCTGTATGAGTATGGTGACAATTATTTTGAAATTAGAGATGATTATATCTACTTAATAACAAAATATCATGCCAAAATTAAAATACTAGAAAAAGAAGGTTTTGATTATACAAATATTGAAATACCATTGTACCGTTCCAAGAAGAGAAAAGAGAAAATAGTTAATATAAAGGCTTTTACACATAACGGAGAAATGAAGCATTCTGTAAAGACTAGTGAGTTTTACAATGAGGAAGTTAATGATAAATGGACGCAAACAAAATTCACTTTTCCTAATGTAAAAGAAGGGTCTATCGTTGAATATGAATATGAAATGCAATCTCCTTTTTACTTTAATTTTACAGGTTGGGATTTTCAATCTGATATTCCAAAGGTGTATTCTGAGTTTAATGCTAAAATACCTGGTAATTGGCTTTATAATAGAAGTTTGAAAGGAAGTTTGGATTTAGATGTAAATGACGCTGATATTGTAAAAGGTTGTTTTAGTTTTCCAGGTACTAAAGATGATAGCGATTGCGAATCTTTAAAATATGTCATGAAAGATATCCCTGCATTTAAAGATTCTGAAGAATTTATGCTTTCATCTAATAACTATAAATCTAAGTTAGAGTTTGAACTTTCTGAATATAAAAGTTTTTACGGCAGTACAGATAGATATACCAAATCTTGGGAAGATGTAGATAAAGAATTTAAAACGGACAAGGATATAGGTAGTCAACTAAGGAAGAAGAATTTTTTCGAAAAGAATGTAGATGTAAGTTTATTGACGGAAGGTGATGAAATTACCCGTGCCAAGAACATTTATGAGTTTGTGAAAAATCATTTCACTTGGAATGAAAAATATAGTATTTGGCAAGGTAATAAGGTTAAAAAGGCTTTTGATGAAAAAAAAGGTAATGTAGCCGAAATAAATATTGCGTTAATAAACCTTTTAAACGCTGCTGGCATTAAAACAAATATGATGGTTATGGCCACTCGAAAAAGAGGATTACCAAAGAAGACCCATCCGGTAATGAACGATTTTAATTATATAGTTGCAAAAGTTGATATTGATGGTGAATCATATTTGTTAGATGCTACTGATAAGTATATGCCTTTTGGAATGCTACCTTTTCGTTGTTTAAATTACTATGGTAGGGTTATGGATTTTGATAATAATAGTTATTGGTATGATATTATGCCAGAAAAGTCAAATGCTGTTATGTTACGTGCTCAAATGATTATCGATCCAAATGAAGAAAAGCTAACAGGGATGTTTGATTTAATAAATTCTGGGTATAACAAAGTAGCTCAAGATGAAGTATTGTCAACAGTAAAGGAAGAAAGTTATATTGAAAAATTAGAAGAAGAGATTTCAGACGATTTCTATATTACTTCACACGAAAAAATATTAAAATACTCTAATGAAAAGAAAATTACCGAAAGGTTTAATTTTGAAATTGAAAATTTAATTCAGGGAGATAATATTTACTTGAATCCTTTCGTGATAAAATTTTTTGATAAAAATCCTTTTGTAGCTTCCGAGAGAAACTACCCGGTTGATTTTGGTTTTCCAATGAAATATCAATATGTCGTGAACATTAAAATACCAGATGGGTATCAGGTAAAATCAATACCGGAAAATAAAAATTTTACCATGCCAGATAATGGAGGTGTTCTAAAGTTAAATGTATCTGATAATACAAGTGGTACCCTTAATTTATTTTTTACTTTTGATTTGAATTCAGCACATTATCCTAATGGATATTATATAGGATTAAAACAAATTTTTAATGAAGCCGTAAAAAGTCAAAATCAATCCTTAATTGTTTTTGAAAAAATTTAGAATATCATATGAACATCAAAAACGCACAACTAGAAGTAGATAATTGGATTAAGGAACACGGCGTTCGTTACTTTAACGAGCTTACCAATATGGCGCAGTTAACCGAAGAAGTAGGGGAGGTTGCTAGAATTATTGCTAGACGCTATGGTGAGCAGAGTGAAAAGGAATCTGACAAGAACAAAGATCTTGGTGAAGAATTGGCAGATGTAATGTTTGTAGTGCTGTGTTTGGCAAATCAGACTGGTATCGATTTACAACAAGCTTTTGATAAAAAGTTAGATTTAAAAACAAAGCGTGATCATGACCGTCATCACAACAATAAAAAGTTGAAATAGGCGTATATTTGGCGTTCTATTTTTAAAACCATACGCTTTGAAACTTCACCTAACTGGTCCGTCAAATCATCAATTAAAAGATACAATAACTATTACAGGTTCTAAAAGTGAATCTAACCGTAGTTTATTATTGGCGGCATTATTTCCGGATATCAAAATAGAGAATATCTCAAATTCCGATGATGCCCAAGTAATGGCAAAGGGATTGGAAATTTCAGAAGGTACGGTAGATATTCATCATGCGGGTACGGCAATGCGTTTTTTAACAGGGTATTTCTCTTCTCAAGAAGGTAAAGATGTTATTCTTACGGGATCTAAAAGAATGACCGAAAGACCTATAAAAATACTTGTAGAAGCATTAAGATCCTTAGGCGCCGAAATCTCTTATGTGCAAGATGAAGGTTATCCACCTATAAAAATAAAAGGTCAACGTATTGTAAAAGATAAAGTAAGTTTACCTGCAAATGTGAGCAGTCAGTACATTTCTTCTTTGTTGTTAATTGCACCAAGTTTAGAAAACGGATTGGAATTAGAACTGGTCGGTAAAATTACTTCTGTACCATATATAAAAATGACCTTGGCATTACTTGAAGAAATAGGTGTAGAAACCTCTTTTGAAGGTAATATGATTAAAGTATCGCCAAAGGCAAAAGTAGAGCCAACAACATTGGTGGTTGAATCTGACTGGAGTTCAGCGTCTTATTTTTATGGAATTTGTGCACTTGCCGCTCCGGGTACTGAAATCACGTTATCTGCATACAAGCAGAAAAGTCTTCAGGGAGATAGCGTTCTTGCGGATATTTATACGGCGTTTGGTGTAGAAACTATTTTTGGCGAAAATAAGGTTACCTTAAAAAAGACAGACAAAAAGGTATTGACAGAAAATGAAATCGATTTGGCCAATGCACCTGATATTGCACAAACAATTGCGGTAACGTGTTTCGGGTTAGGAGTAGGGTGCCATTTAACAGGTCTACATACCCTGAAAATTAAAGAAACCGATCGATTGGAAGCTCTTAATACAGAACTATCTAAATTGGGGGCGAATATTTCAGTAACAGATAAAACGCTTACCATAGTGCCAAGTACTGAAATCAATGTAGATGTAGCTATAGATACCTATAACGATCATAGAATGGCTATGGCTTTTGCTCCATTGGCTATGAAAACTACGCTGTTTGTGAATGATGCAGAAGTAGTTTCAAAGTCTTATCCAGATTTTTGGAACGACTTAAAACAGCTGGATTTCGGGATAAAAGAATTATAATTAGTGTTTTACTTGACAAGGCCTATCTGCAGATTGTATATTTGCAGCCGCAATTTGCTACATTAAATATAACAGCTACATGAAATTATCAAATTTTAATTTTGAGCTTCCAGACGAATTATTGGCGGAGCATCCATCTGAAAATAGAGATGAGTCTAAATTAATGGTCATCCACAGAGATACCGGAAAGATTGAGCATAGAATGTTCAAGGACATGATCGACTATTTTGATGAAGGTGATGTTATGGTTCTTAACAATACAAAAGTATTTCCAGCACGTTTGTACGGTAACAAGGAGAAAACCGGAGCTCGTATTGAGGTTTTTCTTTTACGTGAGTTGAACGAAGAGCAACGTCTATGGGATGTTCTTGTTGATCCTGCACGTAAAATACGTATTGGTAACAAACTATATTTTGGTGATGATGAAACCTTGGTAGCAGAAGTTATTGATAATACTACTTCTAGAGGTAGAACCTTACGTTTTCTTTATGATGGTGCTTACCTTGATTTTAGAAGAAAATTAAGGGAGCTAGGTGAAACTCCGTTACCAAAATATATAAAGAGAGATGTTGAGCCGGAAGATGAAGATCGTTACCAAACGATCTATGCCAAGCATGAAGGTGCTGTGGCGGCTCCAACCGCTGGTTTGCACTTTTCTAAACATTTGCTAAAGCGTTTAGAAATTAAGGGTGTAGATTTTGCCGAGTTGACTTTGCACGTAGGTTTAGGTACATTCAACCCAGTTGAGGTAGAAGATCTTTCTAAGCATAAAATGGATAGTGAAGAAATGTTCATTGATGAAAAAGCAGCAGAGATCGTAAACAATGCTAAAGCCAAAAAACGTCGTATTTGTGCCGTAGGTACAACGGCAATGCGTGGCTTGGAAAGTGCGGTGTCCTCTAAGCAGACATTGAATACCTATGAGGGTTGGACAAATAAGTTCATATTCCCTCCTTATGATTTCAGTATTGCAAATGCCATGATTACAAACTTCCATTTGCCAAAATCAACATTGTTGATGATGGTATCTGCATTTATGGGTCATGATCTAATGAACAAAGCATATAAAGAAGCAATATTGGAAAGCTATAAGTTCTATTCTTATGGTGATGCAATGTTGATCATATAAGTTGATATAATCCTTTTTGAAAAGGAATTTTTTTAATCCCGCTTTATCTACATATTGACAAAGCGGGATTTTTATCACCAGTAATACCTACCTTTAAACAGATGGAAGAAATGAAGAAAAAAGACATCCGGGCACTAACGCGAGAGCAGCTTAGGGAGTTCTTTGTTTCTAATGGTGACAAAGCTTTTCGTGGTAATCAAGTTTACGAATGGTTATGGCAAAAAGCCGCTTATTCTTTTGATGTAATGACAAATCTGTCAAAAGAAACCAGGGAAATGCTAGAAGCTAATTTTGTTATCAACCATATTAAGGTGGATCAAATGCAGCGTAGTAGTGACGGTACCATTAAAAACGCCGTTCGTTTGCATGACGATTTAATTGTGGAGTCGGTATTGATTCCTACAAAATCAAGAACCACTGCCTGTGTATCTAGTCAGGTAGGTTGTAGTTTAGACTGTAGGTTCTGTGCAACGTCTCGTTTAAAACGAATGCGTAATTTGAATCCCGATGAAATTTACGATCAAGTAGTTGCTATAGACAATGAAAGTAGATTGTATTTTGAAAGACCGTTGAGCAATATCGTTTTTATGGGGATGGGAGAGCCTTTAATGAACTATAACAATGTCTTAAAGGCAATTGATAAGATTACTTCCCCTGACGGATTGGGAATGTCTCCAAAGCGAATTACGGTTTCCACTTCCGGAGTGCCAAAGTTGATTCGTAAAATGGCAGACGATGAAGTAAAATTCAAACTGGCGGTTTCTTTACATTCCGCAGTTGATGAAATACGTACTTCTATAATGCCATTCAATGCCAAGTTTACCTTGAGCGATTTAAGAGAGTCGTTACAGTATTGGTATGAAAAAACAAGAAGTCGGATTACGTATGAATATGTAGTTTGGGACGGAATTAACGATACCCAGAAAGATGTAGATGCTTTGGTGGAATTCTGTCGATTTGCACCATCAAAAGTAAATTTGATAGAATATAATCCTATTGATGACGGAGAGTTCAAACAAGCCTCTAACGCAGCCATAGACCGCTACGTAAATTCATTGGAGAAGAATAATATTGTAGTAACCGTTCGTCGTTCTAGAGGAAAGGATATAGATGCCGCATGTGGGCAGTTGGCGAATAAAAGTTAGAAGTACAAAGTAATAAGTGCAAGGTACGAAGTGGAAAGTACAAAGTAATGAGTACAAAGTATTAAGTAGGAAGTCTAAAGTTAGAAAAGAGAAAATAGAGTTTAGAAAATAGACTTGTTGCGAAGTGTTATATTTAGCAAAGCTAAACTTAGAAAATACAAAGTAAAGAGTACAAAGTATTAAGTAGGAAGTCTGAAGTAAGAAAAGAGAAAATAGAGTTTAGAAAATAGACTTGTTACGAAGTGTTATATTTAGCAAAGCTAAACTTAGAAAGTACAAAGTAAAGAGTACAAAGTATTAAGTAGGAAGTCTGAAGTAAGAAAAGAGAAAATAGAGTTTAGAAAACAGACTTGTTGCGAAGTGTTGTATTTAGCAAAGCTAAACTTAGAAAATACAAGGTATTAAGTAATATGAATTACTGGAGTAATTGCTAACGTAACATCTTAGTACTTTATACTTAATACTAAAAACGCGAAGCGTTTAAACCAACAACCAACAACCAACAACCAACAACCAACAACCAACAACCAACAACCAA
>JAHDDP010000068.1 GCA_020629285.1 Maribacter sp.
GGGTTGAATTGATCTGTAAGCACCACATTATTTAAAATCAAATCAGGTAAAACGTTTCCATTTTCAGCATCTGTAAGCTGAACATCAGGATCTAATTTTCTATCGTTAATCAACTGCACTTTCTCAAGGTTTGTTTGGTAGGAATTGATACTGTAAGATGCACGATACCCATGGCTCAAAGAAAAACGCTTGAATTTCTTTTTAAACCACTTGCTCTTCATTAGCCCGGTATATTTAATACTCCAGTTCGGTATTGGAATATCCCTAAACGTATCTAAGTTTACACGTTCAGCATCTTGCCCGGTATACGCTGAAAAGAAAGCTGGCAGCAAAACATTTTGCTGAGTTTTTCCATAGCCTTCAGGAAACTCACCATTTGGGTCTACAGGGATACCTTTTTCGACTGCAATTCTATTCGCTATGGTAATTCTGTTATCCTTAAACTGCTGAAAAGTACTTGAATCAAATTCATCGCTCTTACCAAATGCAGTACCGATCATCATAGTAGAAATACTAAAACTACCATAGTTATTACCCAACTGACGGTTATACTCTTGGTCTACAACATTAAAATTCTCTTGATAACTATCTGAATATTGTCTGTCTGCAACCAAGTCTATCGTTATATCTCTTGTTGGTTGCGCCGTAGCTGTAATATTCAACTGCTTATTCGTTCTTTGGATAAATTGCTCATTAAAATCTTCAAACCCTGTTAACCAACCATTTCTAGCCGCCTCAAAACGAACATCTGACTGACTACCGAACAAGAAACCAATAGTAGGTTTGGTAGTACCAACGAAACCAACAGATTGTGTATACCCAGGAAGCACCGTACCATTGTTTTCGCTATAGTTGAAATTCACTCGCTTTACCATGGTAACGATATCTACAACGGTATTGAACAAATCACTTGTCTTACCCTTAATCTTTTCTCGATCTTCGGATAATGCTCCAGATTTATCTCTTCGTATTGGCCCCTTAGTAGATGCCCTAGGAGCCTCACGCTTTTTAAGTCCGATTAAATCATAGAACTTCTGCATGGTCAAAGACGATGTCAATGTATGCGTATTTGCATTTTGCACCGTGTTAATATATTCACCTGCCACTTCAAAAAGTGCATCACCCCCTCTTTGCCAATCAAAATTACTGGTATATGAATACTGAGTACTTATAAAATCTAACGCAGGTATTTTAGAAAAAGGAACCTCATAATTCAGCTGCATTTGCTGAGAATGCCTGTTTGGTTCACCTACATCAAAAAAGCCGTCCCATAAACCTAATTCATTTCTAATTCTATCTATAGATTCTAAAGGCTCATCTTCATTTAGATAATTTCTAACAATATTATTATTCGAACCCGTTAAATTCAATCGTAACGACTTTGTCAAATTATAATTTACCGCATACTGCCAGTTAAACAAATAATTACGTTGCTGAAGTTCTGGCAATGAAATTCTATCCTCGCCATCGGTATACACATCTCTAAAACGCTGTGCATTAAACTGCCTGTTAATATTAGAAGTTACGCCAATGTTCGACGGCAACAAATTCAGATTCAAATCTTTTAACCACTGCCAGTACTTACCATTAAACAGTGAATCCTTTTTAGCAAACGGAGCAACCTCTACCGGTTCAAAACTGTGATTATACACAAAACCTGTATTTACATTTTGTTCTTTTAATTCGGCAATTTCAAAATCTCTATGATCAGTTTCGTTGTAGCTATAGTTAAAGGTAAAGTTTTCGATATCGTAAAAATTGGCGTCCGCTTCTTCTCCACGATCTTTACGAACACCTATTAAGTTAATGCTAGTACGCTTTGTATAATCTTCGGCTTGTTCCAATACCTCATCCTTACCTTCTTGGGTATCTTCAGCCGCAATTCTATCCTCTAGTTTTAAATCGTCATACACAGGGTCAAACTCCGGAGTAATTAATTGCTCAGAAATTCCGTAATTAAACGGTAATTGAATTCCCCACTTCTTAGGAAGTAATTGCCCAACATTAACATTGGTAACGACATCATAAGAAACCGCATCTTCACGTGCACGTTCATTTGGCATTTGATCTATAGACCCAAAACCAGAAGTACTCTTACTACCCGTTGCACTAAAATTGGCAAAATCTGCAATATTACCATCTACAGCGGCAATTGCAGCCCAACCGCCATTATTATCCAATCCTGCAAGACGAAGCTCATTGAACCATACCTCACCTCTTGCAGGCAATATATCTTGGTTTTTAACACCCACCATCATGGTACGTATACTACCTAAAGATGGGTTACCTTTAATACCTATACGAACTCTACCCGGGGTACGAACATCAAACTCACCAACAGGGATCACTTCATCATTTTCAATTTCAAAGAAACGAACCTCACTTAATTCGCCATCTGCAATCCATTGCGATTTCACCTTCGCCAAATCACTAAGCAAAATATTCATCTCGTTATTTTCTGGCCATATTTCTTCATCTGACACAGCTGTAAAAGGCGTAAACTCTAACGGCAATTCTATTTGATAGTAATTTTGGGTGAAATCTGTACCCATACGCAAGAAACCAACTAAAGGCGTAGAGGTGTCAGCATAGTCACTATCTATAATTTTTTCGGCATGAATGAACATTTTCAACTTCTCATATTGCCGAATATCAACATTCAAATTTTTAAACACTCCACGCGAATCTTCAGACTCTAAATTAGACACCGTTAAAGAAAGTGATTGCTCGTTCTGTCTAATAATGGTATTGTTATTATTTAACTGCTCTCTAACTACACCTGGTGGCAACACATATGGTATTGGTGTTCTACTGCTATTTTCTTCAATGTTTACGGTATTTACATCTAAGGTAGTACCATCATCAGAAGAATCACTATCGATATTTTTATCTTGTAAAGTATTCGTATAGGTTCGCCAATCTCCCCTTACCAAATCTAAAGTAGCAAAACGTAATATGGTAGGACTATTGAACCCTGTCATATACATACGCATAAAACTAATAGACCTAAAATCTGTAATGCCACCAACAGCATCTGTAAAGTCGCTCAATGGAATTTTATACTGGATCCAGCGGTAATTAACATCATCACCATTAGGTATTCTAACATCATCACTTGCCGTGCCTTCAATAATATCGGTCACATACTCATCATTAATAGTCGTATTCGGCTTTATAGCAATACGGTATTCATAATAGCTATTAACCGTATTCATCGTTAAATCTCTATCAACATCTTCCACATCAGGTAATGTTGTAGAACCTCTATCTGTATTGGTTACCGTTACAGGTGAATTGCCTTGTGGGTTATTGAAATCTAAATATCTATCTAAAATACTACCATCTCTATTTAAATAATATCCATAATTATCCAATGCAGGGTCATCACCGCCATTATTGGTATACACATTCGCTTCACGTACATCATCTAAACCGTCAAAGCCAATATCTTGTAAACCTCTGTTATTTTCATCGGCATCAAAAGCATAAACCAAAGATTGTGTTGCCGGCACCTCACCCCAAGAGGTAGGTGAAACAAAATCATTACTATCAACACCCGGCAATCCGTTTTCATATTGCTTTTTACCGTCGCGTAGAATATCTTCAGAAATATTACCTAGGTTGAGCACTAACTCACCCGGTCCATTTGCAATACCATCAACGTAAGGATCCATTACCCAAAATTGAACGAATTCAACATTACTCTGTTCAAAATCCGTACTGCTCAAAGAGCGCATCATACCACCCCACTTTTCAGTTGGAGCTTCAGTATTAAAATCAGGATTATTATTATAGGGCCCCTTGGTATTCGGATAATACACAATATCTAAAGTATACTGTACTCGGGTTTGACCTTGAGCAACATCTGTCTCAGGAAAAACTTCATCGATATACACCCTACGGGTAGCATTGGTAGAAATATCATCATCGCTAATTTCATCTGGTCGTTGCGTAGTAAAGAAAATTGGATCGATAGTATACCAAGATAACTTTGCCCTACCATAACCGTTCAACAGATTATTTGCATCTTCTGGAGAACTACCAAATGGTTGGTCATCATTACCAAATTCCAAAGGCATACTGGCAAGAGACCACCCAAGGGAAGCTCTAATATCTATTAATGCTTGCGCACCTTCAAAATCATCTAAATAAGTAGTAGTCTCCCCTTCAAAATCGGCATTTTTAGGTGAGCTAGGTATTAACGTAGCCATTTCTGCCCTTACCGAAATATTAGAAGGTACATCTGTATCAATATTCGGCAACTTATTTACCATACGGGTCAAGAAAGGCACCTCTGTAGAAAAATTAGTATTCAATCCAAAAATGGTATTGTTTACAGACTCTACACCGTATGTTGATTTTTGGGTCAACGGTCTTTCGTTCATATTTAACAGCGTACCGCCCAAAACAAATTTTTCATTGAATTGATGCTCTACATTCACCCCTGTAAACCGTCGTGTTTGCTGACCGAAAACCGCATTATTCTCTACCGATATATTAATAGGCACATTTGAAGCCTCTAAACTAGGATCTAAAATTTGTACCGTACCAGATTGATAATTTACCGTATAATCTATACCCTCTTGCAATGTTCTGCCATTCGCCGTAACCGTTACAGAACCTTGGGGCACATTAAATGCTCCGATAGAAATACCGTTACTACCCTCTGATTTGTACGAACCTTTTAATAAGAACTTATTTTTTTCTGGATCTTGTAGTGCCGCCGTTTTCGTTAAAGCATACATATCTCTAAATACATACTGCTCTTGGTTGGCATTATACCCAGAAGTAACATCGTATTGACCGCTGTTACCATTTTGTAGTTTCTCGTACAAAGACTCTCCAAAAGGCTCTACTGTGGTAAAGATGATACGACCATTCTGCACATCTATGGTTTGCCCACTAATGAAATCAAAGAAACCATCACCACCGGGTTGAATATCATTATACACATTTAACCTATCTAGATTAAAAACATTTAAAAGAATAGTCTCTTCTAATCCTTCTGGCCAACCAGAACCCGGACCCTCTTCTATTGGTGTAATATAATTTCTTGCCGTAGGATCAGAATATAGAATATTCATCTTAAAATCTTCTTGACTTAAACTATATGCACCAGTGGCGTAAATGTTCTTCATCATTAAATCCCAAATAGGATCAGTGATATTGGTAATATTACTTTTTAGAAGTTTTAGTATTAAGGTATTGTTCTCAATAACCGTATTTACATTTTGTGTTACCGTTGTAGCCTCTATACCACCATTTGCAAATTCACCAACCTGGTATACTTGACCTTGAAAAGTATATTGAAAGGCAACACCCAAAACCTCGTCATTGCTTAATCGCTGGTTTAAAGATATATACCCTAATTGTGTATTAAAATCAAAATCTCTACCCTGTTCCAATTTTCTAGCGTTTTCTAAATACGCATAATCAAAACCTTGGTTAGGAGAATATCCGCCAGCAAAACTACCTGCATTAAAACCACTTTCTACCGTTGCTATTTCTCTTATATTATCATTTAAAGCACCACCACCAGAAAGTATTAACGACGGGTCATAATCATTGGCATTGTTTCTAGGCCTAACATCGGCAGCACCGTTAAAGAAACCCGATGCATTACCATTATTCTGCCCTACCCTAGTTTTTGTAACATCTGGCTCACCTAAATCTTGAATGGCCACAACATTACGTACGTTTAACGTTTGTTGTGTTCTATTCGTAATCCAAACCTCTAAACGAGTAATCTGTACTTGACTTTGTATATATGGATAAGACGAAAGCGCTTCGTCATAATTATCCCTAAAATACTGCGCTAAGAAGAAGTGTCTATTTTCATCATAGTCCAATGCCGTTAAAGTGAAGTCATTCAATGTACCACCACCTTGCGCCACAACAGTATTATTTTGCGAACGTTGTTCAGAAAAAACCGCGGTTACAGAGGTTTTACCAAATTGCAGTTTCGTTTTTACACCAAATAAACTTTGTGCTCCTTGAATTAGGCTACTATTTAATGGCATATTTACATTACCGACCTCTATAGATTGAATAATATCATCTTCTGTAGGCGTATAATCCAATTTTACAATATTCTGAAAATCGAAAGTTGCTTCAGTATCGTAATTGGCATTTACTTGTAAACGCTCTCCAATTTGACCCAACATACTAAGACTAATACGCTGATCAAAATCAAAAGAAAGGTTTGTTCTATTTCTTGGTGATAAAGAAGGATTATCGTTTTTCTGCCAAATAACACCCAAATCCATCGCAACAGACCCTTGTGGAATTATCTCAATAGTATTACCGCCAAAAATGGTAGAAAAGAAATCATTATTTACATAGAAATTAGGAAGTAAGTTTTTTCGTGCCTCTTCACTACCTTCTTTTTTACCTGAATAAGCATCTGATTTCTCCTTAAAATAAGACTTTATACCTTCTTCCCTGATCAATTTAAAATATTGATCTGGTGTAAGAATTATAGGATAACCAATATTAAAATCGCCCACACTCTCATTATAGATATAACGATCAAGTTTAGGGTCATAAATATATTTGGACACGATGCTTTCTGGATTCTCAATAAGAATTCTTCCCAGATCGTATCCTGTCTTTACCGAATCTACTTGCTGTTCTTCTGTTTCTTGAGCTACAACACTGGTTATAGAACCCAAAAACATAAAGAATACAAAGACGTGCTTAAAAGAAATTTTAAGAAATTTAGTTACCCCGTTTTTCAAACTTTTTACAAATTTTTGAGCGCGAGTTTTATTATATCCTCGACACTTAGCGAAGCATCCTGACCAAGCACTTTATCGACAACCCTCTCTGATTGTTTGCGTGCGAAGCCCAGAACTTCTAAAGCAGATAACGCTTCATCTTTATTTGTATTGTTTGTACTTAACGAAAGTTCGTCTATATCGTAAACTTTTAAGACCTTATCTCTAAGATCCAAAATTACGCGCTGTGCAGTTTTCGCCCCTATACCTTTAACAGCCTGTATTGATGCCACATCACCGTTAGCAATGGCATCTCTAACTTGAGACGGAGACATAGAAGAAAGCATGGTTCTTGCTATACTTGATCCTATGCCAGAAACGGACAATAACAAACGGAATATCTCACGCTCTGATTTTTCAACAAAACCGAACAGTGTGTGCGAATCTTCTTTCACTTGAAGGTGCGTAAAAACAGAGATGTTTTCTTGCTCTGGCAACTTAGAAAAAGTATTTAAAGAAATATTTACAAAATAGCCAACACCACCACATTCGATAATAACATGAGTTGGGTTTTTCTCTACTAGTTTTCCTCTTAAGTGATGTATCATGATTTTTCTAAAATTAAAAAGGGAAAGAAGTATGCCTACCAATTTCCCTATTTGAGTTATTCTTTAATTATAATTTATTTTGAACCTTTCGCTTTCTTGCGTTTTTCACGCTCTTGAGCATCGATTACAGCAACTGCAGCCATATTTACTATTTCATCAACACTAGCACCTAATTGCATAATGTGAACGGCTTTTCTTAAACCTACCATGATCGGACCGATAGAATCTGCACTATTCAATTCTTTCAACAACTTATAGGTAATGTTCGCAGATTCTAAATTAGGAAATATTAAGGTGTTCACCTTTCTACCAGCTAATTTGGAAAATGGAAACTTACTCTCGTGAAGCTCTCTGTTCAAAGCAAAATCTGTCTGTATTTCACCATCAACCACCAAATCTGGCTTTGTTTCATGGAGAATTTGAACTGCCTCTCTAACCTTTTTCGCGTTAGGATGCGTAGATGAGCCAAAGTTTGCATAACTCAACATGGCCAACACGGGATCAAATCCAAAATTTGAAGCAACATTTGCGGTCATTTGTGCTATATCTGCCAGTTCTTCGGCATTTGGCTCTATATTGATTGAAGTATCGGCCAAAAACAACGGACCTCTATCGGTAATCATAATGTTCACCGTGGCTACTTTTTTCACCTGACTTGCTCTACCAACAACTTCTAAAATTGGTTTTACCACCGTAGGATATGCTCTTGAGTAACCAGAAATCATTCCATCAGCATCTCCTTCCATCACCATCATAGAACCGAAATAATTACGCTCGCGCATTTTTATTTTCGCGCTGTAAAAAGTAACCCCGCTTCTTTTACGGCTTTCCCAGTATTTAGTAGCATAACGAATATGGCGTTCGTCAAACTCCTCTGACATAGGATCTATAATAGCAAGATCAGCATCGAACTCCAACTCTTTTTTCAATTCAAGAATGATATCTTTTCTACCTAAAAGAATAGGAATTGCAATACCCTCTTCATGCACGATCTGCGCTGCTTTTAAAACATCTAAATGATCAGCTTCAGCAAATACGATTTTCTTGGAATTGCTACGAGCCCTACCATAAAGTTGACGAACAACCTTATTATCGTTACCTGAACGAAGCATTAACTCTTCCCTATATTTATCCCAATCTTCTATTGGTGCTTTTGCAACCCCACTCTCCATCGCGGCCTTAGCTACGGCAGGTGGTATTTCATATATTAATCGTTGATCAAAAGGTTTTGGAATAATATACTCCTTACCAAATGTTAATCTAGTTTCACCATAGGCAATGTTCACTTGCTCAGGTACAGGCTGTCTGGTTAGGTCTGCCAAAGCTTTTACGGCTGCCATTTTCATAGCTTCATTAATGGCCGTAGCCCTAACATCTAATGCACCTCTAAATATAAATGGAAAACCTAGTACGTTATTCACTTGGTTAGGGTGATCTGATCTTCCTGTTGCCATTATAATATCCTTACGTGTAGCAATCGCCAAATCGTAAGCAATCTCAGGATCAGGATTTGCCATTGCGAACACAATAGGATTCTCTGCCATAGATTCCAACATTGCCGGAGTAACAATATTGGCAATAGAAAGACCCACGAATACATCGGCATCTACCATGGCTTCATCTAGGGTATCTATTTTTCTATCGGTTGCAAATTCTTTCTTTGCAGGAGATAAATTATCGGCATCTTTTCTAATAACACCTTTACTATCAAGCATTACTATATTTTCCGCTTTGGCACCAAAAGCCTTATACAATTTAGTACACGAAACAGCGGCAGCACCAGCACCACTAATAACAATGCGTACGTCTTCCATTTTCTTTTCAGAAAGCTCTAAGGCATTCAACAATGCAGCTGCAGAAATTATCGCAGTCCCATGTTGGTCATCGTGCATTACCGGAATATCCAATTCCTCTTTTAATCTACGTTCAATCTCAAAAGCTTCAGGAGCTTTAATATCCTCAAGATTAATTCCGCCAAAAGTAGGGGCGATCATTTTTACGGTCTCTATAAACTTATCTACATCTTCAGTATCTACTTCAATATCGATACCATCGATATCCGCAAAAATCTTAAACAGAAGACCTTTACCTTCCATTACTGGTTTTGAAGCCTCAGGACCTATATTTCCTAAACCCAAAACAGCGGTACCGTTAGATATAATGGCTACTAAATTACCTTTAGAAGTATATTTATAGGCGTTGTCCTTATCCTTTGCTATTTCTAAACATGGTTCTGCAACCCCGGGCGAGTATGCCAGAGCAAGATCGCGTTGTGTACTATATGGTTTAGTAGGTACTATTTTTATCTTACCAGGCTGTGGCTTAGCATGATAAATAAGTGCTTCTCTTCTTAGCTTTTCATTGCTCATACGCTTCTATTTAAAAAAACAAATTTAAAGGTATTCTGTAAGAAAGCGTTAAGAGGATACGTATTTATACAAACAAAATAAATAGCATTGACCAAAAAGCTTTTAGATAAATATGATATTACTAATCGGCCACCCTTTCTGTACTTGAAACACTAAGTCGTAACGCCAGAAAACCAGAAATCATAAAAAATGCTCCTGCGAAAAGCATTGCATTAATTGCATTATTACCTAGTAAGAATTTATAAATTGGTCCGAAGGTAAGAGTCTCTATTCCCATAGGAATTACGATCATCATATTTAAAATACCCATATAAACACCACGTCTTTCTTGCGGAACCACTTTTGACACCATGGTATAAGGAATACCCATCATTGCCGCCCAACCAATACCGAACAGCACCATTGGCGCTAATACCATAATAGGATCTGTGATATACGGAATCGCAAATAAAGAAATAGCAGTACCGAACAAGCTTAATGCATATATTTTTTTTCCACCATATTTTAATGTAAGCGGCACCAAAGCCAAAGCAACGACCATGGTTACTATATTATAGGTCAAACTCATTTGTGCAGATTGTGAAGCTGCTTCTCCTGTAGTGTAACCCATTGTCAATTTAAATAACGGCGTAGTATACTGCCAGTAAATAAATAAAGCATACCATTGAAATAAATACACTGCACCAACTCTCCACATAAATTTGGGCATTTTCTTTATAGACTCGCCAATTTCTCTAAAAGGCAAAGCAATACGCTCGGTTAATGGTTTAGTTTTTGCATGATTAATTGCGGTCAACTCTTCTGGTGACGGCGGAATTTCGGGAGTTTTTAAAACTGAATAAAGGATAGTGGTAATAGAAAGAATTGCACCAATATAAAAGGAGTAGTACAACCAAGTAGGTATCGTACCCGCAACTTCTACAGATTCACCTCCAAATAAATATTGGAATAGTACAATAGATCCATTAGCCAATAGAATACCTGCACCTACAAATAAACTTTGCATTTGATACCCCAAACTCAATTGTTTCTCAGGGAGTTTATCCCCAACAAATGCTCTATAAGGCTCCATTGCCATATTGTTACCGACATCTAAAATCCAAAGTAAACCAACCGCAAACCATAAAACAGGACTCGTTGGAAAAGCGAATAAACATAAACTACCCAAAATTGCCCCAATCAAAAAATAAGGTTTTCTTCTACCCCAACGTTCAGACCAAGTTTTATCTGACATCGCACCGATAATAGGTTGCACAATTAACCCTGTTACCGGACCCGCAATATTTAAAATAGGAAGCATATCTTCTGGAGCGCCTAAGTATAAAAAAATAGGATTAATAGCCGTTTGCTGCAACCCAAAACTATATTGGATACCTAAAAACCCAACATTCATATTAAATATCTGCCAAAAACTAAGACTCGGTTTTTTAATTTTCATCTAAGAAAAGTATTATTGATTCGGTGGAAAACTTTATTACATTCTTACAAAAATCATGTGTTTTATTAGAAAACCACAATTTTACATGACTAGCAATATAATATAATTAAGTCTGCTCTAAGTCATCAGTAAAGAAAAAAGCTAACGAAAACGATTGAAAATAAAATATTATTTCAGAAAATCGATGTTTCTGGTCAGTCCACCATACTTTGTTCGCTTCACTGCAGATTTTTGAAACACCTTTCTGAACACATCTTCGGTAATTTCTTCCCAATCTTTTTTGGTCATGTTCAGCAATTCTGGATGAGGGTTAAACAAAGGTTCATTATGAGGTTTTGAAAAACGGTTCCAAGGGCAAACATCTTGACAAACATCGCAGCCGAACATCCAATCATCAAATGAGCCTTTCATTTCATTGGGCAATTCATTCTTCAATTCAATCGTAAAATAAGAGATGCACTTACTACCATTAACTACATAAGGATCTACAATAGCTTGTGTTGGGCAGGCATCTATACAAGCCGTACAGGTACCACAATGATCGGTTACGGCATGATCGTATTCCAATTCAATATCTACTATTAGCTCTGCTATAAAGTAAAAAGACCCTACTTGTTGCGTAAGTAGGTTGCTATGCTTACCGATCCAACCTAAACCACTTTTCGCTGCCCAAGCTTTATCCAATACCGGAGCAGAATCTACAAAGGCTCGCCCATTGACTTCACCTATTTCTTCAGATATGAATTCCTTTAGCTGCCTAAGTTTCGTTTTTATCACATGATGGTAATCGTGGCCATATGCGTATTTAGAAATCTTATAAGTATCTTCTCGCTGGGTTTCTTCCGGATAATAATTTAAAAGAAGAGAAATAACAGATTTTGAACCTTCAACCAATTTTCTTGGATCTAATCTTTTATCGAAATGATTCGCCATATAGCTCATTTCGCCGTTCATATTATTATTGAGCCACTGCTCTAATCTAGGAGCTTCCTCTTCTAGAAAATCAGCTTTCGATACACCGCATGATAAAAAACCGAGGCGTTTGGCTTCGGTTTTAATACTATTTGTCCATTTATGTTTTATATCGATACTCAAAACAAACCAGGTTGAATTCCTCCTTTTATTCTTCCAAGGTGCTTATAAGCCAATTCAGTGACTTCCCTCCCGCGGGGAGTTCTCATAATAAAACCTTGTTGAATTAAAAACGGCTCATACACCTCTTCTATCGTTTCTGCACTCTCAGAAACCGCAGTTGCCAAAGTAGTAATACCAACAGGGCCGCCTTTGAATTTATCAATTATAGTTGTTAGTATTTTGTTATCCATTTCATCAAGACCATGGGCATCTACATTCAATGCCTTTAAGCTAAACTTTGAAATTTCCATATCAATAGAGCCATTACCTTTAATCTCGGCAAAATCACGCACCCTTCTAAGTAAGGCATTACAGATTCTAGGTGTACCTCTGCTTCTACCGGCAATTTCTATAGCTGCTTCTTGAGAAATAGGTACGCGTAAAATTTCTGCGCTACGCTCTACGATAGTAGAAAGTAGTTCTGTAGAATAATATTGCAATCTACTTTGAATTCCAAAACGCGCACGCATAGGCGCAGTCAATAATCCTGACCGTGTGGTTGCACCGATTAATGTAAACGGATTTAAATTTATCTGAACAGACCTGGCATTTGGTCCAGATTCTAACATAATATCTATCTTATAATCCTCCATTGCAGAGTACAAATACTCTTCAACAATAGGGCTTAATCTATGAATCTCATCAATAAACAACACATCACGCTCATCTAAATTGGTCAATAACCCTGCTAAATCTCCTGGTTTATCCAATACAGGACCAGATGTTATTTTAATTGACACCCCCAATTCATTAGCAAGAATATTTGCCAAAGTAGTTTTACCTAAACCCGGAGGACCATGAAACAAGGTATGATCCAATGCTTCTCCCCTTCTATTCGCGGCTTCCACAAAAACCTTTAGGTTTTCAAGCACCTGATCTTGACCGGCAAAATCGTTAAAATTTACAGGTCTTAATGCTCTTTCAATATCAAGCTCCTCATTAGAGAAACCATCAGCAGATGGGTCTAAATACTCGTTCATACACTAACAAAGATAGACAAACACCAGATAACTTTAAACTTAAACCAATACCTAATTCTATTTATTAGATTTCCTAAATGACCGTTAAATACCAATGAGAAATCTAACTAAAAATCGTAAATTCATGGTATGACAAAAGAAAATTACACAGCACAAGTATTACAATATATTCCGGTCTTTTATATTATATGGTCAGACGATCTCTTGTCGGCTTCAGAAATAAATGTCGTTGAAAACGCCATATCAAATGATGTTACCCTATCCTCAGATGACAAAAAACAACTTAAAGCGTGGATGAATGTCAAAAATCCGCCAAAAAACGAGTTATTCAAGTCTTGGAAACAATTGATTATAAATAGTGGGGTAAAGTTAGTGGAGCACGAAACGTATCCATTAACGGCTTTCAGTCAAAAAGTAGTATCACACTACCATAAAGACATATCGTACAACGATCAAATAAAAAGTATTGAAATTAATTTGGGCATTCAACCCAATCATTACAGCCATTTATTTGACGTACATATTGATTTAGAAAAAAAATCATCACAATATTCGGCAAAAACCATAGACACTATTTTAAAAGGAAAACATGCAAAGGCAATAGATTCTTTTAGAGCGCTACTTAGTGATACTATTTTCTCTTGGGAAGTAAGGCGAAACAAAGAAAAGTTTCGCAATCATGTTCTAAAACAAGTTGAATTTTTGGCGGATAAGGGTTACGGCGCAATGGCATATCCTGAAGCATATGGTGGCACCAATGATATGGAAGGCTACGCTTACATTTTTGAGAATATGATGTGGGCAGACGGAAGTGTATCCATAAAATTTGGGGTACAATTCGGATTGTTCGGTGGTAGTATTCAGAAATTGGGCACCAAGAAACATCATGATAAGTATTTAAACGATACAGGTAAGGCTAAATTATTAGGCTGCTTTGCCATGACAGAAACCGGACACGGATCTAACGTTCGCGGAATTAAAACAACGGCTACCTATAACAAAGATTCCGAAACCATTGTCATACATACCCCAGGTAAAAACGATAATAAAGAATACATTGGGAATGCCATACATTCTAAAATGGCATCTGTTTTTGCTCAACTTATTGTAAACGGAAAAAATGAAGGAGTACATGCTATTCTAGTTCCTCTTAGAAATGAAGCACATGAATTATTACCAGGTATAACGGTTGAAGACAACGGTTACAAACTGGGACTTAACGGGGTTGATAACGGCAAAATTTGGTTTAACCAAGTTGAGGTACCAAAAGAGAATCTATTGAACAAGTACGGTACGATCTTAGCTAATGGAGATTATTATTCAGAAATAAAGAATCCGAACAAACGCTTTTTCACTATGTTGGGTACTCTGGTAGGTGGTAGAATATGTGTTGCCAGGGCAGGTTTGGGCGGAGCTAAATTTGCATTGACAGTTGCCATTAAGCATGCTTTAAAAAGAAGACAGTTTAATGATAGCGTTAAAATACAAGAAGACCTTTTGATGGATTACCCCTCTCACCAATTACGCTTGACTCCCTTAGTAGCCAGCGCATACGTATATCACATAACGTTAGACCAAATGATGACGCTCTATTGCGATGAATCTCAACCAGACAAAAGACAGGTTGAAACACAGGTAGCAGGACTTAAATCGATTATTACTTGGTATGCCAATGATGCCATTCAAGAATGTAGAGAAGCTTGTGGTGGCAAGGGTTATCTTTTAGAGAACAGAATTGCAGACCTAAAAGGTGATGTTGATATATTCACAACCTTTGAAGGCGATAATAATGTATTATTACAACTAGCCGCTAAGGGAGTTCTTTCAGATTTTAAAGCGGAGTTCAACAGCGCAGGCTTTTCAACTGTCTTGAAATTATTAAGCTCTCAGCTAAGTGATAAACTGTCCACCATAAACCCGTTGTACACGAACAAAACAGATAAAGATCATTTATATAATCCTAAATTTCATGTACACGCTTTAGAGCATAGAACAAGAAGATTAACCTATACCATTGCAATGCGTATTAGAGGTTATATCAAGAAAGGAATTCCGTCATATCAAGCCTTCTTAAAGGTACAAACACACTTAATGACACTTGGCAAGGCATATAGTGCCGAATTGGCGTACAAATCATTTATAGCGCACAACGACACAATGAACGACCCAGAGTATAAAGCGCTATTTGAAAAATTAGGCACCTTATATGCTCTGCATGAAATAAGAAAAGATGCGTCATGGTATTTAGAGCAAGGCTACATTAGCGGAACTAAATCTAAGGCTATACGCCAAAGAGTTGAACGTCTTTGTACAGAACTGAGACCGCACCTTAATAGCCTTGTAGATGGTTTTGGAATACCGGATCACTTAATGACCGCGCCAATAGCTAACTAATTACGCTCTTTCTCTAATCTCGATCTATCTAAGAAATCAAGAATAGTGATTTCGGGTTCTCCATAGAGCTTGGTTCTAGTACCACCCTTAGAACTAAGCTGTAATGTGTTCAAAGCCCTAACTTCTATATCTGGTGAATCTTCGGCAACTACAAGAACATAGTTAGCTTGAAGATCAGAAGCTTTTAGAGATGTGTCACCATACAACTTAGCCATTAAAAAATCTGTTGTACCCTCGACTTTAGCTGAGGCATTTTTATACATGTAAATATTATTACTAGCACCAGTGGTGTATAATTTTACATCTATTCTATCTTTTAAAGTAAGATTTAATGAGTCACTGGCTAAGTTAAAATCACCTGAACTGATTTCCTCCATGTTAATATCCATAATGTCAGCAGTAGCATTTAACTCTAGTCTAGATGTACCAAAGGTTTCTACACTCAATCTATCGGTAGAAATAACATCTTTCATACTAATTTTTCCATTCATCATTCTAATACTATTCAGCTCTTGAAAGAAAATGGTGATTTCCAATTTTTTCTTTCCCGTAATATTATAAAACGAAGATATCTTTAGTGTACCATTCTCCACTTTAAACTTTAGCACATCTAATAAATTGTCATCTAACTCCAAAGCATAACCTTCTGTAGTTGCTTTTTGTATAACAATGTCTAAATCATCAACCAATTCAATAGCATTAAAAGGCTCTAAATCTTCGCGTACTTCAATGACATTCTTATTCCCTTTTATCTTGGGTTTACGTTGCGAATAACCATTAGCAGAAATAACCAATAGAATAATCAATAGGGCGAACTTTTTCATAGTGTTTACTTATGTTTAATAATTGAAGATATCCAATTTTAAGTAAAATTAGAACAACTTAATAATATCTTAGGACTATAACCAAAAAAAACCCAACTATTACTAGTTGGGTTTTATATAATTTTAATACTTTCTAATGATTCATTTCCTCTTCATTCTCCTGTAAAGGTATATGTTGAGGCACATAATCTTGACCAGTAATAATGTACTCGCCATTCTCGTAGACTTTACTATAGTCATAAGCCCATCTGTGAACTTCAGGAATAGGACCAGCCCAGTTTCCGTGAATATGCTCTTGTTCAGCAGTCCATTCTAAAGTATTTGACTTCCATGGATTCTTAGGTCCCACCTTACCGTAGAATATACTATAGAAGAAGTTAGCAACAAATACAAGCTGTGCCGCTGCTGCTATAATAGCAAAAACAGTCATTAATACTTGAATATCTGTTAACTCATCAAACATTGGGAAAGCTGTATTCTCATAATATCTTCTTGGAACACCAGCCATACCTACAAAGTGCATTGGAAAGAATACACCATAAGCACAAATTGCAGTAACCCAGAAGTGAACATAACCCAAGTTCTTGTTCATTAATCTACCTCCATACATTTTAGGGAACCAGTGGTAAACACCAGCGAACAATCCGTACAATGCAGATATACCCATTACCAAGTGGAAGTGAGCAACCACAAAGTAAGTATCATGAACGTTAATATCTAATGTACTATCACCTAAAACTATACCAGTTAAACCACCAGTAATAAAGGTTGATACCAAACCAATGGAAAACAGCATAGCCGGATTCAATTGTAGATTACCTTTCCAAAGTGTAGTTATATAATTAAATGCTTTTACCGCAGATGGTATTGCAATCAATAATGTTGTAAATGTAAATACAGATCCTAAAAATGGATTCATACCAGAGATAAACATATGGTGACCCCAAACGATTGTCGATAAAAATGCAATTGCCAAAATAGAAGCGATCATTGCACGATAACCAAAAATAGGCTTACGAGCATTTGTAGACATTACTTCAGAAGTAATACCCAATGCAGGTAATAATACAATATAAACTTCAGGGTGACCTAAGAACCAGAATAGGTGCTCATATAATACTGGAGAACCACCTTGGTAATGTAAAACTTCACCTTGAATAAAGATATCCGACAAGAAGAAAGAAGTACCAAAACTTCTATCCATTATCAGTAATAAAGCTGCAGATAATAATACCGGGAATGAAATAACACCTATTATAGCTGTTACAAAGAAAGCCCAAATCGTCAAAGGCAATCTCGTCATTGACATCCCTTTGGTTCTTAAGTTGATCACAGTTACAATATAGTTCAATGAACCCAAAAGAGATGAAGCAATAAATATTGCCATTGAGCTTAACCATAACGTCATACCCATACCTGAACCAGGTTGAGCCATTGGCAAAGCACTTAATGGCGGATAAATTGTCCAACCTGCTGCCGCTGGTCCCGCTTCTACAAATAATGAAACTATCATTATCGCTGAAGCAATAGCAAACAACCAAAAAGAAACCATATTCAAGAAACCAGATGCCATATCTCTTGCACCTATCTGTAATGGAATCAATAAATTACTAAACGTACCACTTAAACCAGCGGTAAGTACAAAGAATACCATAATGGTTCCGTGCATGGTAACCAATGCTAAATAAACATCGGCATCCATAACACCACCTGGTGCCCACTTACCTAAAAGAGCTTCAAATATTGGAAAAGACTCTCCTGGCCAAGCCAATTGCATTCTAAACAATAATGACATTG
>JAHDDP010000069.1 GCA_020629285.1 Maribacter sp.
ATTTTTCAGGATGCGAATTCTGAAGATGCTCAAAACAAGTTACGAGATACCCGTTATACTCAACCTGCTTTATTTACCATAGAATATGCGCTTTCACAATTATGGATGAGCTGGGGAATACAGCCAACTGTATTATGCGGTCATAGCCTTGGGGAATTTGTAGGAGCTCATTTAGCCGGAGTTTTCAGTTTAGAAGATGCCTTGAAATTGGTTTCAATGAGAGGTATATTGGTAAGCGGACTTCCAAAAGGGAGTATGCTTACTGTGAGGATTGATCAAGAATCTTTAGAAAAACTTCTACCGAAGACATTATCTATAGCAGCTGTAAACTCAGCAAAGCTATGCGTAGTATCTGGTGAAGATGATGAGATAACGAAATTCAGTAAGCTGCTAAAAGAGCAAAGCTTAGCATACCGTTTAATTGCTACCAGTCATGCCTTCCATTCTTCTATGATGGATCCTATTTTAGAGGAATTTGGTGATGTAGTCAAGAATATCAAATTAAACATTCCTGAATTACCAATAGTATCTACCGTTACAGGTACCTGGCTTACGAATGAAGAAGCTGTTGATCCTGTATATTGGACAAACCATTTACGAGATACCGTACTATTTTCAAATGCTATGGATACCTTAGTAAAGTTAGAAGACGTTGTATTGTTAGAAGTGGGTCCGGGTAATACGCTTACCACGTTAAGTCGCCAGAATAAGGGCGCAAAAAATATAAAATCTTTAGCTTCATTACCTATCCCTAAAAACGAAGAGAATTCTTATCACGGGGTATTAAAAGCTTTAGGTCAATTGTGGCTAACTGGTCTTACCATAGATTGGAACGCCTTATATACAAACCAAGTAAGGCAAAAACTGAGATTACCAACTTATGTTTTTGACCGTAAACCATGCTGGATCGATCCTCTGGTTTCTATCCCAAAAGAAAGAACCCATTTGAATGTCGATCAGCCCATAACTAGAATAATAGAAAAACCAAAAAGTGCCGCACCAATGAGAAACGTCTCTATTTTAAATAAAATTTCAGAGCTAATTTCAAATTCATACGGAATTGAGCTTGAAGTTGCCGACAAAGACAGTAGCTTTCTAGAATTAGGATTAGATTCTTTAATTCTAACACAAATGGCGATTACATGTAAAAAAGAATTTAAGATTCCGATTACATTTAGACAGCTAAATGAAGATATTAATACGCCTGAGCTTCTAGCAAATTACTTAGATAAGAATTTGCCGGCAGAGTTTATGGCGCCACAACCGGTTGCAGAAGCAGTTCCTCAGCCAGTTGCCGCGGTCAATCCTGTGCAACAAGCTGTTCCTTTGAATTATAATACATCCGCTACCAATCAAACGGCTATCGGCTTAATAGGTGAACAGCTTAATTTATTAAGTAGACAACTTCAGTTGTTGCAAGGTAATGCGGTAACACCAGCTCCTCAACCAGTTGCTGTTCCAAAGCCTGCTCCGGCAAAAGTGATAAATGGATCGACTACTTTAGATTCTCGTTCAGAAAAAGAGAAGCTTGAACATAAAAAACCGTTTGGTGCATCGCCAAGAATTGAAAAGCAATCAACGGGATTGGATCAAGCGCAATCGCAATATCTAAAAGAACTTACTGAAAAGTATAATACCAAAACTATTGGTAGTAAAAACTACGCTCAAGACAATAGGGCTAAAATGGCAGATCCTAGGGTAGTATCTGGGTTTAAGCCATTGACTAAAGAATTAGTATATCCAGTTGTAATTGGCAAATCTTCAGGTAACCGTTTATGGGATATAGATGGTAATGAATATATAGACGCCTTAAATGGATTTGGTTCTTGTTTCTTTGGTTATCAACCAGATTTTATCAAAGAGGCTATGCATAAACAAGTAGATCTTGGTTATGAGGTAGGCCCACAACACCCATTGGCAGGTGAGGTTTGTGACCTTTTATGCGAATTTACAGGTCATGATAGAGCTGCTTTGTGTAATACGGGGTCAGAAGCGGTTCTTGGAGCTATGAGAATTGCACGTACAGTTACCGGGCGTTCGCTTATAGTTGCATTTACGGGTGCTTACCATGGTATTAACGATGAGGGTATTGTAAGAGGTTCCCAAAAGAAAAAAACGTTTCCGGCTGCTGCGGGTATTATGCCAGAAGCTGTACAGAATATGTTGATACTTGATTATGGTACAGAAGAAAGTTTACAAATAATAAAGGATAGAGCTCATGAAATTGCTGGTGTGCTTATAGAACCTGTTCAAAGTCGTAGACCAGAGTTTCAGCCTATTGAATTTATAAAGAATGTAAGAGAACTAACTACTAAAGAAGAGATCGCTTTTATTTTCGATGAGGTGATTACCGGTTTTAGAATGCACCCAGGTGGTGCTCAGGCATTATTTGATGTCAAGGCAGATTTAGCTACCTATGGTAAAGTTATGGGTGGCGGAGTTTCCATTGGTGCCATTGTAGGTAAAAAAGAATATATGGATGCGCTTGATGGCGGATTCTGGGAATATGGAGATGATTCCTACCCTGAAGTAGGTGTAACCTATTTTGCAGGTACTTTTGTTCGTCATCCTTTGGCTTTGGCTTCATCAAAGGCAGCCTTACTTCATATGAAAGAACAAGGTCCAAGTTTACAGGCAAATGTATCTGCTATGACAGAGCGCATGGCTAAAAGCTTGAATGCTACTTTTGCAAAAGACGGACTCCCTATAGAAATTACTTATTTTGGTTCTCTATGGAGATTGAAATTCAAGAAAGATATTCCGTATTCAGAACTACTATTCGTTAGTATGCGTGAAAAAGGTATTCATATTTGGGATGGTTTCCCTTGTTTCTTGACCACTGCGTATACTAGTAATGATGTTGATTTCTTGATGAAAACCTTATTGTCTTCAATAGATGAATTAGTAGCTGTAGGAATTCTTGCGAAGGAAGGTTTAAATGGTAATCATGTCGCTAGCTCGCAATCATCTTTTGATAAATTAAATACGCCTCCGGTACCTGGTGCACGTTTAGGTAGAGATGAAAAAGGCCAGCCAGCTTGGTACGTGGCTGATGAAAGCCAAGAGAGCGGTTATTTGAAAATTGATATTTAAAGATAAAGATTTAAAAAATAGATATGATTATTTAGATGACACACGTATTGTTTACTTATTTAACAGATGAAGGCAACGATGATTTTTTTGCTGAGGCAAAGTATCGTTTCTCAGCGGAGTTTGTAAACAAGTTCTCTAAATATAAACGTTGGCAAGATGCAAAATCTACTATACTTGGTAGGTTGCTATTAGCTTACGGATTACAGAATTTGTATCAAGTAGATATAAATAAACTCAAGATGGGTTTCTCAAAGGACAAAAAGCCCTTTTTAGAAAATTCGTCTATTCAATTCAACATTTCACACTCCAATGATGTAATTGTTTGCGCAATTACATCGGTGGGTGATATAGGTATTGATGTGGAAAAAATCAGTGATATCAATATTCAAGATTTTAAAGAACAATTCTCTCGGTCAGAATACGAAGCAATCATAGGTTCATCAAATGTGCTAGAGCAGTTCTATAGATTTTGGACTCAAAAAGAGGCCATTGTAAAGGCAAATGGTTCTGGTTTGCATATACCATTGAATTCATTTGAAATAAATAACCATCAGGCAACAATTGGTAATCAATGTTATTTTTTGAAGGAAATACCTCTCAATCCCCAGTATATATGCAATGTAGCTACTCAAAATATAATATCCGATAGCGTAATTACGTTAACAAATCTCAATACGAAATTGATTTCAGATTTTGGGTCACGTAATAACTTTAAATCTTTCTGCTAATTGCGGTGAATGCCTTGTGTGGCCGTTAAAGTGTTTTCGTATATGTTTTAATCTAGACAAGGTTAGCACTATAATCACCGTTTTTCTTACTTACGACGATTATATAAACTAGGATGTCGGAATTACTATGAAACAGTTTTCTGATTGAAGTAATTTTGAAATTCACTATGTACGTTAACTATAAAGTTACCAAACTATTTATTTTATGAAAGCTGAATTTTCCCAAATCAACCTAAAAAAAACAAAAGCCAATCTGCTAAAATTTTCTTTGCTTCTGGTAGTTGCATTTCAAATGACATCATGTGGTAGCGCTAAAAAATCATCTTACTTCAATGAAGTAGGAAACAATTCATTCGCTACTTATTTTGAACCGTTAGAACCGATATTACAGAAGAACGATCTGTTAAGCATAAATATAACCAGTTTAAATGCTGAGGTAACAGAGATGTTCAATCTTGCCAATAAATCTGGAGGAGCACAGCCTACGGGTTATTTAATCGATCAAGATGGTTTCATTCGCTTTCCGGTTTTAGGTAAAATAGATGTTTCTGGGTTGACCAAAAAAGAGCTTAGAGAATACATTAGAGGCGAGTTGATTTCGAAAAGATTATTAATGGAGCCTATTGTAGATATCCGTTTTATGAACTTTAAGGTCTCTGTATTGGGCGAGGTAAATCAGCCTGCGGTATTTACGATCCCTAATGAGAAAGTAACTTTATTAGAAGCTTTGGGTATGGCCGGTGACATGACCGTTTATGCGCAGCGTAATAATGTGCTGTTGATCAGTGAAGAAGATGGAGTTAAGAGTACCAAAAGAATTGATTTAACTTCAGATGAATTGTTCACTTCACCGAATTACTACTTAAGACCTAATGATATCGTTTATGTTCAGCCTAATGATAGAAAGGTAAGAAATACTTCAAACGCTGCCCAGTGGTTTTCTGTGATATTAGGTTCGTTATCGTTAGCGGTAATCTCTATTTCTACCTTTAAATAAACGTAACAATATAGCTTTTAAAAACAGCTTAGCTAAAACTTTGAGTGATTTAACCAACAATAAATCGTTTAAGTAAACCAAAGCCTGTTTTCCATATAAAATTGAATATAATGACTGAAAAGGAATATTTCGATTCACAAATGGCTTCCAAAGAAAGTGGAGAAAATTTTGATTTGAAAGCACTATTTAGCAAATACCTTAAATCTTGGATATTATTCTTGATTTCTTTGATTTTTTTCATAGGCTTGGCAATTCTTGCCTTGCAATTTGTAGATACTTCTTATGACGTGTCGAGTAAAATACTATTGAAGAACGAAACCTCAAATATCGATGCTTCCGGTAATAACTTGGTGAACAATAATCCGTTTAGTAATTCAGAAAAAGTCAACAATGAAATTGAAGTACTTACTTCGGTTCATTTAATGCGTTCTGTACTTGATAGTTTGTCATTGCAATGTGAAATTACGGCTCCGGATGCTTTTCCAAAAAATGAACTTTACGGATCTGAATTGCCTTTTAAGGTCGTAGTAGATACCTTATTTCCACTTGCATATGAAACTACCTTAAAAATTAAAATTGAAGGTAATGATAGTTTTAGCATTTCTGAAGAGTTTGAAGATGCTTCAGAAGCTTCAAGTACAGCGAGCTCTTCTCATGGTTATAACAAATATAATTACGGCTATAAAATTGAAAAACCATACGGGATCTTTCAACTTGTAGAAAATGAGAAAGCTACTTCAAAAGATAAGGAGTTTATAGTTGAATTTAGGGATATTGATGAATTGGCTCACGACTATGTGAAAAAGGCATTGAATGTTTATGTGATAAATAAAGATGCTTCTGTTATAAACATTGAGTTGAAAGAATCGAATCCTGAAAAGGGAGAAGATATTATTAATGTTCTAGTTGAAATGTATGGTCAAAAAGCATACTTGGAAAAGAATGCCATCGCTTTAGAAAACGTAAAATTTATAGATAATCGTTTAAATACCCTGTCTGCAGAGCTTAGTGAAGTGGATATGAACGTTGCACAGTTTAAAACGGAAAATGAATTGGCTAATGTAGAGTTAGATGCAAATTCTTTTTCTGAACAAAAGATAGATTATGATCGCAAATTAGTAGATTCTGAAATTGAGCTGAAAGTACTGAATTCAATTGAACGTAATTTGAAGAGGGGCGATAATGAATCTACTATCAATTCTTTAAGTGTTTCAAGTTCTAACCTTACTTTTTTAATAGATAGTTATAACAAGTTACAAATCGATAGAAAAAGCTTGCAAAGAACGGTACCTGAAAACAATCCGAGAATGGTCGATATTAGAGACCAATTATCGCAACTAAAACGTAATATTCTGGGTAGCCTTTCTTCTTCAAAAAGAAGTCTACGTAATACTATTTCTAGTATTAAGAGTAGGTCTGATCAATTTGCGGAAAAAAAACAGAGTATACCTTCAATGCAACGCCAATTACTTGAAATAAGCAGGGAACAAGGTATTAAAGAGAACCTATTCTTATACTTATTGCAGAAAAGGGAAGAGGCTGCATTAATGGTAGGGGTAAAACAAGATAATTTTATCGTAATAGATAAAGCGATTACCGATTATAAGTCAGGATCACCAAGTAAAAAACTATTCTTATTGATAGCCTTATTAATGGCTTTGGCACTACCTATTGGTATAATTCATTTAAGAGACTTTTTAAGCACTAAAGTAAAAGATAAAAAAGATGTTGAGAAGAGAACAAGCGTACCTGTTATTGGTGAAATAGCTCATAATACATCTAGAAAAAATTTAATTGAGAAAGGGGAGGAAGTAAGTGCCCTGGCTCAAGGATTTAGAATGATGAGAATGAACTTAGATTTTATGCTGTCTAAAAAGAAGGTACAGACTATTTTAGTTACTTCTGCAATTAAAGGTGAGGGAAAAACATTTTTCTCATCTAACATGGGTGTGGCATTGGCATCATCAAGCTCTAAAGTGGTGATTTTGGAATTAGATAAACATAACCCGGAATTAATTAAAACTCTAGGTGAAACAAAAAAGGAATTCGGAGTTTCCAATTACTTAAATCAACCTTTTAGTACCATTACCGTCAATGATATTTTAGTTCCCGTCAAAGACAATGCGAATTTATTTGCTATTGGTTTAGGATCTGAAAAAATTGATGGCTTAGAATCATTTGGTTCACAGAAAATGGAGGAGTTAATAGCTCAATTGAGACAAGAGTTCGATTATATTTTAATTGATTCGGCACCAATTGGCAAGTTGGCAGACACCCTTGCGCTTTCAAAGTATACAGATTGTTGTTTGTATATGGTACGTGCTAAACACTCTAAATTAGATGACTTAAGTATTATAGAAGACGTTAGAATAAATGAAAAGTTCAAGAACCCAATGGTAGTTTTGAACGATGTTTCTATTAATAAATAGTTATTTATAAATATAAGCTCAAGGTAAAACGAGTATGAATATATATTATATCGTCACTTTATTTTTCTTAATATTCGCTTCTAAAGCCAGCACCTTAGTTAAATCTAATTTAGCATGGTTTGTTTTTGAGGTGTTTATGATAATTATTGCCCTTTGTTTTAATAGGGTAAAGAAGAAAGACGTGCAATTTTTTATAATAAGTAGTGCAATTTTTTTCATCTATGTTTTAGTTAGATTCAAATTAAATCAACTACCTATAGATTTTTTAAAGAGTGATGTATTTTACTTTTTCAAGTTCGTATTAACATCCTACCTATTCTGTTTGATTCTAAAGGAAAAGACACTATACTATTTGGTAAAAGTAATTTCACATTTGGCAATGATATCCCTTGTGTTTTATGTGCTTCAATTTTATCAAGATGGTGCAATTTTAAAGGCAATAGGTGCAGCATTTGAAAGTATTACCGTAAAAACATATTCCTTACGATATTCCAACTTTTTAATATTTACGTACGATACTGTTCATTATTATAGAAATTCTGGTTTTTGTTGGGAACCTGGGGCTTTCGGTTCATTTTTGACCATAGCGCTATTATTCAATTTTTTAATGAATGATTTTAAGTTGAATAAAGAAGCATTTATTATTACGCTTGCGATTCTTACAACAGTTTCAACCACAGCGTATTTGGGGGTGTCTCTGTTATTTTTCTTAAGATACCGAGTGTTAAATAAGGGAAGCAAAGTAACCATTATTGCTTTTGTAATCTTATTAGCCATTGCAATTCCCAATGTACCATTATTAGGAGAAAAAATAGTTGAAATTTATGACCAAGATATAAGGGATCTTAAAAGAATTGAGGAATTATCTACCTATTATGACGATGTACAAAGACAAATTCCATTAAATAGATTCGCTAGTGTAATTTTTCTTTATGAGCAGTTTGATTGGAAGTTGTTTTTAGGCGTTAGTAACCAATATGACGAGTATTACAAATATGAATACAATATCAATATATCGAATGGAATAATGGATTTTATAACCAAATTCGGTGTTGTAGGTCTCTTTGTATTATTGTATCGATATGGTACTTTATGCAAGATGTATCTCCGTAAAACCGAATATGTTATGTATTCCATACTGATTTTACTGATTCTGAGTTTTGGGGAACCCATATTAATGTTGCCTATTTGCGTCATATTTATGTTCTTGCCAACATTTAAGAATCAAGATTTTTCGGTTTTATCCTTTAATTACAGAACAAAATATTTAGAATTGCAAAAACCTAATAATTTATAATGATAAAAAGGTTTAATTCCATAAGGGTAACTGTTCAATCGTATTTCCAAGGAAATTCTAGAACCAGTCTGTTGATTAAGAATGTTTTTTCATCCTTGATCCTAAGGGGTTTGGGTACCGCTATAAACTTTTTGTTTGTTCCTTTGGTTATTAATTTCGTGAATGCCGAACGTTATGGTATATGGTTGACCTTAAGCTCTGTATTAACTTGGTTTACACTGTTGGATATTGGATTTGGTAACGGATTGCGAAATAAATTCTCAGAAGCTGTAGCCTTAGATGATATTAAAGAGCAGCGAAAATTGGTACATACTACTGCGGCTGTATTAATATTGATTTCAACCATCATATTCATCTTAAACGTCATATTTACAGATCAAATAAATTGGGATGAATTTCTAGGGGTAGACGCATCTTATCGAACGGAACTACAACAACTGATTTTTCTTTTAATTTCCTTTTTTAGCTTACAATTTATATTTCAAATTTATAATCCAATACAATTTGCCCTTCAAAAGCCCGCAATGATTGCGAGAACCATATTACTGGGTAATGTACTTGGCTTAATTGGTATTCTGTATTTAAGGGAATTTTCAGAACCTTCTTTATTCAATTTAGGTTTTGTGGTTATGGGTAGTAATGTACTTTCTATTTTTCTTTTTACCGCATACTTCTTTGTAGTACAAAGACCCGATTTAATACAAAAAATAGAAAAACCAACTTCGGATACTTTAAGGTCTATCTTTTCACTGGGTATCAAATTTTTCTTTTTGAACATTGCATATATGGTGCAATTTCAGACGAGTAACTTTTTAATAAGTAAGTATTTTACTCCAGAAAAAGTAACCGAGTTCAATATTGCTTTTAAGCTATTTAGCGTTGCTTCTTTGGTGTTTGGTATTATCCTTAGTCCGGTGTGGAGTTCGGTCACCAATGCCCAGGTAAATAATGATTACACTTGGATAAAAAAATTAATAAAGAAGCTGCTACTCATTTGGGCCGTTATTGCTGTAGGCTGTTTGATCGGGTTGTTATTGGCACCTACCATCTATAACTTATGGATCGGAGATATCATAACCATACCGTTCATTACCTCGTTGGGTGTTGTTCTTATTGTACTATCAAATTGTTTTTCAGAAATATTTATCAGTGTATTGAATGGTATGGGTAAAGTAAATTTACAGTTCTATATATCCATATTTGTAATCATATTCTTTGTGCCTATTGCCTATTTCTTTTCGGTAGAACTGGGATATGGAATATTTGGAATATGTATGGCAATTGTAATAACGAATGTCAACGGATTAATAGTGGCACCCTACCAGGTATATGTTGAAATGAGAAAAAATCGAAAGTTACCAGCTTAACAGTTGAAATAAATTAGAGATGATGTCAACTAATGATAAGAAATTAATTACTGTTTTACTTACGTGTCACAACCGTAAGGAGAAAACGTATAGCTGTTTGCAAGCGCTATCTAAATGTACTTTAGATGATGGTTTCGCATTGAATATTTTCTTGGTAGATGATGGTAGTACCGATGGTACGACAGAATATTTACAAGGAAAATTTGATAACCTTCAGATCATACAAGGTTCAGGAGATCTTTTTTGGGCAGGCGGTATGCGTAAAGCATGGAAATTTGCAAATGACCATGAAAAAAACACAGATTTTTATTTGTTATTAAATGATGATACCATCGTTTTTGAAGATACTATTACCAGATTGTTCAGTGATTTAGCCTATATAAATGAACCTAAGAGCATACTTGTAGGTCCTACTTTAGATCCAGATTCAAAGAAGATTTCATATGGCGGTCATCAGCTTTTAAATAAACTCACTTTTAAAAGTAAAATGTTAGTGCCTAATAATGAGTTTCCTCAAAAATGCGAAATGGGTAATGCCAATATTATGTTGGTGCCAAAAGAAGTATATAAAGAGATTGGTTCGCTTACAGAAAGCTACACGCATGGTATCGCTGATTTTGATTATACATTAAAGGCTTTGAAAAGTGGTATAAGCACCTATATTTCAAGTGCAAGTTGCGGATATTGTGTTAACGATCATGGCGTAAACTGGTTAACTCAAAAAAGTAATTTAAAAGATAGAATTAGGTACTTATATAGCCCTACAGGACTATCTTACAGTGAATATTTACAATTTATTAAAGCACATTTTCCATTACACCTGCCACAAGCGTTTATATTGTTGTGGGGTAAGACCTTGTTCCCTATTATTTGGCAATTATTTAAAAATGAAGACTATTTAAAATGAGAACATCTACAACACAAGCTCCAGTATTATTTATCATTTTCAATAGACCTGAACAAACAAAAAAGGTTTTTGAAATGATACGCAAAGCGGCACCTAAAAAACTTTATGTTGCTGCAGACGGACCACGAAATAACGGTAAGGATGACCTACGTTGTAAAGAAACTAGAGCGATAATAGATTTAGTAGATTGGGACTGTGAGGTTAAAACCTTATTCAGGGAAGAAAATATTGGTTGCGGCTTAGGACCAAAAGAAGCAATTAATTGGTTTTTTGAAAATGAAGAAGAAGGTATTATACTTGAAGACGATTGTTTGCCCTCAGAAAGCTTTTTTAGATTCTGTTCAGAATTATTGGAAAAATATAGAGATAATAGTCAGATAATGCACATTGGTGGTTCTAATTTTCAAAATGGCTATGTGTCAGATTCTGAGTACTCTTACTATTTCTCTTATTTTAGTCATGAGTGGGGTTGGGCAAGTTGGCGTAGGGCATGGAAACATTATGATTATGAGGTTTCCACCTATCCGGAGTTAAAAAAGAAAGGGTATTTTGATAAATACTTCTCTAATTTTATAGAAAAGAAATACCGACTTAGCAAGATTGAAAAAACGATGAACGCCAAGGAAGTTTCTTGGTGGGACTATCAGTGGGATTATACAAAACTGATCAATTCAGGATTATCGATAATACCCCACCAAAATATGATTCAAAATTTAGGATTTGGGGAGGATGCCACGCACACTATCAGCTCCAATGACGATAGGCAGCATAATATGGCGCATGAGATAAGCTTTCCTTTAAAGCACCCTAATTTTGTAATCAGAGATACCAAGGCAGATAGAAGGTACTTTAATTGCTTCTTTAAGAAGACGATCTTACGTAGAAAAATATTAGGGTTCCTGAGAATACCAGGATATTCTACTCGTGGATAATTTTGGCTGTAAAGTTGAACATAACTAGATAACCAATATTAATTAGTAGCACTGCAACCAAAATCAAGTACAATGGGTGCTCTAGGTTCAAAATCAATATCATCCTTATAGTCTACAACTTCAAAACTGTATTCAGGCCAAATGATATTTGTAGGGTTACATGAATCATAAACCAAACAGTCGGTTATTTTATTTCCACCAGCAGTTTCAAAAGCTGCAAATATGAGAGCGTTAGATTCTGCTTTTCCTCTGTTTTGACCTAATTCGCCACAAATGATTTCTTTGGCGCGTAATCTATTAAAGGTTACATTCCCAGAACCTTCAACTGAAGATGCAACACCATTACCCATTTCCAAAAAGTCAACATCTTCCACAAGAGCGCCAATACCGCCACGTGCACCTTCGGTATTTTGATCTTCAATCATCACACCAACACCCCTAGGACTATTGTTGCCTACTATCAAGCCTTTTTTTATCTGTTGACCTGCGCTTTTGTAGATACTGATATTATCTTCTGTCCATGCAATTTCCCTGTCATTGATTACTGAAAAATACTCCAATAATCCTCCAATGCATTTATCATATTGTACTAATTGCCCTCTAGGAAAAGGACCCCTCATATTATGGCCTTCAATATAGGTCAATACAGATTCGTCACATTGATCTAGTCTAATACCTGTAGAGCCATCCTCAACTTTTACACGCGTAATCACTAAATTTTGAGAATCAAATCCTTCAATGCAATTTCTAGTAGCATCGGCTAAAGGACCACTAGAAGGGGCATCTGTATATTTAATGGAACAGTTTTCAATAGTTAAGTTATCTGCTTCAGAGAATTTAATTCCCATATAAGCACCTGTGTATTCAATGATGCAATTAGATATTACTACGCCGGTAAAACCATTGATTTCTATACCATATTGATTTGATGTTCTTATATGCAGGTTTTCTATACGCTGATTATGTTCAGTAACTATAATAGGGCCAGAATCTTCACGATTGCTAGAACATGGCGTTTCTACAATCTCGGGTTCAACATTCTCAGGTTCTACGATTATAGGTATTACGGTATAGTTTTCTTCTTCTCCATTTTCAGTCGTTACCGTATAGGTGACTTCTTCACTAAAATCTTGTGGAGTGCTGGTATCTGGTGTTACCGTTGAAGCAGAATCTACGGTAATGGTAGGTTTTAGTTGTAGCGTAGATGTGCTACTGGTATCAATGTCAATATATATTAGATTTTTTTCTTCATCTATAACACCTACAATGTCTGAGTTTAAACCAGTGTTATCTATAGATTGAATGATAAACTCGGTAATTTGAAGAACTGGAATAAAAATAGATTTTTCTTTTGTGGCATCTTTAATAATAGATTCACTAAGAATATCATAGTCAGACGAACAAGATCCTAGCTGGAGTAAAGGGAATACTAATACGATTGAAAATAATAATGAAGTATTAAAGTACATAGGTTGAAGTCTAGTTTTAGCCATAATTCTAATTTTTTCACCAAACCATGAATACATGAATTCTTATTTAGTTTGAATGCCTATTCTTTTTAGATAACTAGGTTTCTTATGTTATGTTGTCTTTGATATTGTAAGTTCGATTAACGGCTATTACTAATAATTAGCCAATTACAATTTTCTAAAAGGTATATTTTGTCTTCCTGTATATTTTTACAGTAATCTTTTCTTTTGTGTTTTGTATATTTTTTTAACCCTATAATGCCACTTGTATATTTAATGTTTTAAAATTTTTTGCATAAAAACTACAAACCATAACAGATTAACGAATCTATACATAGATTGTCCTAACATGTAATATATTTACTTAGTTTTTATGATTAATGCAATTATGATTGCAACTATTATTTATGCTTAATTGATGAGTTTAAATAGTTTTTAGGCATAAAAATGAAATATATGTTCCATGCTTGTTATAGAAGCCCAATGAATGTACCACAAAAAAAAACTGAAGTCTTTTGCTTGGGATACCCAGTGTTTAATACTTCTTTAGATAGACTGCCTCTAAAATCGAAGTTGTTGGTAAGTACTATTAATCAATATTCTTATTGTATAGCAGAAGAAGATGCTACTTTCAAAGAAGCACTTTTAAATAGCGACGTTATTTTACCCGATGGTGTAGGTATTGTATTTGCATCAAAGTGGCTAAATGGCGTTAAGGTTAAAAAAATAGCTGGTGCTGATTTTCATGACTATCAATTAAAACGCTTAAATGCAATAAGCGGTTCTTGTTTTTACTTAGGTGCTTCTAACGAAACCTTGGCTAAAATAAAAGCTAGATTGCAAAAAGATTACCCTAATCTAAAAGTGGGTAGTTACTCTCCACCTTATAAACCGAACTTTACAGAAGAGGATAACGCTAAAATGATACAGGAGGTGAACAATTTTAGCCCAGATGTATTATTTATAGGTATGACAGCTCCAAAACAAGAAAAATGGAGCTATGCACATAAAAATGCGCTCGATGCTAAAATCATTTGTTCTATAGGTGCTGTATTTGATTTCTATGCAGGTACCGTAGAAAGACCTAGTAAAATATGGCAAGATTTAGGTTTAGAGTGGTTTGGTCGTCTTTCAAAGGAACCAAAGAGAATGTGGAAACGCTATATTTATTATGGTGGTGTTTTTGCTAAACATTTGGTGAAGGCAAAATTTAGTAATTAGTGGTATTTCACTTTTAGTTTTTCTTTTTGATTAAATTATAGGTTAAAAAAAAGGAAATGTATTTTTAGGAATGAAATTGATTTTATTTACTTCTTCTTATTTCTAAATTTTTCCTGTTGTACTCTCAAAAAATACAATTAATTTATTTCTTTATTTTCAATACTATATTTTGACTGGCTTTATATAAAATTTTGAGATGGAGAAACTTTTTATCTACTGATATTTAAAATTATTGCCAATACTTAAGATTTAAGTATAGCTACTTCAATTGTCTTCTATCTATCGCTCCATTGCTTCACTTCTTTAATCATCGGGCAATAGACATCTAGTTGATGAGATGACAACCTTTCGGCAACCTTCTTTTCATTTTTTGGTTTTACATAAAGTACGTACCAGTTTTTAGTCATAGGGTATAAACGTATATTCTGTAATTAGGTAACACTCTTTTTGCTTTAATAGTATTTATAAGTGCCCTAAAATAGGGATTTCGTAAGTGATTTTTTTGTTTTAAAGCCTCAGAATATTGTGAATTAGTAGTTTGAAGTGCTGTAAAATTTGTATCAAATAATTTTATTGTAAGAAAAATATTACTTAATTTATACTATTATCATATTTAGGTCGTTTTAAATGTAACCCAAAATCTTATCGCCTTATGTTTTTAAATCTATTTAAGTCTAGTGCAAAACAAGTAAATAAGCAATCTCTTTCTGAAAATTCAGTTTCTAATGAGTTGAACTCTTTATTAAATGATTTAACAATTGAAAGTCCTAAAAATCATAAAGATTCCAAAATAGAAAGTGCTATTAAAGAAAAGGCTGTTAAAGCTGTGTCATCTTTGGAAAGACAAATTGAGGAAAATCAGATTCTATACGCAAAAATAATGCACGAGCGTATGATGAGAACGCGTAGAAAATTAGTTTAGGTTGTTGGTTGTCTAATATGAATTAGGTTTAGAATTCATCGGAAATAATTTCAGTTACAGATAGTTTGCTAAAAAAAAGTAACCTCAAAAATCTTATTTATTCTACAATGAACAATTCTGAAGCATGAATAGGATGTCCATTTTCGCTAAATCCTTTTATCACGATTTCGAATTCCCCGCTAATATCAGATGTATAGAAACTAGTGCTAAAATTAGCATTTGAGCCTTCTATATTAGGAATCCATGCTAATTGACTTCGAAAATCTGGAATGTGTCTTTTCAATTCTTTTTGGGTTCCCGAATAATCTTCTTTGTAATAATTTTTATTGGCTCTGAATTGTTTGTTTGGGAAACGTTTTGTTTTATTGTCCAAGTATGTTTTATAGGAATCTCCTTCAAAAGTTCTTATGTCCATAACCCCTTGAAAACTATGTGATCCATAAAGATATTGATCTCTGGCAATGGTAATTTTTTTGATTGATTTAGATGGTAGTGTCAAAAGTCTTTCATGGTCATGAATGTAAGCCCCATCTAGTAGAACCAAAGAAGAAATACCAGAGTCAAGTAAAGGTAACTTTGGAATTATTTTGAAAATTGTTTTTCCATTGGCATCTTTTGTTATGGAAATAAGTTTTAATATTTCTATAAATGTTTCTTTCAATGTAGTAAACCTTGTGTATTCATCTAATATATACTCTGTGGTTTCTCCGTCATAAAATGGGGGTATAGGTTTGGTTTGAATTATGGAGTCTGGCTTACTGTCAAAATATGCATTTTCAATTTGGTTATGAATGCTTCGTTCAATAATAAGGTCCTTCATTTTTCTATTTATAAAAAAGGAATTGAAAATAACGTTTCCGTAATCTATATCTTGTTTGTTTTTTATTCTGATTTTTTCAAAATTACCGGTACTTGAAAATGGGCGGATATACATATTTTCATTGTTATTTCTAGCTGATAGCGGTATTGTGAAATCACCTTTAATATTTGTTGTTGTAACGTGAAAAGAATTATTTTCTCCAGGAAATGAAATCATTAGTTTTTGAACCGTATTTTTTTCTTGTTCTATATTACCCGACATAAATTCGCCTCTTGCTTCTGGTAAAAAAGGATAAGATGAGGGTCTCTTATGATTGTTGTTACTCATTATCAAATTTGTGATGGTATCAATGCGATTATCAAGAGTAGTTATTTTTCTTACCGATATAGAATATGTTCCAGATAATTTTGTTCCAAGAACAGATGAAACTTTTAGGTTCACTTTCTCACGCTTGTTATAAGTTTTCTTATCAATTTTTAAGTTAATGATTTTATTATTTGCGCTGTTTTTCTTATTCGAATACGTAGTTTTTACAAATGAATCATTTTTAAGCTCTTCTCGAAGAAATACATTTTGGTTGCCTAAATAAGGATTGAGTACAGTAATGTCTTTTTTAAAGAAAGAAGTAGGTCCAAAATTTCGCATCCAGTTGGTATACCCAATGAGTTTGTAATTACCGGAAGGTAAGTCTGCGGGTATAAAGAACTCACTAAAGGCTGAACCATTTGTTAGAACTAGCTTATGTTGAAAAACTATTTCATTTTGTTCGTTTAATACATCTACGTAACCCACTTTACTAATTTTACTAGGTAACATTGATTCTAATATTACACAATAAAATTTGTAGTAAAGATATTCTCCAGCAAACGATAAATTTGTATTTGTATGAATAAATGCAGTTTCTTCAGGTATATTATTTAGATCAGCGTCATCAGTTTGTCCGTAAAGCATACTGCCTGTTGATAATAAAAGAAATAAGAGTATTATGTATTTCATTTTCTTGTTATTCTTCCCAAAAATCTGGGACAATTTTACTACTAAATCGAGTACAATCCCCACAACCTGCAGGTGTCATTAAGAAAGGACCGAAAATGTCCAAATTAAGAGCGTTAGCTTCACCGTCGTATTCACTAAAAAAATCTACACCATTTGCATCTATTAAACTAATTAATGGAGAACCTCCGGCTTCATTTACCAATGGAGGTGAAACAATACTGCAGTCAATTATGTAGTTTGGAATTTCTTCACCTGGAAAAAGATCTTCATAATTAAAAAACAATCGTTTTTCATCAACAGAATTTACTTCAAAAAAACCAATAACCCTTTCAGTATTGTTTTGTTGTGAGCGAATGTTTCCTTCTAAAAAACCAGTCTGTATTTGTGAGAACAAACTTTCTGAACTGGAGAAGGTATTTAGGGTTTCGTAATAGGTGAACGCCTCTTTACTTTGTACATATTGTTTAACTAGTATGCTATATCTATGTGATAAAATGTAGTTTTCCCTATCAATAAACCGAACGGGAAATCTACTAACTCTATCTTCACCTAATTCAATTGTTGATGTCTGAATTATACTTTTGGAAATATCCGTACTATAACAAATAGCTGAAACCTCATCAGATAATCTATAATCAACCGCGGGAGTAGGTAAAGGGGAAACTACATAAGCTTCAAAACCTCTTGAAGAAAAGGGTGTGATTATTTTATAGGTCTCTTCATATTCATATAAATAGTAGTTGCCATTATTTGTCGGATCAAAGCTGTTAAGATATATAAACACCCCTTCTTCTAAATCATCTTTAAACTCAC
>JAHDDP010000070.1 GCA_020629285.1 Maribacter sp.
TTTTTTCTTAGTAGCGGGGACTGGACTCGAACCAGCGACCTTCGGGTTATGAGTTCAAGAAAATTCCTACGATAAAAATTTAACCAATTGATTATCAGTAAATTATATTTTTAATTTTTCCGAAAATTGCTTCTCGCTGTATGCGGTAGCGTATTCGGTAATATTTAGGGTGAAGATAATCAATTCTTAAGGAGATAGAAAAATTGGTTGATTAGTTACTTCAATATCCAAATACCTGTGCTACACAAAGATTGCTTATGTTCAAATTTAAAGATTCAGAACGATCAAGAGCAATTTCAACATTTAACAGTGCAAACTTATCCATGTGTTTCCTTGGAAAAATAACATTACAAGTTTAAAATTCTAATTCCGAAATTCATTTTTTAACCCATACTATATTTTCAATTAGAAAATTAATCGACCTTATTTTAATTAAATCCTCATTTTAATACACATATAAAATATTTAGTCCGTTTTCTTTTTTTGGCTCTGTAATTATGCTTGGGTGTAATTTAAGTAGTTGTTTTTCAGTGTGTTGATGTCTTTTGTGTTGGTTTTTTAGAACCTTAAAATGAAGGTGTCAAAGGCTAATTTTAGGTCATTTTATAAAATGAAGCGAATATGGAGCCTTCCTATAGTAGTTTTAAATAGTCGAAAAATGGATAACCAACTATTGACAATTAACTTAAACTCAACTCACTTATGCAAAAGAAAATTTCGATGATTTTGCTGATGTTATTATGCGCTCCTTTTTATGTGATTGCTCAAAATAACATTTCTGGTATTGTTACTGATAGCGAAACAAATAGTCCTTTACCAGGGGCAACGATCATCATTAAAGGAACTTCTACCGGTGTCACTACCGATTTTGATGGCAAATATTCAATTCAGGCCAATGAAGGCAGTGTTCTGGTCTTTTCTTATATCGGTTTTGGATCGGTAGAAAGAGAGGTAACTACAGAAACTATTAATGTATCTCTTAAAAATGATGTTTCTCAATTAGATGAAGTAGTCATTATTGGCTATGGTACTACCACCAAAAAAGATGCAACCGGCTCGGTTCAATTATTAACGGCCAAAGACCTTAATAAAGGTGCTATTACTACTGCAGATCAAATGATATCAGGAAAGTCGGCAGGTGTACGTGTAGTAAATAATGGCGGCGATCCAGATGCAGGAATTAATATTAGAATTCGCGGTGGATCATCGCTCAATGCAAATAACAGCCCGTTAATTGTTATCGATGGTGTGCCACTATCTAATCAGAATCCGGCAGGGCAAGCTAATCCGCTCACTCTTATTAACCCTAATGACATTGAGTCATTTTCGGTTCTTAAAGATGCATCTTCAACTGCCATTTATGGTTCTAGGGCGTCTAATGGAGTTATAATAATTACTACAAAATCCGGTACCAAGGGAGCACCGCAATTTAATTTTTCTTCTAATGTTCAAGTGGGTACTTTAAGTAGAACAATAGACATTTTTGAATCTTCGGAGTATGAAGATTTTATTCAGAATACCTATCCGGATAGCTCTGATTTATTAGGTCTTAACGGTACAGTTTATGATACTAACTGGCAAAATGAAATTTACAGAACCTCTTATACCCTCAATAATAACTTTACGGCAAGGGGCAACCTTTTTAATAAAATTCCAATACGCGCCTCTTTTGGGCATTCTGAGATTAATGGTATTCTTAAAGAATCGCAATTAAATAGATATACGGCATCTTTAAATATCTCACCTGAATTCTTTGATCAACATTTAAAAATGACGATTAACGCCAAGGGTATTGCCACAGAAAAAGATCAACCGGATGGAGGTGCAATCGGCAGTGCCTTAACAGCAAACCCTACCTTACCTGTTTATGATCCTGACGGAGGTATCTTCGGCGGTTTTTATCAGTTGACCGATGACCAAGGTATAGTAGGACCTGCTAATCCGCTTGCTTTACTAAAACAAAGGGAGCGTAACGAAGATGCAGATAGGTTTATTGGGAACATGGAGCTACGCTACAAAATACATGGTTTTGAAGATTTGACGGCGGTTATAAATACGGGAATAGATTATTCGGAATCTACTATTAATGAATATTTCTTGCCTAGTGCGGTTGCTTCCTATAGTATTTTTGAAGGTTTGCCGATTTTTAACAACTTTAGTGAAAATTATAGTGAAGACCAGATTAAACGCGATCATTTATTGGATGCTTACCTATCCTATGAAAAGATATGGGACGGGGCACTTAGAAAAATTGATGTGCAAGCGGGATATGCTTATCAAAATTTTACCACTCAAGGAATAACCTATCCTACAACGACCGAAAACGGTTTTAGGGAGCCACAACAACCGTTTAAGTATTACACGGAACTGAATTTACAATCGTATTTCGCAAGAACCAATCTTAACTTTTTTGATAAGTATTTAATAACGGCGTCCTTAAGGGCAGATGGCTCATCATTATTTGCCAAAGATCAGCGTTGGGGATACTTCCCGGCTGTTGCGATGGCATGGAAGTTGGACAATGAAAATTTCTTAAAAGATTCCGAGTGGTTAAGTCAATTAAAATTAAGAATTGGTTGGGGTCTTACCGGGCAGCAAGATATAACGGGGCCAGTAGGTTATTATCCAAATACAGCGCTATATGATGATGGAGATCCTACTGTAAGTTATGTATTTGGCGATAGGACGGTAACTACGTATAGGGCAAATGCATTTAATCCTGATTTATCTTGGGAAAAAACCTCAACCTACAACATCGGTATTGATTTTGATATTTTTAATAGTGTTTTGAGCGGTACCATAGATGCATATACTAGAAATACTACCGATCTATTGGCAGAAGTACCCCAGTCTGAAGGAGCTTTGAGAAACCGTTTTGTAAGTAATGTAGGCGAAACGGAGAGTAAAGGTTTTGAGGCTGCTTTACAATTAAGACCTGTACAGACAGATAACTTTACAATGGAGTTTAATGCTAATGTAGGTTTTAATGAAACGTACATTAAGGATTTGGATAATATAACACAATTTGCCAGTGGGGGCGGAATAGGTCGTGGTACCGGTGTCAATATAGGACAAACCGCTGTGGGGGAAAGAAATAGGACTTTCTGGTTATATGAACAAATTTATACGGCAGATGGTACCCCTATAGAAGATGCTTTCGTAGATCAAAATGGAGATGGGGTCATATCGGACAGTGATCGAATTTTTATTCCGTTCGAGCCAAAATGGACCTATGGTTTCGGAACCTATATGCAATTTAAGAGTTTAGACTTAACGGCTAATTTTAGAGGGCAAATAGGAGGGCAAATTTATAATGGAAATCTATTGAATAGAGGTTTTACGGAATCTGTAATACCGCTTACCGATACAGGATTTATCAATAATGCCTTGAATTTATATGACGGTACCCGTTATAATGGTTTTTCTAATATTCCTTCAGATTTACAGGCGCTTTCGGATTTCTATATTTCCGATGCATCCTTTTTGAGATTGGACAACATTACCCTTGGGTATAATCTAAAACCTTTTGATGATAAAAGAATGGGATTGAGAATTTATGGATCTGCAAATAATGTTTTCGTAATTACGGACTATGAAGGGCTTGATCCAGAAAACTTTAATGGGATCGAAGCTTCACCATATGCACGTCCAAGAACATTTACTTTAGGTCTTAACCTTGATTTTTAAAAAAAAATAGCAATGATTAAAAAAATAACATTAACCGTTTTGGCCGTGGCTTTCTTTATAGGTTGCACGGACGATTTAGATACAGAGCCTAGAATTGAGCAGAGTTTAGAAAATCTTTTAGAGTCTGAACCTGATGCTGCTTTGGGTATACTTGGAAAATTATATGGAGGTCTTGCATTACATGGAATAGGCATACCGGGAAGTGGCAATCAGCAGTCCGATATTGCAGGGGATGACCCAGGGGAAACAGTTTTCTTTAGAAGTATGTGGAACATGCAGGAATTAACGACAGATATAGCCAAAAATAGATGGGGTGATGGTGGTTTGGATCCTTTGACGACCGCATCTAACTGGGCGCCAACGAATAAATTTTTTGGTTACCTCTACAATAGAAGCTACTTCAATATAGCGCAGACCAACAATTTTATTTTAGACGTGCAAAAGGCAGATGAGCCAGAAGCGGATTTGTTTGTGGCCGAAGCCCGTTTTTTACGTGCCTTATCCTACTATTATTTAATGGATATGTTCGGGGGCGTGGTTGTCGTTACCGAAGAAGATGGGGTCACTGGTGTTCGTAGGGCTAAAAATTCTCGTTTAGAAGTTTTTGAATTTGTGGAAAGTGAGTTGTTGTCTATCGTAGAGACGATACCTGCTGTGAATGAATACGGTAGGGCCAATAAAGCTGCAGTACATTTTCTGTTGGCAAAGGTTTATTTGAATGCCGAGGTATACACTGGTACAGCCAGGTATTCAGATGCATTGACCTATAGCGAAAAGGTAATCTCTGAATCTACCTTTACACTGGATGATGACTATCAATCAATATTTCAAGGAGACAATCATACTTCTACTGAAATAATTTTTCCGATAATAGCCGATAGAAACACCGTTCAAAGCTTTGGGACATCCACATACCTTACCAATGGCAGTATGGGAGACACGACCATGCCTATCTCTGAATTCGGTAATTCTGATAGTTGGTTCGGTCATAGGTGTACACCTGCAATATATGGTTTGTTCGGAGATTTGGAAACTACAAAGGATAGTCGGGCCTTATTCTGGACAGAAGGTCATACATACGAGATGACAGATTATAGAACCTGGGAGAACGGTTACCCTACATTTAAATTTCAAAATCAATATTCAACAGGTGATTCCGGGGAAAGTAATTTTTCGGATACCGACATTCCCTTATTCAGATTGTCGGATGCTTATTTAATGTATGCGGAAGCACACCTTAGAGGAGGTGGAGGTACAACCGGTCAAGCTTTAACTTTTATAAATGCACTTAGGGAAAGAGCTTTTGGGGATACAAGCGGAAACATTACGGAAGCAGATTTTGACGAGCAATTCTTAATTGATGAAAGGGCTAGGGAACTGTATTATGAAGGTCATCGAAGACAAGACTTAATACGCTTCGACCGTTTTACGGGCGATACATATTTGTGGCCATGGAAGGGTAATGTGTTGGAAGGGAGTGCAATTCCTGAAAATTATAATTTATTTCCATTTCCATTGGAGGCTTTACAGGCCAATCCATTACTTGAACAAAATCCGGGATACACTAATTAAAAATAAAAATGATGAAGAAAAATATAGCATATATCTATTCCTTTTTTATTGTAATGGCCCTTGGTTTGGGTAGTTGTAGCAATGACGACGAGAATATAAGAATTAGTGAAACTACAAGCACACAGCTTACGGTTTCATCAACCGATGCCTTGATATTGTCACGTGATATGGTTGGGGAAACTGTTCTTTCCTTAAACTGGACAGTGCCGAATTTTGGTTTTGAGGGTGCCGTACCTAGTTATAATGTAGTTTTAGGTGTAGATGGTATTACTGATGTAGAACCCAAAAAAGTACTTGTAGGTAATACGTTGACCAAAGAATTTGTTGCAGAAGAGCTCAATGAGGCCATCAATGATGCAGGAGCCCTCTCCGGTCTTGAAAATAAAATAAACATTTGGATCGAAACCGTATTGGGTAAAGAAGTTGTAGCTACCTCTAGTATTCAAACATTATCAATAACTGGCTATGCAACCACTTTTGACCTAAATTCATCTTGGGGTCTAGTAGGATCTGCTACTCCCAATGGGTGGGACGGTCCGGACGTTCCGGTATATAGCACAGCTATTGCCAATGAGTTTGTTGCCTATGTTACTTTGGTTGACGGCGAATTAAAAATCCGAGAGAATAATGACTGGAGCGTTAATTATGGAGATACAGGTGCGGATGGCACTTTAGATTTGGACGGTGACAATATTCAGGTGACCGCGGGCACTTACAGAATTATGTTCAGCTTAAATGATCAAACATATTCTATAGAACCTTTTACTTGGGGTGTAGTGGGCGATGCTACTCCTAACGGATGGGATGGTCCTGATGTTCCGTTAACTTATGATCCAACTTCTGATCAGTGGAGAGCGGTATTAAGTTTGACCGCTGGAGAAATAAAGTTTAGGCAGAACAATGATTGGACGATTAGTTATGGAGGTACTGGTTTAAACGGAGCTTTGGAGCAAGATGGTCCTAATATTCCTGTGGAAGCAGGTAATTATATCATTTCAGTAGATTTTAATAATAACCTATACGCTATTGAACCTATAGATATATGGGGTCTTGTTGGGGATGCCGCACCAAACGGTTGGGATGGGCCTAACATGAAGTTCACCCCTGATTATGCAAATGAAGGAATATGGATACTGAAAAATGTTGAACTCTTAGATGGTGAAATAAAGTTTAGAACAAACGACGCATGGGATTTTAACTATGGTGACGATGGCAATGATGGAACATTAGAAGTAGACGGGGCAAATATTCCTGTTAGTGCTGGTAATTATACGATTACACTTTTCTTATCAGATACTGAGAACCCAACATATACGATCCAATAAAAAACATAAATATGAAGATTAAAAATTATATTAAAGTTGGTCTAGGTGCTTTGGTCCTATTAATGGCTTCTTGTACTAACGATGAATTTACGCCCCTTGAAGTTACAAAGGCCAATGATGCTGAAGATGCGCCCAAAGGCACCGCAAATGCCAGGACAACAGCTCTGACTCCAGGTAATGGGGTAATGATGCAAGCTTTCTATTGGGACGTTACGGAAGGTGGTATTTGGTGGAACAATATAGAATCTAAATTAGATGGTTGGGCGGCAAATGGTGTAGACGCTATTTGGATACCCCCAATTTCTAAAGGTCAAAGTGGAGGCTTTTCAATGGGTTACGATCCAGCGGATTATTTTGATTTTGGAGATTATCAGCAGCACGGTACAACAGAAACCCGTTTTGGTAACAGAGAAGAATTAGAGAAAATGATCAGTACTGCCCATGATAATGAAATAGCCGTAATCGCGGATATAGTAATCAATCATAATTCTGGCGGAGAGCTACAATACAACGAGTTTAGGCAAATAGATACATACACGTTGTTTGAACCCGCTTCAGGTCTTTTTAATAGAACTTGGTTAAATTATTTGCCCAATGCGGTAAACCTTGAAGATGAAGGTAGATTTGGTGGTTTTCCAGATTTAGACTTAAAGAACGATTATGTGATGGATTGGTTATGGCGTTCAGAAGAATCTGTTGCAAGCTATTACATGAATACCCTTAAAATTGATGGTTGGCGATTTGATTTTGTAAAAGGATTTTCACCAGAAGTGGTAAAACAATGGATCGGTACCGTAGGTGGTTATAGTGTTGGCGAAAATTTTGATGGCAATGTTTCTGATGTTGTAGGTCCTTGGGTAGAGGCTACGGGCGCAAATGCGTTCGATTTTCCGAACTTCTTTAATATGCGAAATGCATTTTTAAACGGAAATTTAAATGAATTGACGAATCCAAGCTTAATAACTACAATGCCGGAAAAAGCGGTAACCTTCGTTGGTAACCACGATACGGAATCAAGAGACGGAAGTAATGAATTTCCTGATGAATTTGAGACCCATGCCTATGCGTATATTATGAGTGCCCCTGGGTATCCATGTGTTTTTTATTCCCATTATGAAGATAGCGGTGAAGAACAAAAGGATAAGATAAATCAATTGATACAGATCCGTTCACAATTGGCAGCTGGTGATTGGACCATAAATTACGTAGACAATCAAGAATTTGTTGCGACAAGGGGTGGTGATGGTGAAAAGCCAGGACTGGTACTATTCATCAACTTAAGCGATGAAGAAGTAACAAAAGAAGTTCAAACACATTGGAGCAATTCAAACATTAAAGATTATACGGAAGAATATAAAGTTTTTCAAAAATCTGACGCTAATGGATTGGTAACCGTGAAGGCCCCGGCAATGGGATATACGATCTGGGCGGCCACAGATGATGAGCAAGAAGCTTTTTCAGAGCAACTTTTCGTTCCGGGAAATTACCAAGGTTGGGACCCTAGTTCTGCAAATAGCCTTACCGCAATTGAAATTCCGAATTTAGCGGGTACCTATAAAGGCCATATAAGTCTTACGGATGAGATCAATGAATTCAAATTCACTGATGCATCAAATTGGGACAATGGTATTTACGGTGATGAAGGAGATGGTACTACGGGCGTATTGGTATCTACAGGTAATAATTTGGTATTGCCCGGTCCGCTAGATTACGAAATAAATGTAGACTTGATTAATAATAGCTGGTCTGCAAATACTTGGGCCATTATTGGTTCTGCTACGCCGAACGGTTGGGATGATCCGGATACGGATATGAGCTATGATTTTGAACGAAATGTTTGGACGGTTACGACTAATTTTACCGATGGGGAATTAAAATTTAGAGCTAACAATGCATGGGACGTTAATGTTGGCGATACAGGAAATGATGGGGTTTTAGATGAAAACGGAGATAATATTGCAATTCAGGCCGGTAGTTATCAGGTTGATTTGGATCTGGAAAATAATACATTTAGTTTAGGTAATTGGGCCATCATTGGTTCTGCGACACCTAATGGCTGGGACGATCCGGATACAAATATGGAATATGATGTTGTTGATAGGGTTTGGACAATATCGGTAAATCTTGTGCCTGGTGAAATGAAGTTCAGGTTTATGGATACTTGGGATGTGAATTTAGGGGATACCAACGCAGATGGACTTCTAGAGCAAGATGGTGGTAACATTGTAATTACCGCGGAAGGCAATTATACGATTGTATTGAACACGGCCATGAATTCTTATAGTATTAGTTTAAATTAAGTTGTTAGTTGAGTTAATTTTTGCATGGGTTGCCATTTTGGTGACCCTTTTTTTAATTTTACCGGGGTAATGTATAACCGAAATGACACGGCTATTAGTAATCTGGTTTTTAATTTTTTGAATAAAGCGGTAAATTATCAATAATTGTAACAAGAATTACAAAATATAAACAGTAGCTTCAAAATTTTAAATAAACTTAAAAAATATGTTTAATAGACCTTATCGTGTAAATTTAAATAGGGGGGCTAACTAAATGGATTTTAGTAGAATGCATTCGCCAATTTCTTGTTTTGGCAATTATAGAATGTTCTTTGTATTAGCAATAGCATTTCTAAATGCATATAGTTTATTCTCTCAAACAAATTTTGTTTTGGACTATGTGCCGAAATACACAAAAACTACGGATACCCTATATCTTACAGGCTCTTTTAATAATTGGAATCCCAAAGATTCTAATTACAGGTTTACCAAACGGTCAGATGGTACATATGAGCTGAAGAATAAACTTTTTGATGCCTCTTGGATTTCTTTTAAAATTACCAGGGGTAGTTGGCCCACGGTAGAGGTTGAAAGTGATGGAACACCCCTTACGGTCAGAAAATTTTCTTTCAATGGAACTACTGAAGAAACCATAGTTCTACAAGTAGCAGGTTGGTCAGATAAATTAAACTTAAGGGAGAAACAAAAAAAAGTATCTATCATATTGACAGAAGTTCCTAGGAATACCCCTCCCAATTCTTCCTTTTATATTTGCGGTAATTTTAATGGTTGGGTACCCGGCGATGAGCGCTATAAAATGAAGCAACTTGTCAGTGGAATATTTCAGGCGGAAATTCCAGTATTTTCAGAATCGCTGGAATATAAATTTACACGTGGTAATTGGTTGACGGTTGAAGGTAAAAGTTATGGAAGACCTAGGCCAAACCGTATTTTGGGCGAAAAGGAAATAGCACTAAATAAACCTATAAAGAACACCATAGATTACTGGGAAGATCAATCTTACGGAATTTTTAATCCTTATACATTGATTTTGATACTGACAGCTTTGCAAGGTTTTTTTCTAATATTCATTATCAATTCTAATAGTAATAATAACAAATCGGCAAATCAAGCATTAAGTGTTCTGATCTTTATTATATCAACAACATTAATCGCTAGGGTAGTGATTTATGATCGGGTAATTTATACAGAATACCCAAAGCTATCGCTGTTGACCGATTTGGTTTTTTTCTTGTACGGACCAGTTTTTCTAATCTATATAGAACGGTTATTACAACGAAGTAGTAGGTCTTTTTTGACCTATTGGCCACATTTTGTGCCATTTATATTACAAGTGGTCATATATGTTGGAATTTCATTGAATCCTACACATACGTTTATAGAACAAAATTTGTTTCAATCTTTAGAATCGCCACCATATGCTACTTATGAAATAATAGTGCTCTTGGCATTGGTTTTCAATATCTTTTATTGGTTTAATATAAAGAAAAAGATAAAGCAATATTTTGAGAATATTGAACTTAACTATTCCACAGATCAGAATATTAAGTATTTGAACGTTATTATGATGGTGCTTGGTATTTGTTTGTTTTTTTGGACAATCATTGTTCTGACTGATATTTACAGTACCTATAGTGAGGTTCCTATAAACTATACCACTAATTTATTAATAGACATTGTCTGGGTCGTTTTTTCCATTGTAGTTTACTTATTGGGGTATTTTGCAATTAAACAACCTGAAATATTTAGAATGGCCGTAATTGAAGAAGAGCCTAAATTAGAGGTTGATCGAGCTAAAACCAACACTGAAGATTTGAAGGAGCAGAAAAATGCACTTCACGAATTAATGACGCAAGAGCAAATATATCTGAATCCGGAATTAAGTTTGCCGGAGTTGGCTGCCAAAATGAATACAAGTGTACATTCCTTATCCAAAACTATTAATGCAGGTTACTCTAAGAATTTTAGGGATTTTGTTAACCATTACCGCGTTAAAGATTTTATTGAAAGGGCACAAGATGAGAAATATATGAATCAGACCTATTTGGCCATTGCTTTGGCCGTAGGATTTAATTCAAAGTCATCGTTTAATCGATCGTTTAAAAAAGTTACGAATAAGTCTCCAAGAGAATACTTTAGTGATATTCAGAAAAGTTAGTTTATGGATTATGGTAAACATAATTCAATATAATACAGACCACTTTATAATTTAAGTCGACTTTACGTCTAAATCTAGATAGTTTAGACGCAAATCAATGATCGATAACATGAAAATTATAACGTCTTATATCTTATTTTTTTACTTTTCTATTTTCCACATTTATGCACAGGAACCAATTGAGAGGGTTGAACCGCCAAATTGGTGGGTAGGTATGGAGTATAATAGTATAGAGCTCTTGGTATATGGAAAAGACATAGCAAGCTACAAGGTAACTTTAGATGGTTATGAAGGTGTGTCACTTGAAAATGTTAAAACAGTAGAGAACTCAAATTACCTCTTTATTTCGCTCAACATCTCTGAAGAAGCCCTTGCAGGAGAGCTTCTGTTAAAATTTAACAAAACAGGCTCAGGTTCGTTTACGTATTCATATCCAATAGAGGATAGAGTAGTAAATAGAAGTAAAATTGAAGGATTTAATTCTTCCGATGCTATTTACTTAATAACACCTGACCGCTTTGCCAACGGGGATGTGCAGAATGATGAGGTAGAAGGACTGCAGGAAAGATTGGATAGGAATGATAAAGGCGGAAGACATGGTGGAGATGTGGCGGGCATAGTTGATAATCTCGATTATATCAAAAAACTGGGTTTTACTGCTATATGGACAAATCCTATTTTAGAAAATAATATGCCCAGTTATAGTTATCATGGTTATGCTACAACAGATTTTTATAAAGTAGACCCTCGGTATGGCAGTAATGCCTCGTTCAAGGAAATGTGCGATAAGGCTTCGGAAATAGGTATGAAGGTTATTATGGACATGATAGCGAACCATGCTGGATTAGATCATTGGTGGATTAAAGATCTACCTTCTAAAGATTGGATAAATCAATGGGATACCTACACGCAGACCAATCATAAAAAAACCGTAATCTTAGACCCATATGCTACAAAGAAAGATAAGAAAATCTTTTTTGACGGTTGGTTCGTCCCTACTATGCCAGATTTAAATCAGCGAAATGAATCTATGGCAAAATATTTAATACAAAATACAATTTGGTGGATAGAGTATTCTGGAATTTCAGGTATACGAATGGATACGTACCCTTATCCTGACATGTATTTTATGAATGATTGGACAAAGGCAGTAATGCAAGAATACCCAAACTTTAATATAGTTGGTGAAGAATGGGTGCTGAGACCAACGATTGTTTCTTACTGGCAAAAAGGAAAACAGAATGCAAATGGTTATACTTCAGAATTAAAGAGCGTTATGGACTTTCCTTTGCAAAATGCATTGGTCAATTCTTTAACTGATCCTGATTCTTGGAATGCGGTCTATGAAGAGTTGGGGCAAGATTATTTATATCCAGACCCTCAAAATTTGGTCGTTTTTCCCGATAATCATGATATGAGCCGCATATTTACACAGTTGAATGAGGATAAAGAATTATTGAAACTTGCACTTGCCTATATAACCACTATTAGAGGGATACCTCAAATTTATTATGGGACAGAAGTGTTAATGAAAAACAGGGGAACGGAGGATCATGGTGTAATTCGTTCAGATTTTCCAGGAGGTTGGCCAAATGACAAAGTCAATTCATTTACAGGAAAGGGTTTAAATAAATCGCAGTTAGAAATAAAGAATTACGTAACTAAACTTTTTAATTGGCGAAAAAATAATAAAGCTGTTCATGAAGGTGGTCTTGTCCATTTTGCATCTGCAAATAATCTTTATGTGTTTTTTAGATTTATTGAAAATGAAAAGATTATGGTGATATTGAATAAAGATGATGACAGCATGACCTTGAATGTGAAAGACTATGAAGAAGTTCTAGAAGGCAATCTTTCAGGAAAAGATATTATAACAGACAAACATTATGAGGATGTTGAAAGTATTAGAATTTCAGGAAAAACCGCACTTATTATAGAGTTGGAGTAAATTTTTTAAAAAAGCTTATGTCTTTTATTTACGTTTTTAATTTGAGCTATTCTTGGTCATAGTTTCGGCAAGCACTAAAGCGTTATAAATATTTACTACACTACCACTTTTAGACAATTTGTTGAAGGGAATACTAATTGAATTATCCAGTGAATCTTTCATAGAAACTTCTATGTTGTATTGGACTCCGGTTTGCAGAAGAATGTCCTTTACTTCATGAGCTTTTAGTTTGGGGTAATACGATTTTAAAATGGCAGCTGATTTCGATACAATGGCAGCTGCTTCGGAGGTGCCGCTGCCATAAGCGTATTCTTCATTTTTCGTGGAAGTAGTAGTGTATATTTCTTCTCCAGGAGCAAAAATATCTACTTCGGTCTTACCATAGTTTGTAGCAGGATGAACAAAAGTGCTGTCTAGAACATAATTTGAAGTCCCAATTCTCATAAAGTTGTTAGAAATTTCTGTATGACCGACAGGGGAGTTGTCGTTAGGATATCTATATTTTGGTTCAGCATCTAGATTAATACCTAGATTGCCAGAAGAACCAACAATCAACACATCTTTAGATGCCGCATATTTAATGGCATCATGTACCCAATCTTCATGCAGTGAAAAGTACTTTCCAGAACTTATATTAATAATATCGGCACCATTATCAGCTGCATATCTAATTGCTAGCGCCATATCCTTGTCGTTCTCACCGCCCAAACCGGAAATTGGTAACGGCATAATCTTTATGTGCTTCATGACATTATGTAAAGACTTTTCTTCAAAAGTGGAGACGATGACACCTGCCATTTTTGTTCCGTGTGTAAGTATTTCGGTATTATGGCTAACATTGTTATTCCCATAATCTCTATCATTAAGGTTGTTGGCATCATCACCTATAATTGCTCTATCGTTGTAATCAAGGTTTAATTGAATATCAATTCTTTCTTTGGCCATAAGCATCTTGTTGTTTACATAAGAATCATCAACGTTTTCGTCCAGGTACGTTCTATGTAATTCTATAGCTTCTTTTAATTCCGGATTCGATAATGATAGACTATCTAATTTGGAGTCAATAATTATTTTATCGAGGAAAAGGCTGCTTAAAGTATTCTTTGTACTGTAATAAAAGCTATCCATTTTTTTTACGCCCAATAAATTTTCTTCAGCATACTGCATCCTGTCATTATATACTTTTTGCGCTCTTGGAAGTTGACTGGCCAATTCAGGTTTTAAGGGTATTCCCCTCTTTTCTGCAGCTAAAAATCTGGTATACTCATAGTGCATGAATATGATATTTTCATTTTTAGAATTGCCCATGAAATTCCAGCCATGAATGTCATCGATGTAACCATTTTGATCATCGTCAATATGATTATCTGCAATCTCATTAGTGTTCGTCCATATATTATTTTTTAATGCTTTATGGTCAATTTTGATTGGCATATCTATTACGGCAACGATAACATCAGTTCCCTTCTTATCGGTAAGTAGTTCCTCGGCTGCCCTTAACAAACTAATACCAGGTATCGTATCTTTTTGAATATCCCTTATAGCCCAACTTTTCAGTTGGTTTTTAATCCCAGCTTTAGATTTTTTTGAACTTAAAGCAATCGTGTGTGAACTATTTATAATCTTAGTATTATTACTAGTGCATGAGAGCGTGAGTAAAGCAAATAGAATAATAGCTGTTATAGTTTTCATAGGCGTAAGTTAAAAATAACATAAGCACATTAGAGATTCTTTTTAACAAATGATGTCACTTTCTATCTGATTTTTTTGATTAATTTCATGTTCAATAGTTTTCTTTTCAACTTTTATAGAAAAAAGCTAAATCAAGATAATAAACATTAAAAGGAAATAATTATGAGTTACATGAATAAATTTGGTGCTGAAGATTTAGATTATCTATTACATCATGATGAGGGATTAAAATGTTGGCAGACAGATTATAGATTGTTAAGAGAACGAGATGAGGAATATGATACGCTTGTAAGATTAGGAGGTATGCAAGATTTCAAAAACTTATGTGAATTGGATAAATCTAAATTACAGCAGATACAGCGCCCATTATTTACCCGATAAATGAGATGTACATGCTTCAACTTTAGTTTGAAAGATTGTTTAAGAATAGAAATTTAAATTGTTTTAAAAGCAATTGCTTTCAATTCTTGCTCAATTCTAGAGATTCCATATTTAGTTGCAATACTTCTCCAACTGGCAACGGCTGTCAATACTTCTTCTTTAATAGCATTAGCTTTATCTTTTGATAATCTAAAGTATTCAGAGACTTCCATTGCTAACTCTAAATCTAATGAATTATCCTCGTCAGAGATATTTAGTTTTAAACCGGTTCCAGTTTCTACCGGATTAATATCGTATGCTGGGGATAGCACCCACCCATCATTGTTCAGTAAAAATCCGTGATTTCTTAGGTGGTCATCTGTATTTGTTACACATATACTAAATACAACTCTACGCCACAGCTGTTCTAGGTCTTCGTCCACGTTTGCCCCATTATTCTGTATGAAATCAACAAGTTCTAAGTAGCTGGCACCATCAGAGTGGTCTTGCCCATCTTTATAGCCAAGCATAGTCATTGCAGATGCGAAATGTATTCTATCTCCATTATTTCCTCGATCAAATCTTTTCGTTAGAAAAGTATAATAATTTGAAGAGAATTTTTGCGCTTTGGATTCTGCCATATTTATTCCTGCTAAAATGGCTAGTTCATATACTACCATTTCCCAACCACCTATGTCGCCTTGGTCATTTCTACTTGGAAATTTTGCTATCCAAAGTGCACCATCATTATCTATAACACTAGCTTTGGGTCTTGCTCCTCCTAAAGATGCTCCAGGTGCAATTAGCATACTTAACCATTTTAAATAGTCTGGGTCATCAATAACATCGTCATCTTCTAATCGTAAACTTATTTGCTCAAGCTCTCTAAGGGAAGTCCATGGCGGACTTGCCATTTTTTTATTATCGTTTAAAAATGGACCGTTTTCTTCTGCTTTAAATCTCAACGCTCCCATTCTATGACCGTCAAAAACGCCAAGTAGGTAATCGGTTTCGAATAATTTATTCTCTTCTCTGTTATGAGTTCTCGCAAGAGCAGCTTCTCTTCTGCGCATTAGAATTCGTCCCCAACGGTCTGGTGAAGAATCTAGAAATATTCCAAAATTATCTTCATTATCATTAAGATATTGTAATCCGGAATATAACTGTAAGTTGGGGTCTAATAATTGTGCATGTTCACTCTGCAACCATTTAGCTGCATATTCAAAAGAAAATAGTTCCTTACCTTTTAAGCGGTCAGAATTTAGAGTTCCCATAAGTAAAGGGTTTTCCATGCCTGACCAATGTGCGTAAACGGCTATAGCTTTCTTGTTATTTTGTTTAGCCATTTTTATCATTTCGTTTAGGAGCCCTTTCGTTGGTAGTTATATTGGCATCTTGTAATTTTCTTCCTAAAATATCATCCTTGGCAAGTAAGAGAAAATCTTTTTCCAATCCCAAAACTTGAAGAACTAATAAATAGGAGCCGATACTTACAGTAGGTGCGCCCTTTTCAATAGAGGATAAAGTTGGCCTACTAATATTTGCTCTTTCGGCTACCTGCTCAGAACTAAATTTTCTTCTCAAACGTGCGAGCTTAATATTCTCGCCCATTTCTTCAAGAATCCTTTTTGTTTTAGGTAGAATTATCATTTTCTTTTTAGGCATAACACTAAATATATTTTACAAATATATACATTTTTGTAAAATATATTTAGTGTTACAGAGTAATTCATACAAGTTGTACTTCCATAAACTTCTAAGGACTAATAGTTTTAGTTAAAGAACAACTATACTAGTAACTATCATGATTATATATAATAGAATATAGCTTTAAACTAAATTCTTAATATAATCCATATCAAAACATTTCTTACAACCACCAGGGTTCTTATAAGTTTCTAAAAATTCTAGTTGGTTTTCTACCTCGGTCATCATTTCCATACCGCAGATACCGCAATGGTCATAGATTTTAACATCTGAATAAATTTTTGCGATTTCAAAAAGTTGTACGGAGTTCAAGTCATGTTTTTCTGCAACATCTAATGGTTTGTTTTTAAAGGTATCTCCATTAAAGGACCAATAATCTTCCAGTAATTTTACATACTTGTGAGGTACAAGTTCAACTGCCGATAAAATGCATTTTTTCTTAAAATTTCCCATAAAAAAGCGTGGAACTGAACTTGCTGACGTCAGAGGTATCGCCAGACACCCAACAACCAAACAAGGACAGCCCACGCAGTGGCGTGGGCGTCAAAACTTTGATTGAGGTTGTGAGATGAAAACTGGCGATTTTCTGACATCCAATCAAAAGCGAAACGCTTTCGTATATATATTAAAAGTTCTTTATGTTCCTATTTTAGATTTATTAATATTAATTGAATCCAAATTTACTGAATATAAATGATTGGGAATTTAAAGGTGTTTACTGTTTTGTTTCTTTAAATAGTCAGAACAGTTTATATTTAACCGTGGATAAAAAAGTAGTGTATATAGATATGGATGATGTGCTTTGCAATTATAGTAAGGCGCATAAAAAAACTCTAGAAGACAATCCCGAAATTCTATTCCCGCAAAGTCAGCCAGGTTTCTTTGAGAATTTGGAACCTATGAGTAATGCGATTGAATCGTTTCACTTCTTTTTAAAGAGCGATTGTTTTGATCCATTTATACTTACTG
>JAHDDP010000071.1 GCA_020629285.1 Maribacter sp.
AGTTAGAAGCAATAGAAAAAACTAGTAAGCAAAAGGGATACGATTATTTAGATTTTTCTTTGGCCACAGATGGTTTGGTAGCAGAACGCGAACAGGGTATTACGATAGATGTTGCCCATATCTATTTTTCTACAGCAAAGAAAAGTTACATTATTGCAGATACTCCCGGTCACGTAGAATATACCCGTAACATGGTTACAGGAGCATCTACTTCACAAGCAGCGATTATATTGATCGATGCACGAAAGGGTGTTATCGAACAAACGAACAGACACTTTTTTATCAATAACTTATTACGCATTAAAGATGTAGTGGTAGCCATTAATAAAATGGATTTGGTAGATTATTCTGAGGAAACTTACAACGCTATTAAAGCTGATTTTGAAGAATTGATGGCGAAAAGAGATTACCAAGATCAGAAAATCACTTTTATTCCAGTAAGCGCGTTGAAAGGGGATAACGTAGTAAACTTGTCAGACAAGACCCCTTGGTATAAAGGACAGTCTTTATTAGAGCATTTTGAAGCATTGGATAGAAAGGATATTTTTAATGTGGGTACACCACGTTTTCCAGTACAATATGTTATCCGTCCAAAAACAGATGAGCATCATGATTTTAGAGGATTTGCAGGTAAAGTATATGGAGGGGAGTTAAGTGTAGGTGATGAGGTAGTAGCGCTTCCGTCGCAAACACGTTCAACTATAAAAGAGATCTATTTTCATGATAAGAAGTATAAGACCGCTTCTAGGCGTTCATCTGTAACGATTACTTTAGAAGATGAAATTAACTTGAGTCGTGGAGATATGTTAGTAAAAGCGGGAGATTTACCGACCGTAGATAAGCAATTTACTGCTACAATCTCTTGGATGGATTCATTACCGTTAGCCGCAGGAAACAAATATGTTGTTCAACACGGTGTCAATAAAGTATTGGCGAAAGTGGAACAGGTACATCATAAAATTGCACCTGATTATTCGGGTATCGATACAGAAACAGATTCATTAGGTATGAATGATATTGCCCAGGTAAGTTTTCGTTTAAATAAGCCAATTTTCTACGATCAATTTAAAGATCATAGAACAAACGGTTCTTTTATTTTGATAGATACAAAATCCAATAGTACCGTAGGTGCGGGTTTCATTAGTTAAATAAAAAAAGGTCAATTTTAATATTGGCTATTTTCATTAAGTCTATAAAATCTATAGGCAAAATATAGTAATAATACATCTCAGTACTTTATACTGAATACTTAATACCGAAGCATGCAGAGTTTTAGAACAGAAATAGAGAATCAAGTAGTTGCGAATGATATTTTAGAATTGGAACGCAAGATTCATGAGTTCCATGGCGGCAAATTAGATGAAGAGAAATTTAGAAGCCTGCGTTTAGCTCGTGGTGTATACGGTCAGCGTCAAGAAGGCGTTCAAATGATTCGTATAAAATTGCCATATGGTAAGGTGACTTCTCAGCAATTGCTACGTATTTGCGATGTGTCCGATGAGTATTCTACGGGTAGATTACATATTACAACGCGTCAAGATATTCAGATTCACTATGTAGATTTGAACAGAACTCCAGAGTTATGGTCAGAATTGGAGAAAGACGATATTACATTGAGAGAAGCTTGTGGTAACACCGTACGTAATGTAACGGCAAGTGAAACGGCTGGTGTTGATGTAGATGAGCCTTTTGATGTTTCGCCATATGCACATGCATTATTTCAGTATTTCCTTAGAAACCCTATAAGTCAAGAAATGGGGCGTAAGTTCAAGGTTTCTTTTTCGGCAAGTGATGCTGATACAGGACTATCTTACATGCATGATTTAGGTTTTATCGCCAAAATTGAAAATGGAGAAGTAGGTTTTAAAGTGATGTTGGGTGGCGGATTAGGTTCTCAGCCAAGACATGCGGACGAATTATATAGTTTCTTACCTGCAGATCAAATCATTCCGTTAATGGAAACGGTAATACGTGTTTTTGATCGCTACGGTGAGCGTAAAAGTAGAGCAAAGGCAAGAATGAAATTTTTGTTGAAGGATTTAGGCTTGGACGGATTCAAAGAATTGTTGGCTGCTGAGAAAACAGCTGTGCCTTTTGATACATTTCCTATTGATCCAGAAGACTATCCGAAAATTAAAGTTTCAGATTTAAAAGTCCCTGCAGTTGAAATAGAAGATTCAAAGGAATTTGAAAAGTGGAAAGTAACGAATGTTGTTCCTCAAAAACAACCTGGTTATGTTGCTTTGGGTATTAAAGTATTGCTAGGTGATTTTTATACCGACAAGGCACGTTTATTAGCCAATCTGGTGCAGAAATATGCAGCAGGTGAATTAAGGTTGTCTTTACGTCAAAACATTTTAATTCCTTTCGTAAAAGAAGAGAATGTTGAATTTTTCTATACAGAATTAAAGAAATTAGGTTTTGCAGAGGCGGGTTATAATAAAGCGCTTGATATTACAGCTTGCCCAGGTACAGATACTTGTAATTTAGGTATTGCAAGTAGTACAGGTATTGCAGAAGAATTAGAAAGAGTTATAAAAACAGAATATCCTGATTATATCAATAACGAAGATGTTGTAATAAAAATCAGTGGTTGTATGAACGCATGCGGACAGCACAATATGGCGAATATTGGTTTTCAGGGAATGTCCGTTCGTACAAAAGATAAATTAGTTGCTCCGGCATTACAAGTATTGTTAGGTGGTAGCACAGATGGTAACGGTCAAGGTCGTTTTGCCGATAAAGTAGTAAAGGTGCCTAGTAAAAGAGGTCCTGAAGCATTACGTTTAATCTTGAATGATTACGATGCTAATGGTGGCGATTTATCATTTCCGGATTACTATGCTGAAAAAGGACAAATGTATTTCTATGATTTTCTAACGCCATTATCATCTGTAGATGATTTAACGCCAGAAGATTTCATTGACTGGGGAAATACAGAACGTTATGAAAAAGCAATTGGTGTAGGTGAGTGCGCTGGTGTGGTTATTGACTTGATTGCTACACTTCTTTTTGAAAGTGAAGAGAAAATACAGAATGCCCAAGCTATGTTCGATGCAGAGAAATGGTCTGCAAGTATCTACCACGCATATTCTTCAATGGTGAATTCAGCGAAAGCGATGTTGACCTCAGAGAATACAAAAGTGAATACACATGTAAGTATCATTAAAGATTTTGATGAGAAGTTTGTAGCCGATGGAAGAATTGCCGTTGCTGGCGGATTCGAGAAATTGGTACTGCAATTGAATCAGAATGAACCAACAAAAGAATTTGCCGAGTCATATATCAAAGATGCGAAAGTATTTTTAGAGACGGTTGCAAAGTTTAGAGAACAAGAATTAGCAGAAGCATAATATGCATACCGATAATCTATCCAATCAAAAAACAATCAATTCAATAGTTGATACTCCCTCGCAGAGTCAAGGGAGGTTGACTGTTGTAGGCGCGGGACCTGGCGATATAGAGCTCATCACTTTAAAAGCAATAAAAACGCTGGAAAATGCCAATGTGGTTTTGTATGATGCTTTGGTTAACGAAGAGTTGCTGAAGTATGCCAATAATGCAGAATTGATTTTTGTGGGCAAGCGAAGAGGATGTTATGCATATCAGCAGGAACAAATAAATGAGTTGATTGTTAGCCGGGCAAAATCTGCGGGACATGTGGTGCGCTTAAAAGGCGGTGATCCTTTTGTATTCGGTCGTGGTTCTGAAGAGATGGAATATGCAGCTTCACATGGTTTAGAGGTAGCAATGGTACCAGGTATTTCTTCAAGTTTAAGTGTGCCGGCTTATCAGAATATTCCAGTAACAAAAAGAGGAGCATCAGAAAGTTTTTGGGTAATTACAGGTACAACAAAAGAGCATAAGCTATCAACAGATGTTGCTTTAGCTGCAAAGAGTAGTGCAACGGTAGTTATATTAATGGGAATGTCAAAACTTCCACAAATTGTAGAACTGTTCAAAGGTGAGGGAAAATCGGATATGCCAATAGCCATTATTCAAAATGGGACCCGTAAGAATGAAAAACTGGGCATTGCAACTATTGAAACTATTGTTGAGGTTGTAGAAAAAGAAAAATTATCGAACCCTGCAATTATCATCATAGGTGAAGTGGTAAAACATAGAGAGGCATTAATTCAGGCAAAGAATCAGTATTCAAATGAGAATGCTAAGTTGAGCGAAGTATAAAAGTGCAAAGTATTAAGTACATAGTGTAAGTGAAATTAAAAGAAGTTGAAAAGTGATTTCTAATTACTTTTTACTAAAAAGAAAATTATGATTAAAACAGATATGCTCATTATAGGAGCGGGACCAACCGGTTTATTTACGGTGTTTGAAGCAGGATTGTTAAAATTAAAAACGCATTTAATAGATGCATTGCCACAGCCAGGTGGGCAGTGTTCAGAGATATATCCTAAGAAGCCTATTTATGATATTCCTGCATTTCCAGAAATTTTGGCGGGTACTTTGGTAGATAACTTAATGGAGCAAATCAAACCTTTTGAGCCAGGATTTACCTTAGGTGAAAGAGCAGAAACTTTAGATAAATTAAAAGATGGTTCATTCGTAGTTACTACAAATAAAGGAACTCAGCATAATGCGCCAGTTGTTGTTATAGCAGGCGGGTTAGGTTCATTTGAACCACGAAAACCACCTATTTCAAATATTGTAAATTTTGAAGATACCGGTGTTTCTTATATGATTAAGGATCCAGAAGTATATCGTGACAAAAAAGTAGTGATTGCCGGTGGTGGAGATTCAGCTTTAGACTGGGCTATATTTTTAACCGATGTAGCTTCAGAGGTGACATTGGTACATAGAAGAGATGAATTTAGAGGGGCTTTGGATTCTGTTGAAAAAGCATCTGAATTGGCAAAGCTTGGTAAAATAAAATTAATTACAAAAGCTGAAGTTAAGGAATTGCACGGCAAAGATCATTTGGAAGCTGTTGTGATTAAGCATACGGATAAGGAGAAAGAAGACACCTATTTAGAGGTAGATAATTTTATTCCGTTATTCGGTCTTTCACCAAAATTAGGTCCTATAGGTGATTGGGGACTAGAAATTCAAAAAAATGCCATTAAGGTAAACAACGCAAAAGATTACCAAACAAATATACCGGGAGTATATGCTATTGGTGATGTTAATACCTATGAAGGCAAGTTGAAATTGATATTATCAGGTTTTCATGAAGCAGCGGTAATGTGTCAGTTTGCATACCAACAAATCAATCCGGGTAAGCGATATGTAATGAAGTATACTACCGTTGGTGGTGTCGAAGGATTCGATGGATCTAAGAAAGAAGCTAAAAAAGAAGTAGTCCAGAGTATAGCTTAAAAAATTAATTTGGTCAGTAAAACCTCCAGATTCCTTATGATTTTGGAGGTTTTATTATGACAATAAACTTATCTTTCAAAAGTTAGTTTTAAAGTGCCTTGAGTTGAAATATGAATTGAACTAGGTTCTGTTTTTTCAAAAAATCTTTCGGAAATTCCTAAGGATAGAATCATTTTTTTGTCTGAATATTCTAAAACGTTAACTCCTGACATAGAGGTAAATGAGCCATTTTCAGGAGAGCGATATACAAATAACATGCTTTTTGGAGAACCTACTAAACTATATTCTGAAATTGAATATTCTGAAATTTCTAAACCAATGTAATTAAATTCTTCTTCAATGTAGCCTTCAGTTGAATCAGTTATACTTGTAGTGGTTCTAACCCTGGTTAAAGAACCAGTGGTGACTGCTGGAGAAGAGTATCTGCTGTGCGTAAATTCAGTTTTTGGACCATCTTTAAAAGTAACAGATAGATTAATGTCTTTCCCAGTAGTTGTAAAGTTTTCGTTTAAGACAAACCCGGTATCATTAAACAACGATTTTTTTGTTCCATTTTCTATCAGGTATTCAGTAAGATTCCAAGTGCCAGTAAATTCTAATTCTTCAGTAGTTTCATCGTTGTTGTCGCAAGAAGAAAACAAAGTAAAACCTAAGGTTAGAATTGTGATAAATAACTTTTTCAAATTGTATTTATTTAGCTTGTTGATTTTACAACGACAAATTTTTAAAAGTAGTATAAAGTATATAACAATATTGTTGCTAAACCATCTAATAATGACATCTTTTCCTTGTTTTTAACGCATCTGTACCGTTACTTTGCAAATCGTTCATAAATAGATTGAAACGTTATCAAGAAAGGTGGAGGGACTAGACCCATTGAAACCTTGGCAACCCTTTCCGATAAGGAAAAGAAGGTGCTACATTCTATCTTTATTCTGCGTACTTGTGCAGAAGGTGTTATTTATATAGCATTACAAAGACAGATAACTTAAGAAAAGGCATCTAGCCGAACTTTCCTTACTTGATTACGAATTACATTTTTATTGAACCAATAATATTTTACACCGTAAAATGAAGGATATAAAGGAAATATTAAAAGAGCGAATTCTCATATTAGATGGTGCCATGGGTACTATGCTACAGCGCTATAAATTTACTGAGGAAGATTTTAGGGGAGAACGTTTTAAAGACTGGGAACACCCTTTACAAGGCAATAATGATTTGTTGTCACTAACTCAGCCTGATGCAATTGCTGAGGTTCATCGTAAGTATTTCGCTGCGGGTGCCGATATCGTAGAGACCAATACATTTTCTGGAACCACGATAGCGATGGCGGATTATTACATGGAAGACTTGGTGTATGAGTTGAATTATGAATCTGCACGTATTGCTAAAATGGTAGCAGATGAATTCACAGCTAAAGAACCGAATAAACCAAGATTTGTAGCCGGAAGTATCGGTCCTACGAACAAAACGGCAAGTATGTCCCCTGATGTAAATGACCCAGGATATAGAGCAGTTTCTTTTGATGAGCTACGTATTGCGTATAAACAACAAGTAGAAGCCTTGTTAGATGGTGGATCGGATATTTTATTGGTAGAAACTATTTTTGATACGTTAAATGCAAAAGCAGCATTGTTCGCTATTGAAGAGGTCAAGGAAGAAAGAAATATAGATGTGCCAATCATGGTAAGCGGTACCATTACCGATGCGTCAGGTAGAACGTTATCTGGTCAAACGGCAGAAGCATTTCTAATATCGATATCTCATATTCCGATTTTATCAGTCGGGTTTAATTGTGCTTTAGGTGCGAATCAATTGGTTCCGCATCTAGAGGTACTGTCAACCAAAAGTGAGCATGCAGTTTCGGCACACCCCAATGCAGGACTACCAAATGCATTCGGAGAGTATGATGAGACTCCTGATCAAATGGCAGAACAAATTAAAGAATACGCAGAAAAAGGATTAGTAAATATAGTAGGTGGTTGTTGTGGAACAACCCCTGAGCATATTACGGCGATAGCGAAGATTGTTGAGAATTTTGAACCTAGAAAGTTGACAGTTGTCGGTTGATGGTTGATAAATCGTTTTTCGTTTCTCGTTAATGGTTTATCGTAGTTTTTTAAATAATAAATGGATTATAAAGAATTAGATATTTGGGTGCAGGCTAGAATGCTAGTGAAAACGGTTTATGTTTGGACTAAGTCCTTTCCTCGGGATGAACAATTTTTATTAACCGCACAGGTTAGACGATGTGTTATTTCTGTGCCATCAAATATTGCTGAAGGTTGTGGAAGGCAATCCAATAAAGAAACAATCCATTTTTTACATATAGCAAGAGGCTCCTTGTTTGAGTTGGAGACTCAGGTAATTTTAGCAGGAGATTTAAATTATATTTCAGATATAGATAACGTTTTGAAAGAAATAGAAAGAGTGAAAAAGTTGTTGAACGGATTCATAAATTATCACAAGAAATTATGAGTATAGAAAACGAACAACGAACAACGAACAACGAGCAACGCTTTCTAAAGCTTAGCGGTTTAGAACCCCTGATAGTCACTCCCGAAACCAACTTTATAAACGTTGGTGAACGGACAAACGTTGCTGGTTCAAAAAAGTTTCTACGTCTTGTAAAAGAAGAGAAATTTGAAGAGGCGTTGGCTGTTGCTAGGGAGCAGGTAGAGAATGGAGCACAGGTCATTGATATTAACATGGATGATGGTTTGATCGATGGTAAAGAAGCCATGGTCAAATTTTTGAATCTTGTTATTTCTGAGCCAGATATTTCTCGTGTACCTATAATGATAGATAGCTCTAAGTGGGAAATCATTGAGGCGGGTCTACAAGTAGTTCAGGGTAAATGTGTGGTAAATTCCATTAGTTTAAAAGAGGGTGAAGAACAGTTTATACATCATGCCAAGCTAATAAAAAGATATGGTGCGGCGGTAATCGTTATGGCATTCGATGAGGTAGGTCAAGCAGATAATTATGACCGTAGAATTGAAATAGCAAAACGCTCTTATGATGTGCTGGTGAACAAAGTGAATTTTGCACCAGAAGATATTATTTTCGATTTAAATATATTTCCTGTAGCCACAGGTATGGATGAGCATAAACTGAATGCCATCGATTTTATAGAGGCCACGCGTTGGGTGCGTGAAAACTTACCACATGCCAGTGTAAGTGGTGGGGTAAGTAATGTTTCTTTCTCTTTTAGGGGAAACAACCCGGTTCGTGAGGCAATGCACTCGGTTTTCTTATATCATGCAATAAAAGCTGGTATGAATATGGGTATCGTAAACCCAAGTATGTTAGAGGTATACGATGATATTCCTAAAGATTTATTGGAGCGTGTTGAAGATGTTATCTTAAATAGAAGAGACGATGCAACCGAGCGATTGCTTGATTTTGCAGAATCTGTAGTTGGGAAAACTAAAGAAAGTAAGATAGATCTTTCATGGAGAGAAGAGCCATTACAAGATAGAATTACACGTGCCTTGGTAAAAGGTATTGACCAATATATTGTTGAAGACGTAGAAGAAGCTAGAGTTGCTGCAGATAAGCCTATTGAGGTCATTGAAGGTAATTTAATGACCGGTATGAACGTGGTAGGCGATTTATTCGGGAGCGGAAAAATGTTCTTGCCACAAGTGGTTAAATCTGCCCGTGTAATGAAAAAAGCGGTAGCTTATTTATTGCCATATATTGAAGAAGAAAAGTTATTGAATCCTGTCACAGATGGGTCAGGGGCTCCCGGTAAAATATTAATGGCAACGGTAAAGGGCGATGTCCATGATATCGGCAAAAATATTGTGGGTGTTGTACTAGCATGTAACAATTATGAGATTGTTGATTTGGGAGTGATGGTACCTCCCGAAAAAATAATTGCCGCAGCCATAGAACACAATGTCGATATTATAGGGCTTAGCGGATTGATTACACCTTCTTTGGATGAAATGGTGCATTTGGCAAAGGAAATGGAACGTAAAGACTTTAAGATTCCATTGCTAATTGGTGGGGCAACAACCAGTAAGGCACATACTGCAGTAAAAATTGATCCACAATACAAAGAAGCTGTAGTTCATGTAAATGATGCCTCTAGAGCGGTTACTGTAGTGGGAGATTTACTGCAGAAAGAAACTTCTAATGGTTATAAGAAAAGCATTAAAGATGATTATGACGTTTTTCGTGAGAAGTTTTTAAATCGCTCATCAAGTAAAACGTATAAATCTATTTCTGCGGCCCGTAGAAATAAGTTTAAAATAGACTGGGAAACTTCAGAAATCGTAAAACCGAATAAGCTTGGTATACAGGTAATAGAAGATTTAGATTTAAATATTCTAGTGCCGTATATAGATTGGACTCCATTCTTTAGAAGTTGGGAACTGCATGGAAAATACCCTGCAATATTGACCGATGAGGTTGTTGGAGAACAAGCAACAGATTTATTCGCAGACGCCCAAGAGATGCTGAGCAAGATAATTTCTGAGAAGAAATTAAAGGCAAAAGGTATTTTTGGACTCTTTCCTGCTAACTCCGTCAACGATGACGATATTTTAGTTGACACAAGCTCAAATCTAGATGAGAATACTGGGTCGCTGAGCGGAGCCGAAGCGAAAGAGAGCTACACTTTTAGAACGCTACGCCAACAATTAGAGCGTAGAGAAGGCGTAGCAGATTATGCCCTGGCAGATTTTATAGCTCCTAAAGAATCAGGGAAACAAGATTATATGGGTTGCTTCTGCGTGTCTACAGGTTTTGGTACTGCAGAATTAGCGGCGAAATATGAAGCCGATTTAGATGATTATAATTCCATTATGGTTAAAGCTCTTGCAGATAGATTGGCAGAAGCCTTTGCGGAATATTTACATAAAGAAGTTCGGCTGAAACACTGGGGCTATGCTTCAAATGAGGAGTTGAGCAATGAAGATTTAATTAAGGAATCCTACAAGGGAATTCGTCCTGCACCAGGTTACCCTGCTTGTCCTGATCATTTAGAAAAATTGACCATTTGGGATGTTTTAAAAGTGAAAGAGACCATTGGAGTTGAACTGACGGATAGTTTGGCTATGTGGCCTGCAGCATCTGTAAGTGGATATTATTTTGGAAATCCGCAAGCACGTTATTTCGGGTTAGGAAAAATAAAAGACGACCAGGTAAAAGATTTCGCAGAACGAAAAGGCATACCATTAGAGGATGCCGAAAGATGGCTAGCGCCGAATATCGTAGAAGCCCCCTAGCCCCCAAAGGGGGAATTATTTTCTTATTATAAAAAGCATTTGCAGTTCATTAATAATGAAAATTGGAGGCAAAATAGTAAATTGAGTTATACTCAAATAGATAGATAAATTATTAGATAATTAAAAATACCCGAGTAAAAGTTCCCCCTTGGGGGGCTAGGGGGCTTATGAAAGTAACAGACCATATCGATAATGCTAACGGAAAGACACTTTTTTCATTTGAAATAGTGCCTCCGGTAAAGGGTAAGAATATTCAAGAATTGTACAATAATATCGATCCGTTAATGGAATTTAAACCTCCATTTATTGATGTGACCACATCTCGTGAAGAAACTATCTATATTAAGAAAGAAGGACTTTTAGATAAGAAAACTACACGTATGAGACCAGGTACAGTGGGTATTTGTGCTTCTATTCAGCATAAGTATGATGTAGATACCGTACCACATGTTCTTTGTGGAGGTTTTACTAAAGAAGAAACAGAATATATGTTGGTTGATTGTCATTATTTAGGCATACAAAATGTAATGGCTTTACGTGGTGATGCCCGTAGCGAGCAAAAGTATTTTGAGCCTACGGAAGGGGGGCACCCTTTTGCGATTGATTTGGTAAAACAAATTCAAGAATTAAACTGTGGTAAGTATCTGCATGAAACCATAGAAAGCGAACACTGTAGTGATTTTTGTATAGGTGTAGCGGGCTATCCAGAAAAGCACTTAGAATCACCTTCATTACAATCAGATTTAAAACGATTGAAAGAGAAAGTAGATGCAGGTGCCGATTATGTAGTAACACAAATGTTCTTCGATAATAAAAAGTATTTTGAGTTTGTAGAAGCTGCAAAAAGTATGGGTATTACCGTACCCATTATTCCAGGTATAAAGCCTATTGCAGTGAAAAGACATATGCAATTATTACCACAAGTATTTAGAATTGATATGCCACAAGATTTAATAGAAGCGGTAGATGGTTGTGCAACAAATAAAGATGTGCGTAAAGTAGGTATTGAATGGGCAATTCAGCAATCTAGAGAGCTGAAAGCTGCTGGTGTACCTGTGTTGCATTACTATTCTATGGGGAAATCTGATAATATTAAGGCGATAGCGGAAGCACTTTTTTAATTTGTAAAATAGTATTAAGCAAATAGTATTAAGTACAAAGTGTTCGTTAATGATAATACTCGTTACTAAATACTTCGTACTTAATACTTATAACTATTTTTGCCTTTAATGAATTTTAAGTTTCTATCTATTTTACTGATTTCAGTAAGTTGTTGTTTCGCACAAGAATCTGGTGAGCAAAAAAAGTATACCCTTGATGCTAGTCAGTTTTATGGGTCTATAATTTTACATAATCCAGATATTTCGCATTTAATCACTTCGCACCCTGCGGGTGTAATTTTGAGTTACAACAGAAAAACCTATGGCTTAAATGCATGGGAAGAGTTATATAACTATCCTGATTTTGGATATTCTTTCATTTATCAGAATTCTAATAATAGTACACTAGGTGATAATTACGGACTTTACGCGCATTATAATTTTTATCTTTTTAAGCGTAACGTGCAGCTTCGCGTTGGGCAAGGCATCTCGTATGCTACTAACCCATATGATAAAGTAACAAATTTTAGAAATAACGCATACGGATCAGATGTATTAAGTTCTACGTATTTAATGTTCAATTATCATAAAGAGAATATTATTAAAGGGCTAGGATTCAAAGCGGGTATTTCTTTAATACATTATTCAAATGCTAATTTTAGGGCTCCAAATACCTCTACCAATACCTTGGCTTTCAATGCCGGAGTAGTATACGATTTAGATGGAGGTAAAGAAATAGAATATATACATCGAGAAAAAGAAAAAGTTACAGAGCCTTTACGTTACAATTTTGCTTTAAGAACAGGTATAAATGAAAGTGATGTTATTGATTCTGGACAGTATGGTTTTGTTGTATTCTCTGCCTATGCAGATAAAAGAGTGGGAAGAAAAAGTGCGCTACAATTTGGAGTAGATGCCTATTTCTCTAATTTTTTAAAGGAGTTGATTCGCTATCAAAGTATAGCTTTTCCAGAAAATGGTGTTGCTGCAGATAACGATTATAAAAGGGTAGGAATATTTGCTGGACATGAGTTGTTCATAAATCGAACTTCGGTAGTTTCGCAATTTGGGTATTATTTTTATTATCCATTTGATTTTGAAGGGCGTACATATCTACGTGTAGGGCTAAAACGTTATTTTGGAGAAAAGATATTTGGGGCGGTTACCTTAAAATCTCACGGAGCAAAAGCAGAAGCGGTAGAATTCGGGATAGGAATACGATTATAAGATGATAAAAATGATAAATAATTCACTTAGTTGTCTGGTCAAGCGCAGTCGAGACCTTATTGTCTTGAAGGTAATTTTGGTTTCCCTATTTGTTTCTTGCGATTCTGAAAATGCGACAGATTGTTTTCAAAGCACTGGTGAGATTACAAGACAAGAAGTTTCTGTTGCCGAGTTCTCTTCAATAACAGTTTTTGAGAATGTAGCTCTAGTTATTAAACAAGGGGCTACCCAAAAAGTAGAAATTGAAACCGGTGAAAATTTGCGTAATGAAGTAGCTGCGGTTGTACAGGATGGGCAATTATTATTGACTGATACAAATGACTGTAATTATGTACGTGATTATGGTGCCACGGTAGTTTATGTGACCACACCAAATTTAACCAGTATCCGTAGCAGTACCGGTTTTCCTATTCAAAGTGACGGAGTGTTGGCTTTTGAAAGTTTGAGCTTGCTGTCAGAAAGTTTTACAGATCCGGAAGCGGAAACTACGGATGGGGAATTCAATTTAGAATTAGACGTTACTAGTTTAAGTATTACAAGCAACGGAATATCATATTTCAAGTTAAAGGGTAGCGCAGAAAGCTTTAATATAAGTATTGCAGCAGGCGATTCTAGGGTAGAGGCAGAAGAACTGATAACCCAGCGGATAAATTTTAACCATAGAGGTTCAAATGATATTTTAGTAAATCCGCAAGAAAGTTTAACCGGAGTTTTAAGAGGTACTGGAGACTTGCACAGTTATTACCGACCGGCAACAGTGGATGTTGAAGAATTGTATAATGGTCGCTTGATCTTTGTGGAATGAATCCTATACTCAAATATCTGAAAAACGTGTTTGCTGCTAAACGTATTTTGGCGGATGATACTGAGTTAACAGGATTGGTAAAAGCAGATTACTTACTTCAACAATTAATAATAGAAGATAAAGTACCCGGAATTGCAATTACTGTTTTAAAAGAGGGAAAGTCAGTTTTCCAAAAAGGGTATGGGTATGCCAATATTGACGAGAAACAGTATATAGACGCTAAAAAATCTATTTTTAGAATTGCTAGTGTCTCAAAGCCTATTGCAGCAACAGCTTTGGCGCATATGGTACAAGAAGGACTTATTGATTTAGATGAGTCTTACTATACTTATCTTCCTGATTACCCTAAGAAAGAATGGGATTTTACCATTCGCCAATTAGCTGGTCATACCGCAGGTATACGTGTTTATAAAGGCAAGGAATATGGTTTGAACGAACCATTATCCATTAAACAGGGTCTTAAGATATTTAAAGATGATCCTTTGGTATACCAACCAGGTACCGAATATTTATATAATAGTTTTGACTGGGCAATGATTTCTGCGGCAATGCAAGAAGCAAGCGGAATTCCGTTTGAGGAATATGTGCAAGAGAAGGTGCTGAATCCTTTAAGTATGTTAAATACATATTGTCCCAAATGTTATGATGAGTCAGATTCACAGAGCAATAGTAAAAATCCTTATACTCTTGAGGTAAATGATATTTCCGCATTAAAAGAACAAAGCCGTGTTACTGCATTTTACACAAAGAGTATGTCAGGATTTAGAAAGGCGATTCCTGTAGATAATTTTTATAAACTTGCAGGCGGTGGTTATTTATCTACTTCAGAGGACATAGCAAAATTCGGACAAGCATTTTTAGACAATAAAGTTGAAGTCAAAGAGGCTATTCTAAATCAATTTTTAACTGCACAACAAGTTGATGGGAATTCTATATATTACGGTTTAGGCTGGCAGGTAAGCGAAGATGCAAAAGGAAGAAAGTTTTTTGGGCATGTTGGCAATGGAGTAGGAGGCTATGCTAATTTCTTTGTCTACCCTAATGAGCAAGTGGTGTTTTCGATTCTTATTAATTGTACAGATCCTAAAATACAAGAAGAGCTAGATGCAATAATAGATTGTTTTTTAAAAGAGAGTAACGCTTAGTGGTCTAATTATTTTTTAAGTTTTAAAGAAAGGGTATATTAGTCTTACCAACCATTAAGATTATACGCACAGAATGAGCTTATCACCAGAAACCACTCCCGTTTTAGAGAAAAAGAAAAACATAAAATGGCTTCAACGACTTAAAGAAGAAAGTTGGGAAGCAGAATTGCTAGTTTCTGCAATTGCCATTTTTGGTACGTTTCAGTTATTTGGTTTGATTGAATGGGCTACAAATAAATACATTGATCTATTGCCTGTTGAACAATATTTTTACGGATATATGATTGTTTTTTTAGGCTTGCTGGCTATTAGCATTTTAGTATCGATGTTTGTCATCCACTTTATTTTACGAGCTTATTGGATTGGTTTGGTAGGCTTGAATTCGGTCTTTCCTGATTATAGTGTTGAAGATAGTGTGTACTCTAAAATTTATACAGAAAAGATTTTATCGATACTGCCAAAGCAAGAAGATACTATCCAAAAGGTAGATGAATTATGTAGTGTAATATTTTCTTCGGCATTTACTATACTATTGATTTACTCCTACATGTCTTTATTTTTAAGTATTTATTTGCTGATTTATAATTTGTTATTAGATTATGTCCCGAGTTACATACTGTTAATACCTTTATTTATAATTTCAGTCCTTCTTGTGTTACAAATGATTTTTAGTGTCATAGGGAATGTGAAAAAGTATAAGTCGAATGTATGGGTACAAACTTGGATGTTTAAATTGGTTAAGTTAACATCAATGGTCACTTATGGCCCTCTATACCGTAATTTACTTCAAGTGTCCATGGTTTTTGGATCAAACTTTAAAAAGAAAAAATCTTTAGTATATCTCGTTCTGTCGTTTTTTGCCTCAGGTATATTTTTGTCCATGATAAAAATTCAAGACACAAATATTCCTCATTTGATTTTTCCAAAAGATCATGATGTTAATTTGATGTACTTAAGTTATTACAGTGACCAAAACCCTGATGAATCGTTTTTGTTGACTCCACAAATACAGTCCGATATTATTGAAGGTGAAACAGTCAAATTATTTATTCCCGTATTTCATCATGAGCGTAATTACCAAGATGCTACATGTGGAGAATATGAGAAAGATGATAGTTGGTCAAATCAAGAAGAAAGAACAAAATCGAGAAAGTTTTATCTTGATTGCTATAATAAATACCATAAGGTTACTTTAAATGGTCAATCATTGAATGTTGGTTTTCTAAAGAAGAACCATGCAGTTTCTGAGCAATTTGGTATAGTAGGTTTTGTAGATAAAGAGTTCTTACAGAAAGGTGAGAATACATTGATAGTTACTAAAACATTGGGCGATGTAAAAGAGTTTACGTGGACTATTCCTTTTTATTATCAATCTGGTTCTGTTGTCAATACATTTAATTAGGTAAGATTTAAAGTAAAGGGTGTATACTTTAGATATTCATTGGGTTTAGTAACAAACATTTAAATTCGTATTTAATACATAAATCTCCTTTTTTACAATTTTCATTTAAATTTTCAGTTAGTACTTAATATTCATACAGTTAATATTAAAAGACAACCAATCGTAATTATGAAAAAACCGAATTTATTTATCCTGTTCTTTTTAAGTCTTATCATTTTTTCTTGTTCAAAAGATGATGGTAATGAAGGTCTCTCTGGTGACATTGATCCAGATGGAGTTAATGTGAAAGAAGAAGTTTTATTAGATGTAAATGCAACCTCTTCTGGTATAGCAATAGAGGGGGCAACAATGAATGATGGCGGGGTAACGCCAACAGGAGGTGTAGATTTTAGTTTAGATTATACTTCCCAAACTGCATTTCAAGATTACGGATTTGAAATAATTTTAGATGCACCAACAGATTTTGCCGGTGCCTATATTCAGTTGTTCGATGAAAACGGAATGGCCGATAGTTATATAGATGTACCTTCAAGCGCCACGGAAAGTTATTATGGTGGTAAATTTTTATCAAAAGAAAGAAAAGATATTTTCGCTAAAAAGGGAGCATCTACTCAGAAAGATGAAGATACGGTAATAGATGTTAATTTTTCTAATACTGTCCCAGCCGGTACATTCTGTTATGCTATTTGCGTTTACGATAGTCAAGGTAATATTAGTCAGCCACAAGAAGTTTGTGTAACAGTTGAATCTTGGGGAGGTAATGTAAATCTTGTAGGTAATTGGGATTTTACAAAGCAAATTGATAATGGCGAAACCATTAACGTTGGTGAAGAGTCTTGCGATAGCTATGATTCTACATTATACTGTGAAAATGGGGCTCAATTAGATGTTGAGTTAGAAGAATGCTATACCCTTAACGACCTGGCCATAACATTTAATGAAAACGGAACTTATTTCTTTAGTCAAGAATCCAATTATAAAAGCTATGATTACGCTGCATCTAATG
>JAHDDP010000072.1 GCA_020629285.1 Maribacter sp.
ATTGTATAGATTACCACAGACCAAATTCTGATGGTAGACGTGCAGCTTACAATGCAGATATAACCTACGGTACCAATAATGAATTCGGTTTTGATTACTTAAGGGATAATATGGCGCATACACCAAAAGATTTGGTACAACGCCCACATAATTATGCCATGGTAGACGAGGTCGATTCTGTTTTAGTAGATGATGCCCGTACACCATTGATTATATCTGGTCCGGTACCAGAGGGTGACCGTCATGAATTCAATGAGCTAAAACCAAAGGTTGACGAGATCGTTAGAAAGCAACGTCAGCATTTAACGGGAGTTTTGGCAGAGGCTAAAAAATTGATTGCCGAAGGTGACACTAAAGAAGGCGGATTCTTATTATTAAGAGTTTACCGTGGTCTACCAAAGAACAAGGCATTAATTAAATTCTTGAGTGAAGAGGGTGTTAAGCAATTGCTTCAAAAAACAGAGAATTATTACATGCAAGACAACAACAGGGAAATGCCGGTTGTTGATGAAGATTTATTGTTTGTAATCGACGAGAAGAACAACCAAATAGAATTGACCGATAAAGGTGTTAATTATATTTCTGGTGAGCAGGACAAAGATTTTTTTGTGATGCCAGATATTGGTGGAGAGATTGCAAAAATTGAAAGTCAAAATCTTGAGATTGAAAAAGAGGCAGAATTAAAAGAAGAGCTTTTTAAAGATTTCACTATTAAGAGCGAACGTATACATACCATGAGCCAGTTATTAAAGGCTTATACCCTATTCGAAAAAGATACCGAATATGTGGTAATGGATAATAAGGTAATGATCGTTGATGAGCAGACCGGTCGTATTATGGACGGTCGTAGATATTCTGACGGATTACACCAAGCAATAGAAGCAAAAGAGAATGTAAAAATTGAAGCATTGACACAAACTTTTGCAACGGTTACTTTACAGAACTACTTTAGAATGTATAGTAAGCTTGCCGGTATGACAGGTACCGCGGTTACGGAAGCTGGTGAATTCTGGGAAATCTACAAGTTAGATGTAATGGAAATACCAACCAACAGACCTATTGCCAGAGAAGATAAAAATGACCTTATCTATAAGACAAAAAGAGAAAAATACAATGCCATAATTGAAGAAGTAACCAAAATAAGTAACGCAGGCAGACCTGTTCTTATTGGTACGACTTCTGTAGAGATATCAGAATTATTATCTAAATTATTGAGTGTTCGTAAAGTACCACATAATGTACTGAACGCTAAACTTCATAAGAAAGAGGCAGATGTAGTTGCAGAGGCAGGTAATGCCGGTGTAGTAACCATTGCAACCAACATGGCAGGTCGTGGTACGGATATTAAATTGTCTGACGCTGTTAAAAAAGCAGGCGGACTGGCGATTATTGGTACGGAAAGACATGATTCTCGTCGTGTAGATAGACAGTTACGTGGTCGTTCAGGTCGTCAAGGAGATCCAGGAAGCTCTCAATTCTATGTTTCATTAGAAGATAACCTAATGCGTTTATTTGGATCGGACAGGGTTGCCAAGATGATGGATAAAATGGGCTTGGAAGATGGTGAAGTTATTCAGCATAGCATGATGACCAAATCTATTGAACGTGCTCAGAAAAAAGTGGAAGAAAACAACTTTGGTGTACGTAAGCGTTTATTGGAGTATGATGATGTTATGAACGCGCAACGTGAAGTTGTTTACAAAAGAAGACGCCACGCATTACAAGGAGAGCGTTTAAAGCTAGATATCGCCAATATGGTCTATGATACCTGTGAGGTTATCGTAGAAAGCAATAAAGCTGCTAGTGATTATAAGAATTTAGAATTTGAATTGATCAAGTACTTCTCTATTACAGCTCCGGTTGACGAGGCTGAATTTAACAAACTATCTGCTCAAGAAATTACAGGTAAAATTTACAAGGCTGCATACGAGCATTATAATGATAAGATGGAGCGCAATGCTGCAGCAGCTTTCCCGGTAATTAAAAAGGTACACGAAGATAATGCCAATAATTTTGAGCGTATTGTAGTTCCTTTTACTGATGGTATTAAAAGTTTGAACGTAGTAACCAACCTTCAAGAGGCTTACGATACCAATGGTAAGCAATTGATTACGGATTTTGAGAAGAACATCTCATTGGCGATTATAGATGATTCTTGGAAAACACATTTACGTAAGATGGATGAGTTAAAGCAATCGGTTCAATTAGCGGTTCACGAACAAAAGGATCCTTTATTGATTTATAAGTTCGAAGCATTTGAACTTTTTAAATCCATGATAGAGAAAGTGAATAAAGATGTTGTTTCTTTCTTGTTCAAAGGAGAATTACCTTCTGAAAATGCCAGTGCTATTCAAGAGGAAAGAAATGTGCAACGTAAAGAGAATTTACAGACGACAAAAGAGGAAATTCCTAATAGTGATGAATTAGCGGCACGTAGTAGAGCGGTTAGTCAAAATCAGGCTGAACGTCCTGCGGTTACCGAAACTATTACTAGGGAACAACCAAAAATTGGAAGAAATGAGCGCGTTACCATTAAAAATGTAATGAGTGGCGAGAGTAAAACGGTAAAGTTCAAACAAGCAGAACCACTTTTACAAAATGGGTCATGGGTTTTGACTCAAGATTAATATAGATAACATAATAAGCTTAAAAAAGGCATCCAAATGGATGCCTTTTTTTATGTACTATTTATAACACGCTATAAATAAACGAAATAGAAATTAAATAGCAGTTGAATAATTTTTCTTGATTTTGTATTGAAATGTACAATTAACAGTTCATTTCATATTTTTAACCATTATTTAGGCAAAAAATTATGTTTTTCAGAAAAATAATAACCGTTTTTATCATACTAAAGTCGAAAATACTAGTATAATGATAAAAACATAATTAGATTTACATTACGTAATTCGTATGTTTTCTAGTACATAAATAATTTCTATGCCCGGATTTACCATTGACAAAGAACGTCTACAGGATAAAACCAAACTATTTTTAAGGGTAAATTATACCACAAGCATCATCTCCATACTTTTTGGAGCTTTATGCTATTTCTTTTTGAACATAACACAAGTTATACCTTTTGCACTTGCTGGCTTTGCTATTTTAAACATTATCAATTTACTTTACTTCAGGTCTCATAAAAAAATAGTCCCAACCTTTAATTTTTCATCTATTATAGGTTTAATTACCGCTGTAGTAGTAACCGTATATAGTGGTGGTATTCATAGTCCGTTCATATTCATGATTCCGCTAGTTGCCTTTGGTGGGTTTGTAAACAGTACTAAGTATGGTAGGGTATATTTCAATATTATAACTATTCTTATTCTATTGGTTTTTACGCAGAGCATACCTGAATTAAGCATTACAGAAAATGTAATTCCAGAAGAATCAAGCTCGGTCTTTAGTTTGATTTCCGTTTTATTCGCTGTATTTATTTTAGGAAACACCTTAGGCAAAACACTTCTAAAAACCTATAATGCCATGTACAGTTCTAAAAAGGCATTGGCAAATCAAGTACACGAAAAAGAAAATCTTTTAAAAGAAGTACATCACAGAGTAAAAAACAATCTACAAACAGTTTCCAGTTTGTTAAGCTTACAATCTAGAAATATAGAAACCGGACCCATGAAAGGTCTTTTAAAAGGCACTCAGAATAGGGTAATTGCCATGGCAATGGTTCATGAAATGTTGTACATGCGTAATGATATTAGCCATATTGAATACAAATCTTACGTGCTAGAATTAGGTGAATATTTAATTCGTTCTATAAAAGGAAATGATAATAATGTTGACTTAAAAATTGATATTCCAAACATAAAATTGGGTATAGATACCGCCATTCCCTTAGGACTTTTAATTAATGAAACTTTGACCAATGCCTTAAAGTATGGTATCGAAAGTGATAACGAAGGAGAAATCAGTATTAAGCTTAGACAAGATGCCGAAAAAGAAAACTGTTATATTCTAGAAATTGGTGATAACGGTATAGGTTTCCCTGAAACTATCAATCATAAAACCACCAAGTCTTTAGGTTTAAAACTGATTCACAATCTTACACGTCAATTACGTGGAACTATAGAACGCGATAATTCTAAAAAAGGAACTAACTACATCATCAAGTTCCAAGAAATCAAGCAGCAACTATCTCCAGTTGCTTAAAGCTCTATACAATATTTACCACTAACACCTAAAAGGCAGAACTTAGTCCTAAAATTTATCTGATATGGAAAACCCGTACTGAAAAAGGACGGTGATTTGTTTTATATTGGCACGTATATAAGATAGTTGTGTGCAACTTGATAAAAATCGAGATATAATGAAAAAAACTTTAAATGATTTAACCAAAGAAGATTGGAATACACTTTTCCCGATTGAATTGGTTGACCATAATCCTGAATGGAAAAACATTTACGAAAACGAAATACAGCGGATTTTGGATAAAGTCGGAAAAGATAAAATATTAAGGACTGAACATTTTGGTAGCTCATCAATTACCTCAATAAAATCTAAACCTTACATTGATTTAATGATTGAAATTCCAAAATGTTTATTGTTTGACGAAAAACTAATCGAACAGTTCACGGAATTAGGTTATGCACACTTTAAAGTTCCTGCAAGAGATAATATAGCAGAATATTCAACATTCGGAAAAGGATACAATGTTGACGGAACAAAAGAACAAATTTTTCATATTCATATGTGCCCAAAAGATAATGTGATGTGGAAACAAATTGAGTTTCGAGACTATTTAAATGCAAATGACAAAAGAGCAAAAGAATATGAAGATTTAAAACTTGAATTAGCATCTAAATTCAAAAACGACAGAGGTTCATATGTACTTGGTAAAACAGATTTTGTAAACGAAACGTTGGATATAATTAACAGAAAAGCCAGCGCACAACACGATGTATAAAACATAGCTAGTAAGTGCTAAATAGAAAGGTTTGTTCTTATTTACGTAGACCGCCAAATTTTTAAATTTGGTTTTTAAAATAGAAAAATAAAAATTCGGCTCTATATTAATCCAAAAAGTTAGTGTCTTTTTATACACTACGTTTCATACACAATACCAATATAGTAACTTGTTATCTTACACAGTTGTTAGCAATTAAAATTCATTACAAAACAAATACTATTAACTTAATAGTTAATTTTCTATTAGTATTAAAAACCGACACAAGTCACGCTAATTATAAAATATGAAAAAACAAATTCTGGCAGGTTTTATTTTAATCGGATTATTGTATTTGAGTTATCAATATTATGTGGATTATAACAAAAAGAAGATTTATAAAACAGAATTGATAAATAATCTTGCAAATCGATACAGAGATATTGAATTGAACGAATCCAAAGCATCCACTGAGACAATTAAAAAACTGTCAAATATAGTGCCTCCTGTCTTTTTACATACACAAAATGATTCTATTGCTATTTATGCAAAACTACTTAATAGCTTCAGCAAAAATTTAAGCAATAATACACATTACCCCAACCTCTATGAAAACAATGAATTATGGGAGTCAGCTAAATTAAGCGGTATTTTAACTGAATTTGACAAAAGTGAATTAGATGCAATGATTAAGGCTTATGCTAATGAGAAAAAACTTAATCAAATTAAAAAAGAAATTCAAATGTTAACATATTCTAATTTTTATGATTTAGAAGAAACCATTCCCGACCCAAATGAAGTTCAAAATGCCTATGCAACATACCATGATTTATTATTAAAGGAGCAAAATATTCTTGTTGACTTCAGTTTAGCCTGTAAAGCTGCTATTACCTTATTAGATAAAGAAAACGCTATTGTAAAAGAAATAGATTCGTTAAAAAATAAATAACACTAAAGAAAATTATTTTCAAGTATATCAATTTTACGCAAAAGGATTAATATCAGTTACAATTATGGTAATGAGGGACTTTATAGTTTGATTTTATATATAAGATACAGGCTAGTTATATTTTAAGCATCTGATCAACATTCTAAACGAAATCAATTTCTAGTTGTTTTCTAATTAATTAAAAGAGTCTGTACCTACTACATTTTACTTCTTGTGCCAACATAGCTTATAAGTAATACAGACTTCAGGGCAAAACTGAAAGTTCTGTATATCCTGCCTACCGGCAAGTAATAAGCTTTAGCTCAAATCTTCACATACATTTAAAATAATCATGAGAATTAAGATTAATGTCCCTCTTATAATTATAATATAAAGAACCGTTGATTTTTTTTGTGATTATTATAGAGGTCTAAGAATTAACCTGGTTTAATTATCTCAATAATAGTTTTTCATATTTCTGCTTACCCTCTCAATATTCACAGATTCAACCTTAAAACGTATCTAATGAAATAAAAGTTTGGTTTACAGTCACCCATAATTTCTGAGGCTTTAGTTATATTTAAGGTAACTAACTCAAACAACCTCTTTATGTTCCGCAAATTACTACTTGCAACCGCAATGACCTTCGCTGTCTTGCTTTCCGTCAACGCCCAATCCTTAGAAGGCGATGGTTCACATTCGCAATTGATTATTAGAGGTGTTATGCTTATTAACGGCAACGGTGCACCACCACAAGGTCCTATTGATATTGTGGTAGAAAACAATATTATTAAAGAAGTAAAAGTTGTTGGCTACCCTGGTGTAGCAATCGATGATTCTAAAAGACCCCAATTAAAAACAGGCGGTAAGGAACTAGATTGTACCGGCATGTATTTAATGCCCGGTTTTATTGATATGCACACACATATTGGCGGTGACGCACAAGGTGCAGACCCTGATTATGTATTTAAACTTTGGATGGCTCATGGTGTAACTACCGCGCGTGAAGTTGCTGGTAGAGGTATTGATTTCACCCTTGACTTAAAACGCAAAAGCGAAAAAAATGAAATTATAGCTCCGCGTATTATTTCCTATACTGCTTTCGGGCAAACAAGTAAATCTTTTAATCCGTTGAACGATATTCCTATTTCTACTCCTGAACAAGCTAGGGAATGGGTACGCGCCAATGCCAAAAGAGGAGCTGACGGTATTAAGTTCTTTGGAGCTGAACCGGCAATTATGGCAGCGGCATTGGACGAGAACAAGAAATTAGGATTAGGTTCTGCATGCCACCATGCGCAAATGAGCGTTGCCCGTTGGAATGTTTTACATTCCGCCAGAGCAGGTTTAACCTCTATGGAGCATTGGTACGGGTTACCAGAAGCTCTGTTCGATGATAGAACGGTACAAGATTTTCCGTTGGACTACAACTACCAAAACGAGCAGGATCGTTTTGAAAATGCCGGAAAATTATGGGAACAAGCGGCGGAGCCTTATTCCGAACACTGGAATAACGTAATGAACGAATTATTGGAACTTGATTTTACCTTGGACCCAACTTTCAACATCTATGAGGCTAGTAGAGATTTACAGCGCGCAAGAAGAGCTGAATGGCATGAAGATTATACATTACCATCTTTATGGGAGTTTTATCAGCCTAGCAAAGTATCTCATGGATCGTACTGGCATGATTGGGGAACGGAACAAGAAGTTGCTTGGAGAAAAAATTATAAACTTTGGATGACCTTTATCAATGAATATAAAAACAGAGGTGGTAGAGTAACCACGGGATCAGATTCCGGATTCATTTTTCAATTATATGGTTTTGCCTATATAAGAGAACTGGAATTAATGCGAGAAGCTGGGTTTCATCCTTTAGAAATCATACAATCTGCTACACTAAATGGTGCAGAGGCATTAGGTTTAGATGACAAATTAGGTTCGGTAACCATAGGCAAATTGGCAGACTTTGTCATTGTTGAGGAAAATCCGTTACAAAATTTCAAAGTATTATATGGTACGGGAGCTATAAAACTTACCGAGGACAATGAGGTGGTTCGGGTTGGTGGTGTAAAATACACCGTAAAGGACGGAATCATTTATGATTCCAAAGCGCTACTGGCAGATGTAAAGCGCCAAGTAGATGAAGCTAAAGCCAAAAGTAACTATACTATTAAGCAGCCTGGCATTAAAAATTAAAATTTACGTTTATTAACAGGTACTTTAATTGGACGTACTTTTTTTTCGTTTTTTGAAGTAAAAGCAATAACTGCAATAACAATAAGTGCTGGTATTAAAATTGAAAGTATCATCATAATTTAAAATTTATAAGGTGCTTCATTGCACCTTTTAATATATGGCAAAGATTATGCCAACTTACCGTAATCCTTAGCTGTAATAAATGCTAATTCTTTATTAACCCTTGCATTTTTATATCTGTATAAACGTGCTATTGACGTTTCATCAGTGATTTCAATCGTTTTTTCGTTGCTAGTATTGTTAGAGCTATCAGCCAAAACAACACCCACTTCAGTAGTGTTAATTTTATCATCTGTTAGGGGAGTTTGTGCCAATGCTAATGCTCCGGCGAAAATAACTGTCAGTAAGGTAAATAATGCTTTCATATTGTAATCATTGAACAATATAAAAGTAGTTTCAGGTCAAGGATAATGCCTCTTACCCTCGCCAAACTGCTATAATTTTCGGCTAGCGTATAAATCTATGATGAATAGACAAAAAGTGTCGACGAATGGTTTTTGGTCTAAAAACAACACACCGATTTGAAGTGTATTTAATCGATATTTTAAAGTAAGTGAAATTAACAACACCTCTATAATTATGCTCTAAAAGCTATTATAGAAGTGGAAAACAGAATTCATAATAAGGAAGTAAATATTCCTATTTTTTGTTTCTACCACGTTTACCATAGTTCTTATCTCCACGGGTTTTTGGTTTGGAATATTTCTTTTTAATAATGCGTTTATAAGAACCACCTTGATTTTCTTTCTTGTTCTTATCGGATTTTTCATGAAAGCTTGCTCCACGTTCCTCTTCATTTATATTAAGAGGGTTTTCACGCTCTCTATGCTTTGGTTGCTCATCAAAAGTAAGTTGAGTGGCAATTTCAACGCCGTCAGGCAAAGGTTGTAGATTTACCTTATGCGACATCAACTCTTCAATAGCGTCTTTTGCTTTTTCTTCTTTTGGCGTAAACATTAAAATTGAAGTACCTTCTTTCTCTGCCCTACCCGTTCTACCTATTCGGTGCATGTAATTTTCTGGGTATGTTGGCGTATCAAAATTAATTACGTGAGATATCTCTTGTAAATCCAATCCACGTGCCATAACATCAGTAGTTACCAAAATACGGTTCTTACCCTCGTCGAACTGATTTATGGAACGTAGTCTATAATTCTGCGTTTTGTTGGAGTGTATAATACAGATTTCTTCGCTAAAAAATTCTGCCAATTCTTTAAACAATAAATCGGCACTTCGCTTACTTGAAACAAATACCAAAACCTTATGGTAGGTTTCTTCATCTTGTAACAAGTTGACCAACAAATTTACTTTTGTATAAAAGTTAGGTGTAGCGTAGCCATATTGGGTAATATTCTCTAATGGAGTTCCACTAACGGCAATGGCAATTTTTTGAACGCCTGTAAAGAAATCGGTAATGAACAATTCAATATCATCGGTCATGGTAGCGGAAAACATGATATTCTGTCTCTTCTGAGGCAAGAGTTCAAAAATATTTACAAGTTGAAATCTAAAACCCAGGTCCAGCATTACATCGACCTCATCGATAACAAGCTTCTTCACTTGTTTTAATTGAACCGCTTTAGTTAGAATAAGATCATAAAGTCTGGCAGGGGTTGCCACCAATACATCTGTACCCAATGCCAAAGCTTCCTTTTGGCGCAACATACTTTTACCACCAAACACTCCCAAAATTCTAGTTCCAGAATATTTAGCCAGTTTCTCCGCCTCTTCTACCACCTGTACCACCAACTCACGTGTAGGTACAAGAATAATAACCTTTGGATGGATTTCTTTGGAAAACTTCAGCGTATTTAAAATAGGAAGTAAATAAGCAAACGTTTTACCGGTACCCGTTTGCGCAATACCAACAACATCACTACCACTCATTACAATAGGAAAAGCTTTCTCTTGAATGGGAGTAGTATTTTCAAAACCTAGATCTTCAAGTGCTTTTTCTAGGTTTCTAGATATTTTTAAATCGGTAAACAACGGCATAACAATCACTTTTGTATTTCAAGTGCAAAGCTATGTTGATTAGTTGACAAATTACGTATAGTGAGAGATTTATCGGTAATTAAGTCAAAAGTAACTATGAAAGCTGAAAATATTAAAGGTGTTTAAAGTTAGACTTTTAAAATACGTCTACTTTTTCCTGTGGATAAATAAAGAACCGAACCTAAAATGGGTAGAAATAGCACAATTAGCAACCATGTGATTTTACCGTCATTCTTAAATTCATGACGCGCAATATCAACTAAACAATACACCCAAACAAACAGCGCTGCAATTAAAAAAGTTTGCCAAAAACCTAATGTAAATGAAAAATCTGCTGGTATATTCATAATTGCCTGATTTATAAAAATTACGTATTTCTTAAAGTTATAAAAATTAAAAACATATAAAATAGTATATTTTAAATAGTATTTTCTGGTGATAAATGTAAACACCTTTCAAATCTATTACCGATTCTAACCAAAACAGTATCCCAATACTTTATCACAGTTATAAAAACGAAAAAATCAAAAAGAATATAAAATAATTAACTACTAATAAGAAGTTACATTATTTACAAACATCTTCTTACCACCAACATACGTTTCCAAAACTTTTACATCGTTAATAGTTTTAGGATCAATCTGAAAAAGATCATCATTTAAAATAACGAAGTCTGCCAACTTGCCTACTTCTAAAGTTCCCTTCATCTTTTCATCAAAAGAGCTGTAAGCAGCATCTTTTGTATACGCAATTAATGCTTGCTCAACGTTTATCTTTTGTTCAGGCACCCAACCCTTAGGGTTTTCCCCATCTAAAGTTCTTCTGGTAACAGCTGCATATATACCATACAAAGGGGAAGCTGGCGCCACAGGCCAATCACTGCTGAATACTAAAGTGGTATTGGCATCTAAAATAGATTTAAAAGCGTACGTGGTCTTTATACGGTCATGACCAATAAGTTCTTCTGCCCACCTACCATCATCAATAGCATGGTAAGGTTGCATACTTGTAATAACGTCGAGTTTAGAAAATCTTTCAATGTCTTCAACAGCCAAGTGTTGTGCATGTTCAATTCTTAGTCGTCTATCCCATTTGCCATTTTTGACTACGACACTATCAAAAAGATTTAAAATGGTGCTGTTCGCCAAATCACCTATGGCGTGAACGGTAACTTGCAATTGTTTTTTATCGGCGTTTAATATCCAATTTTTTAAACTATCCTTATCAACAATGAACAAACCCTTATCGGTAGGCTTATCTGAATACGGTTCTTTAAAGGCTGCAGTGTGCGAACCTAAAGACCCATCTACAAAACCTTTCATAAGTCCATTCTTTAACCATTTGGAGTCATTCTGATCTTTATCTACTGTTTTCCAATACTTCAAGGGATCTGCAGTATATACTCTTACCTTAAGTTGATTCTTGGAATTCATGTTTTCCAAAATCTCATAACCGCCCAAACTATCTACATCATGTATCGTAGTTACCCCTTGTGAAACCAAATAATCTTGAGCAGCACTAATTGCTTTTTCCTTTTCTGCCTTTGTTAATTCTGAAATTTTATTAAGCACCAAGTACATGGCTTCACTTTTAAGAATACCGGTTGGCGTTCCATCAGCATTTTTAACAATTTCCCCATTTTCTACATCAGGACTATTTTCATCAATACCCGCAATTTTGAGTGCTGCTGAATTTGCTAAAATCATATGACCGTCCATTCTATAAATAGCCATAGGATTATTACCCGTATATTCATCTATCCAATCTTTATTGGGTAATTCACCTCCCCACAAGGTATGGTCCCAATTCCCCTCAACTATCCATTGACCCGGTTCAATTTCTTTAGTAAAGGCGGAAATTCTATCAATAAATTCTTGCTTTGTACTGGCGTCTCTTAATTGCACACTTAAAAGACTATTACCTCCCATTAACAGGTGCACATGAGTATCAATAAATCCTGGTGTAATAAACTTTCCTACTACATCTTTAATCTCAGTAGCTGGGCCTTTAAACTTTTGAATATCATCTAAAGTGCCAATAGCTAAGATAGTATCTGCCCTAATAGCCATAGCCTCGGCTTTTGGAGAATCAGTATCTCCCGTCCAAATATCAGCATTGGTAATTATTAAATCTGCTTTTACATTATTGTTACTACAAGAGCAAACAAGTATAACATTAACCAACAAAAGAAATAGTTGCTTTTTCATGCTATTAAAGGTAGAAAAGTAAAAATGTATTTGTTCGCATTTCTGCTAACAATTATATATTATTAATTCCCTTCTTTTCGTAACACCTGCAGTGGCGGACTATTTAATACTCCTCTACTATTCATTAAACCGATTGCCAAGACTAGAAATGTAATACCCGGTAATACCACCAAAAATGGCACCCAAGATGGAACAAACGGAGTATCAAAAACAAAATAAGCCAATAGGAAACTACTTAGTAAAGAAAGTACTACTCCTACTCCAGTACCTAAAACACCTAAGAACAAATATTCCAGAGCATTAATTTTTAAGATCTGTTTACTCTGAGCACCAAGTGTTCTTAGTAAAACACTTTCACGAATTCGTTGGTATTTACTATTACGAACAGATCCTATCAATACAATGATACCAGTAAGAATACTAAAGAATGCCATAAAAGATATGACCCATGAAATTTTATCTAAAATATCTTCGACCAAGGTTACTACCTGTCTTAAATCTATGATAGAAACATTAGGGAATTTCTTTACCAATTCTCGCTGTAAACCTGCGGATGATTTTTTATCTGGGGCATTAGTAGTTACCACATGAAACTGTGGTGCATTCTCTAAAACTCCCTTTGGAAATACAATAGAGAAATTGAGCTGCATACGTGCCCAATCTACTTGGCGAATATTACCTACAACAGTAGTCATAAGTTTCCCTTGCACATTAAATACCAGGGTGTCACCAATAGCGACTAAAGCATCATTTGCCACATTATCTGCCAATGAAATAGGAATTACCTTTGCATTAGGATCTACAAAAGGTATCCACTCCCCTTCCAATAATTCCTCAGAACCAATCATAGAATCCCTATAGGTAGTTCTAAACTCATGGTTCAAAATCCATTTGTTCATTCGAGTGGTAGTATCCAATCGAATATCATTAACCTCTCGATCTTTTATACGCTCTAAACGCATGGTTACTATCGGAATATTATCTATAACCGGTAATCCCCTTGGCGTAATGGTATTCGCTACGGCATCTCGCTGATCGGTTTGTACATCGAACAAAATTAAATTCGGACTTTCGGCGCTTGCTTCAAAAGAGGTTTTGGCAAGTAGAAAATCTTTCGTAAAGTATAAAGTACTGATTAAAAACGTTCCAATACCAATGGCTAAAATCAACACTACGGTCTGATTATTTGGTCGGTATAAATTCAACAAACTTTGTCTTGCGGCAAAACTCCAAGATTTAGGAAAATAGCGTTTTATCAATCGCATAAATAGAATCGATACTCCCGCCAATATTGAAAATGTCACCAATATACCCGCAACAAAACTCAATGCAAACACCCATCTACCCAATAACCAAAAGGCGAATAAAAATATAAAAAGGACTACAGCAACGATTACCCAAATTTGGTAAGGTCTAGCTTTCTTACCAGTATCTTCTTGCACACGTAACACTTGCAACGGAGATACAAACCAAGTATGTATTAATGGTGATAAAGCAAATAATACGGACATACAAACACCAAGTAACAAACCAACGAATATGGCTTGAAATGAGGTAGATATCTCAACTTGAAAAGGTAAAAACTCTTGTAATATAAGTGGAAAGGTCTGTTGCAACAACAATCCTATAATAGTACCTATGAGTCCGCCCAACAATCCCATACCTGCAATTTGAATCAGGTATATTAAAAAGGTTTGTTTTCTTGTAGCACCCAAACATTTTAGCACTGCTACCGCTTTTAATTTCTCTTTTATATAAATATGTACAGAGCTGGCTATACCAACGCAGCCTAAAAGAAGTGCTATAAATGCCACTAAGTTTAGAAAACGACCTACATTATCATACCTACGACCTAAGCGCTCGCTTGTATCTGTATGGGTATCCATATCTGCATTTTCAGCATCTAATAATGGATCAACATCTTTACTTAAAATCTCTAAATCTGCTTTATCATTATTAAAGTAATAATTATACTTTAAACGACTACCACGTTGTAAGAGTCCGCTTTTTTCCATAAAACGAAAAGGGACTATGATGGGTGGCGCAGCAGTGGCACCAATGTTTGTACTTCCTGGAGCGGTAATCAATGAGCCAACAATAGGGAAAGTAACATTACCAAGTTTTACACTATCGCCAGGTTTTAAATTGTATTGCAACATTGCAGTAGCATCAACAAGCGCCCCACCTTTCTCCAAATATTCTTGTGCAGCCGTGAGCGGTTCTGTTTCTAAAGCTCCATAAAAAGGAAAAGCTCCCTCAATGGCACGCACCTGAACCAATTTTGTTGTCAGACTTTTAGGGAAAGCCGCCATGGAAGCAAAATTGACTTCTCGTGCATTATATCCGCCTAAAGAATCCATCAATTCCGTTACTCTTGCATTTGCCGGCTGATTGCTATCGATAAGAAAATCCGCACCCATAAGTGCTTTAGACTGTAGACCGATATTATCTTTTAGGTTATCACTGAAAGATTGAATTGACACCACCGCGGCAATACCAAGAATTATGGAAGCCATGAATAACAGCAAACGTTTACCGCTAGCCTTTCCATCGCGCCAAGCCATTTTTAATAACCAATTGAATGGTGCCTTTGATGTTCTAAGTGTTGTACTCAAGATATTGCCGTGGTTTCGTTGATTACTATTTTACCACCTTTAAGTCGCAATACATGTTTGTTCAAATTGGCCAACTCTAAATCATGGGTAACAATAACCAAAGTAGTTCCCATTTCTTTATTCAAATCAAATAAAAGCTTAATGACCTTTTCCCCGGTTTCTTCATCTAAGTTACCTGTAGGTTCATCAGCAAAAAGTATAGAAGGCTTATTAGAAAATGCCCTTGCCAAAGCAACTCGTTGCTGTTCACCGCCAGATAATTGAGATGGATAATGATCATGACGATCACCCAAACCAACCTTGTTTAAAAGTTCCATTGCATCTTTAGAAGCATTGGCAGCACCTTGTAATTCTAAAGGAACACTTACATTTTCTAAAGCCGTTAAAGTGGGTAGCAATTGAAAGTCTTGAAAAATGAATCCTACCTTTTCATTTCTTAAGAGTGCACGTTGATCCTCATTTAAAGCACTTAAATCTTCCCCACATAATTCTATGGTTCCTTCGTTTATTTCATCTAATCCGGCGCATAGTCCTAGAAGAGTGGTTTTTCCACTACCAGACGGACCAACTATTGCAAAAGTGTCACCTTCTTCTATTGAAAAAGAAATATCATCAATAACTGTCAAATTCTTAGATCCGCTGGTATACGTTTTCTTTAGATTACGTACGTTTAATATCTTTGTCATAAATCATTTTGGTACAAGACAACAAAATAAACAAATGATTTGGAATCTAATAAGTTAAGCCTATGTTGAAAGTATTAAAGTTTCGTTATTTTTTAGTGGTGTTGTTGTTCGTTGGATGTGGAGAAACGTCAGAAAAAAAGCAAACTGACACCCAAACCGAAACTGTTAGTAGCCCTGAAAAAGAAGCTGTTTCTGCCGATGACAAAGTAATTTTATTCTACGGAAACAGCCTTACCGCTGCGTATGGCTTAGATACCAAAGAAGGTTTTCCTAATAGAATTCAATTAAGATTAGATTCTTTAGGGTTAGATTACAAGGTAATCAATTCTGGATTAAGTGGTGAAACTACTTCTGGGGGCTTAAACCGTTTGGACTGGGTCCTAAATCAGCCGGTAGATATTTTTGTTTTGGAATTAGGTGCAAACGACGGATTGCGAGGAATTCCTATTACGGAGTCAATGAACAACTTGCAAGCCATGATCGATATGGTCAAAGATAAAAACCCCGAAACACAAATTATATTGGCCGGTATGCAAATACCGCCAAATATGGGTGCAGATTATGCTTCGCAGTTTAAAATGATGTATCCTGCATTGGCAAAAAGTAATGATATAGAATTGATTCCGTTTTTATTGGAGGGTGTTGCCGGTATTCCTGAATTGAACTTAGAAGATGGTATTCACCCAACTGCAGAAGGTCAGAGAATAGTTACCGAAAATGTTTGGAATGTTTTAAAAACTATAGTATTACCTCAAGGGGGAACAGAGGTAACCGAAAAACTTGTAGAAGAATTGAACTAGGCAAAAGAAACTGTTCTCACCCTTGCCTTAAAAAGTAAGGCACGTTTTACTCTTGCATTTTTGACTGTGTAAAACCTTGCAGCTGTTTGGAAACCGGGAGTGTTTACGTTAGACTTAATTGCTACATCTGCCATGGGCATAACAATGGTCTGTACTTTCGTGTCTGGTGACTTCGATTGTGCTTGGGACTTGGTTCCCAAACAGATAACAAGGAATAAAAAAATAATTGTACGCATAATAAAGTAGGTAAATTTGGTTTATAGATAACCAGCTACTCGTAAGTAAACGTATTTCGAATTCGACAAGAGGTACAATTTTTACGATGAAAAGTTTGCTTTTCGATGTATTACCAATTTTTGTAGTCCGTTTTCCTACAAAATTTTCTTCTATTAGACACCGAATTTATGCAGTTCATCGAGTTAATAAGCTTTTTCCTACAAAAACAACTTTGTATCCTATAATAGGACTACAAAAAGTGAGTTCAAAAATGAGAATTGACTTTGATTGTTCGTTGTTCGTTGTTCGTTGTTCGTTGTTCGTTGTTCGTTGTTCGTTGTTCGTTGTTCGTTGTTCGTTGTTCGTTGTTCGTTGTT
>JAHDDP010000073.1:0-2619 GCA_020629285.1 Maribacter sp.
ATCATATATTTCTTAAGACTTACGGCGACTACTATTTGCTTGCTTAAATTTCTGCGGCAAAGGTAGACCTGAATTTATAAGAGTTTAAGAAGGTTCTGTTAAAAGAATACAGATTTAGTTAAGAAGTTCTAAAATTCGGATGAAAGCTTACCTCTTGATTTTCTGAGCGTTGATCCATCGGATGTACTGTGCTTTATTTCGGTTGTGTTGCGTTAAATTCTCTGCAAACATGTGATAACCGAACTTTTCTACATTTGCTACAAAATAGTAATAATTGTGCTTTTTAGGGTTTAAAACCGCATCTATTGCAGTAATATCGGGCATTGCAATAGGGCCAGGTGGCAAACCTGCATATTTGTAAGTATTATACGGAGAATCCATTTCTAAATCCCTATACAGTACTCTTTTAATTATAGTATCAAAATTTCCCGTTTCTTTCTTAATTGCATAAATAACGGTAGGATCTGCCTGCAACAACATGCTCTTCCTCAATCTATTCAAATAAACCCCTGCAACCGTAGGTCTTTCATCAACTTTTGCAGTTTCTTTATGAACAATAGAAGCTAAGGCAATTACCTCATTTGGCTTTAAACCAAGAGCACTCGCTTTTTCCTTACGGGTATCGGTCCAAAAGCGATTGTATTCTTTTAACATTCTACCTCTAAATGATTCTGCCGATGTATTCCAAAAGAACTCATAACTATTAGGGATATATAATGATATTTTATTTGCGTCGTCAAATCCGTTCGCCTTCAAAAAATCTTTATCATTGAATGCCGCGACCAATGAAATGCTATCCGCCTCAATCTGGCTTGCAATTCTTCCCGCTAAATCATTGATATTTTCTTGATTGTTAAATGACACTTTAACAGGTAAGTTTCCACTTCGTAAAGAATTTACAATCTCATTATTGTTCATTCCCTTACCTACTCTATACCTTCCTGCCTTAATATTATCTAAATATCCTTTTCTATCTGCAGCTGGCTCAAATGAATCAAAATCTTCCAATACCGGAGAAAGTCGTTCTTTTAAATCGTTAATAGAAGCATCTGTAGGTATGAAAACTATAGCTTCTTCATTATTGAAACTAGTGTTTGGAGTAAAAAAAGTTCCGTAAACCGTATAGGCAAAAATTCCGCCTCCAATTAAACCTAAGAGCACTATGCCCAGTAAAATACGTTTGATGTACATTAATTATTTATTTTTTGCAATAATACTTCATTCTTATAGGTATCCTTAAAACGTACCCAATCTTTCTTAACTCCAATTTCTTGAAACCCTAGTTTTTTGAATAAATGTAGACTTGGTGCATTCTCCTCTAAAATATTTGCGTAGATCTGCTTTAACCCCAAAACATTAAATAGATAAGTACACAATAGCGTAATAGCCTCTGAACCTATTCCCCTATTTCTTTGACCCTCATCTAATACGATTATTCCAATACCTGCCCGATTATGATTTGGCTCAAAATCAAAAACATCAATTAAACCGACAGCTTTATGATCTTTAGAACATATTACCAGCCTTAATTGCTTTACATCATAAATATCTCTGTGAGCACTATCTAGATAAAGTTGCAACACATCTTTAGAGTACGGTGTAACCGTACCGCTCACTTCCCAAACACCGGTATTATTCTCAAGTTCGTACAAAAAATCAAGATCTCTTTGTTCTAAAGCCCTTAGATATATTTGTTCTCCTTTTAATGTTACCACGTTAGCTCTCCTTTAAATACTTGCTTTGCCTCTCCTTTAAGGAATATATTACTATACACACCGTCCTCTTCTTCAAAGGTCACTTCGAGCTGACCACCTAATGCACTGACCGCAATGCTCTCATCTTTTGTATTACCTAGGTGATACATACTTAATGCAACTGCAGTTACCCCTGTACCACATGATAAAGTTTCATCTTCAACGCCACGTTCATAGGTTCTTATATCAAATCCGCCTTTGGTATTTGCCTCTACAAAATTGATATTACTACCCTTTTCTCCGTAGACACCATAACGCATTCGCGCACCTTCTTTAGTGACATCAAAAGACTTCAAATCGCTCACCATTTGCACATGGTGCGGTGAGCCCGTATTCATAAAGAGGGCACTTGATTTCTCTTTAATTTCTTTTACATCTATCATTTTAAGACTTACCACATCATTCATAATGGTTGCCTCATGAAGACCGTCTACAGCAATAAAAACAGTATCCTTCTTTATAATTTCTAGAAAATGGGCAAATGCAACAATACATCTTCCTCCATTACCACACATACTACTCTCGTTTCCATCGGCATTATAATAGACCATTTTAAAATCGGTAGCCTCGTCATTTTCCAGTAAAATAAGTCCGTCAGCACCTACCCCAAATCTTCTATGGCAAATTTTAGCTATTAATTCGGTATTATCCTTCGGAAATTCTTCGTTTCGATTGTCGATCATCACAAAATCATTACCGGTACCCTGATATTTATAAAATGTATTTTCCATGCTATAATAAAGTCTCAAAGATAGCACATAATTACGTTTTGCTTGGTAGTTAAAAAGTAGTTAAACGCTTATGAAATAGTATAAAAACGAGTAATTTTGTGCAGAATACGTTAAATCTTTGATAAATATGAAAA
>JAHDDP010000073.1:2719-16201 GCA_020629285.1 Maribacter sp.
GGATCAGGTGTAATTATATCTTCTGACGGATACATTGTTACCAACAACCACGTCATCAACAAGGCCACTCAATTACAGGTAACTCTTAACAACAATAGAACATATAAAGCCGAATTGATCGGTACCGACCCAAATTCTGATATTGCTTTAATAAAAATCGACCCTAATGAAAAGCTACCTTATTTAGCTTTCGGCGATTCTGACCATACCAAAATTGGCGAGTGGGTGTTAGCCGTAGGTAATCCCTTTAACCTAACTTCCACTGTTACCGCAGGTATCGTTAGTGCTAAAGCTCGTAATCTTGGCAAAAATCAATCTTTCATACAGACCGATGCTGCTGTAAACCCAGGTAATTCTGGTGGTGCCTTAGTAAATACTAATGGCGATTTAGTGGGTATCAATACGGCTATTACCTCACAAACAGGTTCTTATGTAGGGTACTCTTTCGCAGTACCTAGTAATATTGCCAAAAAGGTCGTTCAAGACATATTGGAATACGGTAACGTTCAAAAAGGATTTATGGGCATTAGTCCTGCTCCAGTAAATACCAGAGATGCTATAGAAAGAGGTATCAATAATATCGACGGAGTGTTTATTGAATTGGTAGAAGAAGAGTCTGCAGCTGAAGAAGCCGGAATCGTTGTCGGTGATATTATTAAAAAAGTCGATGAAATTGATGTACATAAATATCCTGACTTAACCGGATATCTTTCAACAAAAAGACCAGGCGATACTCTAGAATTTATTGTTGATAGAGATAAAGAACTACTTACACTTCCTTTAATATTAAAAGAAAGACAGAAGTTAATAGTACCTGAAATGGGTTTAGAAGTTAGAAACCTGACCGAACACGACAAGAAGGTTTACAAGACAACATCTGGTGTAAAAATCACCGGAGTACCTGAAAGATACAGAGGTTACGGCTTGTCTGAAAAAGTAATTGTCAAAGTAGACGATTATGAAATAGGAAATATCGATGACGCTTACACCGCTTTTGGAAGCATTTCTAAATATGGAAAAACGGTTATTGTTATGGTAGGCTCAAATGGTGAAAGAGACCGACTGATCTTTCAATAATAATTCAAGTAAAAAATACAGCCTTCGTAAAAACGAGGGCTTTTTTTTGAAAAATATTTATTTTAAGTGCTTAATTTTTCTAGTTTTGTGCGAATTCTAAAAATAATCAACTAATTATGGCTCCACAAACCACATTTGAAAAAGAGCTGGCATTTCAAGCAGATCGCAGAAAAGCTACGACTGAATTTATCAAAATCGTTAGCGATTTATGGTACGATAAATCTATTGAAATTGTCCTTTTTAAAAATCAGGTTATCGACAAAAATGTAAGTGACATTATTCATTTACATGAGTACGCAGGTGAATTTGTACAGAAACCGATATCTATTTTTGATTCCGTAGAAATTCTTCGGGCTATTTCAGATATGATGCTTCCGCCATCGAAACTGGATATTGGCAAACTAACCTACGAATACCATTCTGACACTAACATCTTAAACAACGTAAAATCTTTTGTAATAGATAAATTACAATCGGCACAAGATTTTAAAAACATAGAACCTAAAGATGTTGTTTTATACGGTTTTGGTAGAATAGGCAGATTAGTTGCCAGAGAATTAATGTCTAAAACAGGTAAAGGCAATCAATTACGATTAAGAGCAATTGTAGTAAGGGGCAAACCAAGTATCGAAAACCTTGAAAAAAGAGCAAGTTTACTTAGAACCGATTCTGTACATGGTATTTTTAATGGTACGGTAAAAGTTGACTACGCCAATCTAAAACTTATTATCAACGGCACAACGGTACATGTTATTTACGCAAACATGCCCGAAGAAATCGACTATACCAAATACGGTATTAACGAAGCCTTGATCATTGATAATACCGGCGCTTTCAGAACCAAAGAACAATTGGAAAGACACCTGCAAGCAAATGGTTCATCTAAAGTGCTATTGACTGCACCAGGAAAAGAAGTACCTAATATTGTGCACGGTGTAAATCATTTAGAAAATGATCCCGATAACACCAACATTTTTTCAGCAGCATCTTGTACAACAAATGCCATTACACCAATACTAAAGGCTATTGAAGAAACTTTAGGTATCGAAAAAGGACACTTAGAAACTATTCATGCATATACCAACGACCAAAACTTGGTAGATAATATGCATGGTAAATATAGAAGAGGTCGCGCAGCCGGACTAAATATGGTAATTACCGAAACCGGTGCTGGAAAAGCAGTTACAAAGGCGTTACCTTCATTAGATGGTAAACTGACATCTAACGCTATTAGAGTTCCTGTCCCTAACGGTTCTTTAGCTATTTTAAATCTTGATGTAAATCAAAAAACATCTTTAGAAGGCGTAAATAGTATGATCAAAAAGTATGCGTTAGAAGGTGATTTGGTAGAACAAATAAAATACTCTTTAGATAAAGAATTGGTATCTTCAGACATTATAGGCACGTCTGCGCCATCTATTTACGACAGCATGGCAACTATTGTATCGGAATCTGGCAAAAACCTTGTTCTTTATATTTGGTATGACAATGAATACGGTTATTCTCACCAAGTAATTCGTTTGGCAAAGTATATTGCAAAAGTTCGTCGTTTTACCTATTATTAATCGTCATATTGAAAACATCTATTTGATGATTTCTTACGTAATTAAATAAACAGTTTTATGCTTTGTACTTTTTTTTCTTTATTCAATAATTATAAAGTACTTTAGTCGACTCTAAATTATTCAAATTAACCTAAGAATCTATTACATGAAGTTTTATAGAATACTATTGTTACTGGTCTTTATTTTAGCTAGTAATGTACAATTTGCACAAGATGCTGAAGAAGAGCAAGATAAACTATCTCTTGACGAAGGTCCGATCAGCAATCAGTTCGATTATATTGCAAAACGTTCAGGAAATTATAGAGCCGATGGTGTTAGATACGAGGTGGTAAAAGAAACCAATCTATTTAAAATACGTAGAAATGTTTTGGATTCCATAGCTGCTATGAATAAAAAAACTGGCGAGCTTAAAACTACTATTGCAGAGCACGAAACTACTATTACATCCTTAAATAAAAAATTAGAAGAAACTACTACTAATTTAGGGGCGGTTACCGAAGAAAAAGATAGTATGTCTTTCTTAGGTCTACCTGTTTCAAAAGGGACTTATAATTTTGTTCTTTGGACAATAATTGGAGCATTGTTTTTAACGCTAGGTTTATTTATCTATAAATTTAGAAATAGTAATATTTTAACCCAAGAGGCAAAACAAAACCTTTCTGAACTAGAAGTTGAATACGAAGACCATAGAAGAAGAGCTTTAGAGCGAGAGCAAAAAATAAGTAGGCAACTACAAGATGAAATTAACAAGCAGAAGAAAACTAAATAATTAAAAGCTCCTTTATGGAGCTTTTTTTTTGATATGACACAAATAAAAAGAATTACAATAGCAGAGATCAACGACATCTTATCTCTTTTTGATGGATATAGAGTGTTTTATAAAATGGAATCTGACATCGATGCTACCACCAAGTTTTTAAAAAATAGAATTGCGAAAGAAGAATCTATCATATTTGTAGCGTACAAAGACAATATAGCCGTAGGTTTTACACAATTATATTACACTTTCTCTTCTGTAAGTTTACAAGAATCCCTCATTTTAAATGATTTGTTTGTTCATGCGGATTATAGAGGAAAATCTATTGGTGAACAATTACTTTTAAAAGCGCAAGATTTTTGCAAACAGAATAGCTATAAAGGACTAGCATTGGAAACAGCTATTGACAATCCTGCTCAAAAATTATATGAGAAATTAGGATGGCAGAAAGATTTGCATGCTTTTCATTACTTTTGGCAGGTTAAATGACGATGCAAAATCAAAAGATGCGAATAGATATTATTACCGTACTACCTGAATTATTAACTAGCCCCTTTGAAGCTTCAATATTAAAAAGAGCAATTGATAAGGGATTGGTAGAAGTCCATTTTCACAACATTAGAGATTACACAACTACCAAGTACCGTAATGTGGACGATTATCAGTTTGGCGGTGGTGCCGGTATGGTCTTAATGATAGAGCCAATAGACAAGTGTATTACCGAACTAAAATCGCAGCGCGATTATGATGAAGTTATCTATATGACACCAGATGGCACTACGTTAAACCAGAAAATGGCGAACACACTTTCAATGGTAGAAAACATTATAATTTTGTGCGGTCATTATAAAGGGGTAGATCAACGGGTAAGAGATGCATTTATTACCAAAGAAATATCTATTGGGGATTATGTACTTTCTGGCGGAGAATTGGGAGCTGCGGTACTTTGTGATGCTATCATAAGATTATTACCAGGTGTTTTAAACGATGAAACCTCTGCCCTAACAGATACTTTTCAAGACGGACTATTGGCTCCTCCAGTATACACGAGACCCGCGGAATACAAAGGTATGAACGTCCCAAATGTATTGTTAAGCGGAAATTTCGGCAAAATTGAAGAATGGCGTGAAAATCAAGCATATGAGCGCACAGAAAAGCTTAGACCCGATCTACTTAAGTAGCAAAACACTTATTGCAAAAGAAAAATAAAATAAACGCTTGTGTGTTATAATTTAAATATTATTTTTGCACCCTGTTAGAACAACCTCTGACGATAATCGTGAATGTTGCTTTAATTTAATTCCTATTTAAAAAAAACAATGGAATCATTAATAAAATTTGTACAAGACGAGTTTGTAACTAAAAAAGATTTTCCAAAATTTTCGGCCGGTGACACTATCACTGTTTATTACGAAATTAAGGAAGGTGAAAAAACTAGAACGCAGTTCTTTAAAGGAGTTGTAATACAACGTAGAGGTTCTGGTTCAACAGAAACGTTTACTATCCGTAAAATGTCAGGTACCGTAGGTGTTGAACGTATCTTCCCGGTAAACTTACCTGCATTACAGAAAATTGAAGTTAACAAACGTGGTAAAGTACGTAGATCTAGAATTTACTACTTCCGTGAATTAACTGGTAAAAAGGCTAGAATTAAAGAAATTAGAGGATAAATCTATTTTCTTAACTTATATAAAGCACTGTTTCTTTTTGAGGCAGTGCTTTTTTTATGAACAAAAGTGAACAACACATGTTCATAAGGTGTTGATTAATAAAAGTTTACAGATATTACATTTGAATTATATTTTTTTGTATATTGTAGTGTAGTTAAAAAATTGAAACGACGAAAAATTCAATTTAAACCTACTACGAAGTTTACGTTCTTTCGTATTGCTGTTTTACTATTTAATTTAAAATTAAATAGTTGAATTTTAATTCTACAGGCTGTCGCTTATAGAATACAAAATAAATTGAACTATAAAAACACTATATACTAGGTTTTTATTTTACAATAAGAACGGCAAGAAAAAATGATGTGTAGATGTTAGGTAGCGTACCTGAGAATCGAAAAACATTTTAAAACGTTGAATTAGTGAAGCGGATGCAATCAAGGGTTGCCGTTCCAATGAAAAATTGGAACAAACTGTTCGTAAACTTTTTCTAAAAAGCCATATCATTGTATGCGTACATTGATATGGCTTTTGTTATTTAACAAAACTTCTTTTCAAGCCTGAAATATTAAGGCATCTCCACGTTTTAAAACTTTTAGAAAATCGTATATTTGTTCCGCTTAAATTAAAACAAACTGCACATGTCCAAAATTTTTTACACTAAAACAGACGAGGCGCCAGCTTTGGCAACAGAGTCTTTTTTACCTATCGTTAAAGCATTTACCAAATCATCAGGAATAGAAATTGAAACCAAAGATATTTCTTTAGCTGGTAGAATTGCCGCTACATTCCCCGAGCTTTTAACGAAAGAACAACAAGTGACCAATGATTTGGAAGAATTGGGCAACATGGCAAAAAAGCCTGAAGCAAACATTATAAAATTACCTAATATTAGTGCTTCTGTTCCGCAATTGAACGAGGCTATCAAAGAATTACAATCTAAAGGTTACAAATTACCTAACTACCCAGACGAGCCTAAGAATGACGAGGAGAAAGAAATTAAGGCAAAGTATGACAAAATCAAAGGTAGTGCAGTAAACCCTGTATTGCGAGAAGGTAACTCTGACCGTAGAGCACCTAGAGCCGTAAAAAACTATGCAAAGCAAAATCCGCATAGTATGGGTGCTTGGAGTGCTAGCTCTAAAACGCACGTTGCTTCAATGGGTGATGGCGATTTTCAGGCAAACGAAAAATCCTTGACATTAAACGAACCTACTACGGTTCAAATAAAATTGGTTTCAGAGGGTTCTGAAACAATACTTAAAGACAACCTTGGCTTGCTTAAAGGTGAAATTATCGATGCAACGGTAATGAATAAAACGGCTTTATTAGATTTCTTACAAAAAGAAATCAAAGATGCTAAGGATAAAGGTGTTCTCTTCTCTGTGCATTTAAAAGCCACCATGATGAAGGTGTCGGACCCAATTATTTTTGGTCATGTTGTAGAAACTTTTTTAAAACCTGTCTTTGAAAAATATGCAGACACATTTGACACTTTAGGTGTTAGCCCTAATGATGGTTTAGCAAGTTTATACCAGAAAATCGATAAACTTCCTGCTAGCGAAAAAGATGCTATCAACAAAGATTTAGATGATGCCCTTGCAAACGGACCTGATTTAGCTATGGTAAATTCTGATAAAGGAATTACCAACCTTCACGTTCCTAGTGATATAATTATCGATGCCTCTATGCCTGCAATGATCAGAAACTCTGGTCAAATGTGGAACAAAGAAGGTAAAGCGCAAGATACTAAAGCCGTTATTCCTGATAGTAGTTATGCAGGAATATACAGTGCAACTATAGACTTCTGCAAAGAGCATGGTGCTTTTGACCCAACTACCATGGGTACGGTACCAAACGTAGGACTTATGGCTCAAAAGGCTGAAGAATATGGTTCTCATGATAAGACTTTTGAAATAAAACAAAACGGAACCGTTCAAGTTGTTGACATAGCAACAGGTAAGGTTTTAATAGAACATTCTGTAAGTACTGGAGATGTTTGGAGAATGTGTCAAGTTAAAGACGCACCTATTGAAGACTGGGTAAAATTAGCCGTATCAAGAGCTAAAGCAACGAATGACCCTGCTATTTTCTGGTTAGATGAAAATAGAGCTCATGATGCTGAACTAATTAAAAAAGTAAATACTTACTTAGCAAAAGAAGACACTGCTGGTTTAGATATTCAAATAATGTCTCCAATTAAGGCTACTGAATTTACTTTAAAAAGAATGAAGGCCGGTAAAGATACCATATCGGTTTCGGGTAATGTTTTACGTGATTACCTTACTGACCTTTTCCCGATTTTAGAGGTTGGTACAAGTGCAAAAATGCTTTCTATTGTTCCTTTAATGAACGGAGGCGGACTATTTGAAACAGGTGCTGGAGGTTCTGCTCCAAAACACGTAGATCAGTTTATAGAAGAAGGACATCTTAGATGGGATTCTTTAGGTGAATTCTTAGCTCTAGGGGTATCATTGGAATTCTACGGAGAGAAAAACTCAAACGCAGCCGCTAAAGTTCTTGGTGACACTTTAGATAGCGCGACAGAGAAATTTTTATTGAATGATAAATCTCCGTCAAGAAAAGTAAAAGAAATAGATACTAGAGGTAGCCATTTCTTTTTAGCTAAATACTGGGCAGAGGCTTTAGCATTACAAGATGATAATGCTGAGTTAAAAACTATATTTTCTAAAGTTAGTGCAGAAATCAATTCTAAAGAATCTCAGATTCTTACGGAATTAATAGATGCTCAAGGTTCTAAACAAGACATAGGCGGTTATTACAAGCCAGATGCTGCTCTTGTTGCTGAAGCTATGAGACCTAGTAAAACTTTAAATGGTATTTTAAACTCCATTTAATCTTATAAGAATATGTACAAAAGACCTTTAACTTTAGTTAAGGGTCTTTTTTTTGTCTTTTAATTAGTTATAGGAGTGTACCCTATTTCTAAGTATTTTTACTAAAAAAATTGATGAAAGGATATTTACCGTTTATTCTCATCTCATTGCTTTGCTACTCTTTTTCTTTACGGGGGCAACAAAAATATACCTTAAGTGGTTCAATTTCTGAATCTAGCAGTAACGAAACGCTTATAGGTGTTACGGTTGCCATACCCGAATTAAGTACCGGTGTCACGACAAATGAATATGGTTTTTATTCTATATCCTTACCTGAAGGCACATATAAGGTTCTTATTAGCTACTTAGGCTTTGAAGATATCATTAAAGAAATCGAACTAACCGAAAATAGACGTATAGATTTTTTATTAGAAGAAGAAGCCGAACAGTTAGAGGAGGTCGTGGTAACCGAAAATGTGGAAAAGATGGATATTAGAAAACCACAAATGAGCGTTAACACACTTTCAATGGGTACGGTTAAAAAAATACCGGTAATTCTAGGTGAAGCCGATGTTATCAAATCCATATTGCTATTACCGGGTGTTACCAATGCTGGTGAAGGTGCTTCTGGATTTAATGTTCGTGGCGGGGCAGCTGATCAAAATCTAATCTTATTAGATGAAGCTATCATCTTTAATTCATCACACTTATTCGGGTTCTTTTCCGTTTTTAATCCCGATGCCATAAAAGATGTAAAACTTTATAAAGGTGGTATACCTGCACGTTATGGCGGTAGAGTTTCATCGGTATTGGATATATTTCAAAAAGAAGGTAATAGTAAAGAATTTAAAATGAACGGTGGTATCGGTGCCGTTGCAAGTAGATTATTAATAGAAGGTCCTATTAAAAAAGATAAAGCTGCATTTCTTATTGGCGGTAGAGGATCGTACGCCCATCTTTTTCTTCCTCTTTTCGATGTGGACAACACCGCCTATTTTTATGACTTGAACACCAAATTAAATTACAGATTAAACGATAAGAATAATATTTTTCTATCTGGTTATTTCGGTCGCGATGTCTTTGGGATTAATGATAGTTTCGTTAATACCTACGGTAATACCGTAGGTAACTTTAGGTGGAACCATTTATTCTCAGACAAGTTATTTTCGAACTTATCTTTAATATATTCCGATTATTATTACGGACTTAAATTAGGTTTTGTTGGATTTGATTGGAACTCGGGCATCAAAAATTTCAATATCAAATATGACCTTAAACACTATGCAACCGATAAATTACAAGTAAACTATGGCTTAAACAACGTGTACTATCAATTCAACCCTGGAAAAATAGAACCTAGTAGTGACGAGTCTGGTATCTTAGAAGAGCAACTCATCCAAAAATATGCTAATGAATTTGCCGCTTACGTAGATTTTGAACACAGAGTAACCGACAATCTGAGTTTGGGTTACGGATTACGTTTTAGCCATTTTATGAGACTGGGTCAAGATGAGCTTAATGTATACGCAAATGGCAACCCTGTTGAATTTGACCCCCTGTTGTTAATTTATAAAGAAGCCGAACCTATTGATGTTATTAATCCGGGAAAAGGAACCACATTATCCAACTTCAGTAATTTTGAACCAAGAGCATCTTTATCATACACATTAAACGAGACCAGCTCCATTAAAGCTAGTTATACAAGATTAGCTCAATATTTACATTTATTATCGAATACAAGCTCCCCTACTCCTTTAGATGTATGGACGCCCAGCGGGCCTTTTACAAAACCACAGTTGCTAGATCAATATGCCTTGGGATATTTTAAAAATATAAACGAAGGGGATTATTCTTTTGAAACGGAGGTTTTCTATAAGGACGTTCAAAACAGAATAGATTATATAGATGGCGCTAATTTAATTGCCAACAATGCCATTGAACAGGTTATTTTAAATGGTGAAGCAAGAGCCTACGGACTAGAAGTTTTACTACGAAAAAACGAAGGTAAACTTCAAGGTTGGTTAGCATATACTCTATCTAAATCAGAGCAGCGAACGCCAGGTAGAAAATCTTCTTCAGATAATGGTCGAAGTAATATTGAAACCGGTATAAATTTTGGAAATTGGTACAACACACCATATGACAAAACCCACGATATCTCTATGTTCTTAAGCTATGATGTCAATGACAAATGGAGTTTTAGCGGTAATTTCACCTACCAGACAGGTCAACCTACCAACTACCCAATCGGTCAATTTCAGTTTCAAAACTTAACCGTACCTTATTACGGTCTTAGAAATACACAGCGATTACCGGCATATAATCGCTTAGACCTATCGGCCACATTAACTCCTAGAAAGAATAAAACCAGAAAAATAAAAGGAGAATGGGTTTTTAGCCTATACAATGTTTACAATAGAAGAAATGCTGCCTCTATCAACTTTAGAAGAAACGATGATACTGGCGCAAACGAAGCCGTTCGTACATCTGTATTCGGCATCGTACCTGCAGTTACCTATAACTTTAAATTATAATTAATGAAAAGCTATATATTTCTAATACTTACAGTTATATTTTTCGCATCATGCGAAGATGTTGTTGAAGTAGTGCTTCCCGAAAACGATATCAGACTTATTGTGAACGGGGTAATTAGAGTTAATGAAAACGAAGAATATCTACCAATTAAAATAGTGGTTTCAGAGAGTAGTTCGTTTTTTGAAGAAAATACTGTTGCAACCATTAAAAGCGCTATCATTTTTTACGGTACTCCCAGAGAAGATGCTCCAGAAATTTTAGAAGGTGGCGGAGTATCGAATTTGGCGGAAGTTGAGCCTGGAAGCGGAAAATGGGTTCCGGACCCTTCATTCGACAGCGACCAAAGAATTAGAGTTGACAATATCGATGAAGGTGATGTTTTTCAATTGATAATCACAACAGACGATGAACAATACTTGGCAACTACCACCTATGTAAAATCGGTACCAATAGACTCTTTAGAACAAGGTGAAGAAACTCTTTTTTCAGGTGACGAAACAGAAGTTATCGTAGCGTTTACCGATCGTGCAGGTAGCGACGATTTTTACCTTTTAGATTTAGATTTTGGTGAATTTCTAGTAACTGAAGATGAATTTTACCAAGGGCAGACATTCGTGTTTTCTTATTTCTATGACAATGAACTTGAACTAAACACCAGCTCTGTAGTAGATGTCAGTCTTATTGGTGTAGATGAGTCTTTTTACAATTATATGAACCAAATTATAGTACAGTCGGGTGGTGACCAAGGTCCTTTTCAAACACCTGCTGCTACGGTACGTGGCAATATTATAAATATTACCGGTATCGATAATGACGAAAATGTTGACAATGTTAACAACACAGATAATTATGCCTTAGGTTACTTTGCAATCGTAGAAGAATATAAAGACAGTATAACCATAACAGAAAATGAGACGAACTGATAAAGATGTACTTGTTAACGGCTTAAAGAAATTGGCAATTACCGTAGTTCTTATGTTTACCGCCCCAATAGTTTTATGGCAGGCGTTTAAAAATCAAGAACACTTTTTATTTTGGCCTGTATGTATCATTGGCGTAATCCTTGCGTTCTTTGCAGTTAGAACAGGTTTTAAAGGTATTATGACTATAATGGACTCCATGTTCGGAAAGAAACAAAAATCATCTTAATCTTTAGGTATTTTGGTAGTTCTCTTCCACTTGTTATACAACTTATCATAGTCGTAATCTAAAACAGTTTCTTGCCGATCTAATTTACCTTTAGAGAAAGCTCGTTGTAAAATATCTTCAATTAAGTAATCTTCCTCAATCAGATCTGGGTGAAATTCTTCTTTGATACTAATACTAAAAAGCTTTGCCGTGGTATTGTACCAAAATGCACGCCATCCGTTTCTTAAATCCTTTACTAAGTCAAAAGCCGTAGTACCTGTTTGTCTATAAATTAGTTTAACTAAAATTTGACCCTCTGTACGCGTTAATTTTTTCAACTCTTCAGAAAACTCCTCTTCAATAAATTTCTGTACTTTTTTAGTATACTTTTTACGTTTACGATTGTTCTTCATATTCGATAGACTATCGTTCAACTCTACCAAACGCTCTGCCGCCATTTTTGCATACGGATATACTTTTTGTGTTTTTCTACGTAAAATGTAATACCGTAATTTTTCGTCGTAAGATGAGAATTTAAGTTTACCAAATACATAAGCTTCTTGCAAGGCTATTGAACTTTGAACCAAAGAATCACCAGCAACAATAATCATCTTTTCCGTAATGGAATCAAGTTCCTGTTCTTCAATCTGGGCATTGCATATGGTCATGCCGCTGAATAGTAAAAAAAGAAGTAAAAAGTTATATTTCATTACCATAGGCTTAACAAAAGTCTTGCCAAAATTAACGATTATTAAAGAAGGTTATTACTAATACAACGCTAATATTCTTAAGTTTGTATTCTAAACTTATTTTAATGGCTAATAAAAAAATAATTACTAAAAAGTCTGAAGACTTCTTTGAAAAATACCTGAATAATGCTGCCCCTACAGGATATGAGTGGGAAGGGCAAAAAATATGGATGGACTACCTAAAACCTTATGTAGATACATTTATTACAGATACATATGGCACAGCAGTGGGCGTTATAAACCCAGATGCTAAATATAAAGTAGTTATCGAAGGACATTCTGATGAAATTTCTTGGTATGTAAACTATATCACAGATAACGGTTTAATTCATGTCATTAGAAATGGTGGTAGTGATCACCAAATAGCTCCTTCTAAATGGGTAAATATCCATACAACCAAAGGAATTGTAAAAGGTATATTTGGCTGGCCTGCTATCCACACCCGTAAAGGAGACAAAGAAGAGACTCCGAAAATCGAGAATATTACGGTTGATGTTGGTGCCACAAATAAAGAAGAAGTAGAAAAACTAGGGGTTCACGTAGGTTGTGTAATCACTTACCCAGACGAATTTCAAATTCTTAACAAGAACAAATACGTTTGTAGAGCTATAGACAACAGAGCTGGCGGATTCATGATTGCCGAAGTTGCTCGTTTATTACATGAGAATAAAGTTGAGTTGCCATTTGGACTTTATATAACAAATTCTGTACAGGAAGAAATAGGTTTACGTGGTGCAGAAATGATTACACAGACTATTAAGCCAAATGTTGCCATTGTAACAGATGTTTGTCATGATACCACTACACCTATGATTAAAAAAGAGGTACAAGGTCATACAGAAATTGGTGCTGGCCCTGTAATTTCTTATGCGCCTGCAGTTCAAAACAAGTTGCGCGAACGTATCATTAAAACAGCTGAAGATAATAAGATACCATTTCAAAGAATGGCGGCGTCTAGATCTACAGGTACAGATACCGATGCTTTCGCCTACAGTAATGGCGGAGTTGCTTCTGCATTGATTTCTTTGCCGCTACGCTACATGCACACAACGGTAGAAACAGTTCATAAAGATGATGTTGAAAATGTAATTCGTTTAATCTACGAAACACTTTTAACAATTAAAGACGGAGAAACTTTTAGCTACTTCGATTAAATTTATATAATCC
>JAHDDP010000074.1 GCA_020629285.1 Maribacter sp.
TGAAGTTAGGATCTACCAAGAAAAAGGTAATTGTGCGGGAGTACGAATTAGAAACCGGAAAAATTCAAGTTTATGATAATTATATGGTATCCATCTTTGACGAGGGAGCTACACTAACTTTAGAAAGAGCGTATCAGATTATCGGTATATCTGAAATTCATTTTAGAGACAGAAACTTTGGTTTCATAAGTTTACGCAAAAACTCTTTTGCCATAGACCCTACTATATATAACTATCTTAAACAATTAGACAACCTTAAAGCTTTTGCAATCGTATCAGTGAAAGAGATAGATATGCATAACTTTAAGATTGAAAAACTGTTTTATAAAAAACCAATGAAGTTTTTCATTGAATTTGACAATGCATTAAAATGGGTTAAAAGAAGAGTTAATTCTTAATAAGAATCAATTTTATTGATTTTCTTCCTCCACTACAGGTTGTTCAGGTATTTTAAATAAATCCAAATATGCACCAGCAATATTATCTATAAGATGAGAAGCTGTTAAAGATTGAAAACCTGTAGATTCTACAGCTATATCACCGGCTCTACCATGCAAGTAGACTCCAAATATTGCAGCATCTAAAGCAGGATAACCCTGTGCTCTTAGACCTGTTATTACACCAGTTAAGACATCACCACTTCCTGCAGTAGCCATACCGGGGTTTCCGGTTGTATTTACATAACCTTTGTCATTTTGAACCACAATGGTATGTGCACCTTTAATAACTATTATACACTTATATTTTTTTGAAAACTTTTTGACCTTGGTTAATTTTTCAAAGTCGTCTTTCCATTTTCCAATTAATCGTTCTAGCTCTTTTGGATGCGGAGTCAATATAGCATCTTCAGGTAAATCATTTAATAACTCTTTATTCTGAGAAAGAATATTTAGCGCATCCGCATCTATTACTAATGATGCCTTATTACCTTTTAAAAAATTAGATAAGGCTTCCACTGTAGGTTCACTTGTTCCAATTCCAACACCTACTCCAATAACTGACGGCTCTAAATCAAACTTAATATCCGTGAGTTCATTTTCATCCTTATCCGTTAAAACCATAATTTCTGGCAATGAGGTTTGTAAAATGTTATATCCTGCTCTAGGAACATAAGACGTTACCAGACCGCTACCGGAATACAATGCCGATTTAGATGATAGACATATAGAACCCATTTTACCATAACTACCACCAATTAGTAATGAATGACCATAAGTTCCTTTATGACCATATTTCTCTCTGGGCTTATATAAAGTTAGTACTTCATTTTTACCTATTAATTCATAATCGGTTTCCGTAACTCTTAGATATTCTGGATCCAAACCTATATCCAAAACCTCCCATTGTTCAATATACCTACCTGTTTCCGGTAAAAAGAAAACCAATTTTGGAGTCTGAAAACTTAATACATAATTTGACTTTATTATAGATTCAAAATCTTCGGGACCTTTATCTGTAAATAATCCTGACGGAATATCAATAGATAGAATAAAAGCTTGAGAATTATTTAAATACTGAATTACTTTTGTTACCCAAGCATCTGGTGTTCTATTTAATCCAATTCCAAAAATTCCGTCTACAATAATATCCTCCCTGCCAATTTCTGGTAGCTCATCATCACAATTCATAAAATGAGGCCATACCTTACGATCTTTCAATCTATCTAAATTTATCAGAAAATCTTTTGATCGCTTTTCACTGTAATTTATAACGTACACTTCTACATTATAACCATGGTCTACTAGATGCCTAGCAAGGGCAATACCATCACCCCCATTATTGCCAATTCCGCAGAATAAATGTATTTTAACGGGAGCTCCTTGCATACGTAAATGCATCCAATTGAAGAGTTGCAAAGCAGCACGTTCCATTAACTCATTACTTTCTATCTCCTCTTTTTTAATAGAAATCTGATCTGCTTTATAAATCTGTTTTGCGCTATATAATTTCATTCTTTATTGTATTTATATCTAAAAAATAACTATTCCGTAAAAAATTGTGGAATCATTTGTTTAAGTTATCAAATGTACTACTTTTGATTTTCAACCATTAGTATTTATGGACTGCTCAATAACAGACATAACATTAGATTTCACTTCAGCTACTATTACTTATGGTACAGCTACGGCGCGTTTCACCCTTTGGGGTTAAAAACTATATATCTCCGTACCCGTGTTTAATTACACCATATCTTAAATTACAAAGTCAATATTACACATCATGAAAGTTCTAAAATTCGGTGGTTCATCTGTAGCCAAGCCTGAAAATATAGTTAAAATTAAAAATATAATCTCTAAATACAACGACTCTATAATTTTGGTCGTTTCAGCTTTAGGAGGTGTTACCGATCTATTATTGGAAGCCGGCACATTAGCGGCCAACCAAGATCAATCCTATAAAGAAATTTTAAACACTTTAGAAGAAAGACATTTATCTACTATAAAAGAATTGATGCCGGTTACGGCACAAAGTAAAGTGCTCAGCAAAGTAAAAAGTGAGTTCAATGTGCTAGAAACCCTTTTAGAAGGTGCTTTTTTTATTGGGGAAATCACCCCAAAATTATCAGATAAAATTGTGAGTTACGGAGAACTTCTCTCCTCATACATCATTAGCGAATACCTTATCAGCGAAAAACTAGATGCTGAATTTAAAGACAGTAGATCGCTTATTGTTACACATAAACTTAATGGTAAAAATGTGGTTAATTTTGCTAAAACCAATGCAAACTGCATCAACTATTTTAAAGCTTCAACCAAACAAGTAATCGTATGCCCTGGTTTTATAGCCACATCAGAAGAGGGTATTTCTACTACATTAGGTAGGGGTGGCTCTGATTATACGGCCGCTATTTACGCTGCCGCCATAGATGCCCAAGTTCTAGAAATTTGGACAGACGTTAGTGGAATGTACACCGCAAATCCTAAAATGGTGAAGCAAGCCAAAGCAATTCCGCATATTTCGTACGAGGAAGCCATGGAGTTGTCCCACTTTGGCGCCAAGGTACTTTACCCACCTACTATTCAGCCGGTATTGACCAAAGGAATATCAATAGTTATAAAGAATACTTTTAGTCCTGATGAAGCCGGAACATTAATTACAAAATCCAAGAACGAAAAAGGTAAGACTGTTCGTGGAATAAGCCATATAGGAAATATTGCGCTGCTTTCTTTAGAAGGATCTGGCATGGTAGGTATTCCGGGAATTTCAAAACGCTTTTTCGAAGTACTTTCTCAAGCTGATATTAGCGTAGTATTAATTACGCAAGCTTCTTCTGAGCATTCTATCTGTGTAGGTATTTCTGCCGATGATGTTGAAAAAGCAGTAAGCATAGTCAACGAAGCCTTTGAATATGAGATCGAAAGAGGTCGTATTAAGCAGGTAATTCCTGAAAATAATTTAGCAATTGTTGCTTTGGTTGGTGACAACATGAAGAGCCATCAAGGTTTAAGCGGAAAAATGTTCAGCACACTTGGCAAGAACAATGTAAATATTAGAGTAATTGCCCAAGGTGCATCTGAAAGAAATATTTCTTGTATTATAGATGAAAAGGATGTCAAAAAAGCGCTTAACGCACTGCATGAAGAGTTTTTTGAGGAGAACATTAAACAATTGAACCTATTTGTAATGGGTGTTGGTAATGTTGGAGCTAAATTTTTAGAGCAAATTAAAGAGCAACGTAAATTCTTGAAAGAGAATTTAAAATTGAATATTCGAGTAATTGGTATGTCTAATTCTAGAACTATGCTTTTTGATGAAAAAGGAATAGACTTAAATGATTGGTCAGCAAAACTTGCCGAAGGTGAAAAAGCCGATAAGGTCAAGTTTTTAGAATTAGTAAATAGCTTAAATTATAGAAATAGCATCTTCGTTGATAACACAGCAAGTGAAGAGGTTTCCAAAACATATAGCGAATATTTAGGTAATAGCATATCAGTAGTTACTTGTAATAAAATTGCATGTTCTTCGGCCTACGAGAATTATTCAAATCTTAAATCATTGGCAAGAACTTATAACGCGCCCTTCTTATTCGAAACTAATGTTGGTGCCGGTTTACCTATTATTGATACCTTAAAACATTTAATTGCATCAGGAGATAAAATCTTAAAAATTCAGGCTGTGTTATCTGGTAGCTTGAACTTTGTTTTCAATAACTTCAATGACAAAACTACCTTTCATGATGTGGTAAAACAAGCTCAGGAAGAGGGGTATACGGAGCCTGATCCAAAAATTGATTTAAGTGGAGTTGACGTAATGCGTAAAATATTAATTTTAGCTCGTGAGAGTGGAAATCAATTAGAAATCAGCGACATTACCAACAATCCATTCTTACCTGAAGAAAGTTTAAACACAGCTAATAATGATGAGTTCTTTGCTTCTTTAATACAAAACGAAGCTCATTTTCAATCTCTATTTACCAGCGCAAAAAATGCAGATAGCAAATTGAAATATGTTGCTCAGTTTGATAATGGAAAGGCTAGTGTTGGTTTACAGGAAATACCTAAGGGTCACGATTTTTACAACCTAGAGGGTAGCGATAATATCGTATTATTCTATACTGAAAGATACCCAGACCAACCAATGATCATTAAAGGTGCTGGTGCTGGTGCAGCTGTAACGGCTTCAGGTATATTTGCGGATATCATACGTATTGGTAATTTCTAAATTTCATAAATAATATATTCATTATGAACCAGAATGAAATTAAAGTTTTTTGCCCAGCAACGGTGGCAAATGTTTCTTGCGGATTTGATGTTCTAGGTGTTGCCCTAGACTCGGTCGGTGATGACATGGTCGTTAGAAAAGTATCTAAAAAAGGTATTTTCATTACTAAACTTACCGGGCAAGATCTACCAAAAGAAACTTTAAACAACGTAGCTGGTGTAGCCGGAAACGCTTTTTTATTGGCTTCTGATTATGATGGCGGATTTGAAATTGAAATAGATAAAAAAATAAAACCAGGCAGTGGTATTGGCAGTAGTGCCGCTAGTTCTGCTGGTGCCGTATGGGCAATGAACCATTTATTGGGAAACCCATTTAGTAAGACCGAACTGGTGAAATTTGCCATGGAAGGCGAACGATTGGCAAGTGATGTTGCCCATGCAGATAATGTAGCCCCTGCCCTATTCGGTGGTTTTACACTTGTACGTAGCTATAGTCCGCTAGACGTTATAGACATTCCCGCACCAACAGAATTATATGTAACCATAATCCATCCGCAAATAGAAATAAAAACTTCAGATTCTAGAAAGATTTTAAAAACTACTATTTCTATGGAAACCGGAATTAAACAATGGGGTAATGTAGGTGGCTTGGTTGCAGGGTTATTCAAAGAAGATTACGACTTAATTGGTCGTTCTTTAGAAGACCATATTGTAGAACCCATCCGTTCTATCTTAATTCCCGGTTTTGATGAAGTTAAAAAAGTTTCTTTAGAAGCCGGTGCTTTAGGCTCTGGCATCTCTGGATCTGGACCCTCAATTTTTGCATTTAGCAAAGGTAACGAAACAGCTGTAAAAGTTGGTGATGCAATGAAAACCGTTTACGATAAAATCGGTATTGCTTACGAAATACACGTATCAAAAATCAATATGGAAGGTGTTAAACTATTATAAGTTAGGCATCACTACAATCATAACAATTAAAAATATTCAGCTTGAAATTCTATAGTTTAAATAATTCAGCGCCTCAGGTTTCTTTTGATACCGCCGTAATTAATGGTATTGCACCTGATAAGGGTTTGTACTTTCCTGAAAAAATAAATCCGTTACCAAGTTCTTTTTTCGAGAACATAGAAAGCTTCGCTAACGAAGAAATTGCATTTATGGCAATACAACAATTTGTAGAAGGTATAGTGCCTGACGATGTATTGAAAGACATTTTAAAAGAGGTATTGGACTTTGATTTTCCGGTAGTTGAAATTACACCGAATATTGCCACACTAGAACTATTCCACGGTCCTACGATGGCTTTTAAAGATGTTGGTGCTCGTTTTATGGCGCAATGTTTAGGTTATTTTTCCAGATCTTCAAAAAATGAGGTTACCGTACTTGTAGCAACTTCTGGCGACACTGGCGGTGCGGTTGCAAATGGTTTTCTTGGTGTTGCAGGTGTGAATGTGGTTATTCTTTATCCTAGCGGAAAAGTGAGTGATATTCAGGAAAGACAACTAACAACTTTGGGTAAAAATATTACTGCTTTAGAAGTAGATGGTACTTTTGATGACTGCCAAGCTATGGTTAAGAATGCTTTTTTAGATAAAGAACTTCTGGACAATATGAAGTTGACTTCTGCGAATTCTATTAATGTTGCCCGTTGGTTGCCACAACTATTCTATTTCCTTTTTGCTTACAAGCAAGCGAAATCAAAAGGTAAAGAAATTGTGTTTTCTGTTCCTTCAGGTAACTTTGGTAATATTTGCGCAGGATTAGTAGCTCAACGTCTAGGAATGCCCGTAAATCATTTTGTAGCCTCTACGAATGTTAACGATACCGTACCTCAGTTTATGCTTACAAAAGAGTACAACCCTAAACCGTCTACAGCAACTATATCTAATGCTATGGATGTTGGGGACCCTAGTAATTTTATCAGAATCAGACATTTGTTTCAGGATAATTTTGAAGCATTAAAAGAGAACCTTTCCTCCTATCCTTTTGATGACAATCAAACAAAAGAAGCCTTAAAGGAAATTTATAATATCAACGGATACATTGCCGATCCTCATGGTGCTGTAGGTTACTTGGGATTAAAGAAATATCAAGAAACACACCCTGAAACTTATGGTATTTTCCTAGAAACTGCACACCCAGTTAAATTTTTGGATATTGTTGAGGAAACCTTAAATGAGAAATTGGAAATCCCAACACAAATTGAAAAAGTAATGGGTAAAACGAAAAAATCAATTAAGATTTCAACCTATGAAGGACTCAAAGATTTTCTATTAAAATCGTAGACCCTAATTAAAGGTTACAATATTTTCCCAAATCAAGGTTTAGCCACATTTGCTTCTATTTATTTTCGATAAATTTGTATCGCTAATAAATAGAATAAAATGAAAAATACTGCGCTTACCACAACACACGAATCACTTGGTGCCAAAATGGTACCATTTGCCGGTTACAACATGCCCGTTTCATACGAAGGTGTAAATGCCGAACATGAAACTGTTCGTAATGCTGTTGGGGTTTTTGATGTATCGCATATGGGCGAGTTTTTAATTTCTGGACCAAATGCATTAGCCTTGATTCAGAAAGTTTCTTCTAACGATGCATCTAAATTGACTATTGGTAGAGCTCAGTATAGCTGCTTACCTAATGAAACTGGTGGTATAGTAGATGACCTTATCATTTATAAAATTAAAGAAGAACAATATTTGCTAGTGGTGAACGCTTCAAATATTGAAAAAGACTGGAATCATATTTCATCTTACAATACAGATATAAAAGCAGATATGCGAGATATCTCTGAAGGATATTCGCTTTTAGCTATTCAAGGTCCTAAGGCTGTTGAAGCAATGCAATCTTTGACTTCTGTTGATTTAGCCGATATAAAATTTTATCATTTTAAAGTTGCCGATTTTGCAGAAATAGACAACGTGATTATTTCTGCAACTGGATATACTGGATCTGGTGGATTTGAAATTTACTGTAAAAATGAAGAGGTTAAACAAATATGGGACAAGGCTTTTGAAGCCGGAGCAAATTTTGGAATTAAACCAATAGGACTAGCAGCTAGAGATACACTTCGTCTAGAAATGGGTTACTGCCTTTACGGGAATGATATTGATGATAATACATCTCCTTTTGAAGCCGGATTAGGATGGGTAACCAAATTCACCAAAGACTTTGTAAACTCTGAAGCTTTAGCAAAAGAAAAGCAGCACGGTCCAGAACGCAAATTAGTAGCTTTTGAATTAGATGAACGTGGCATACCAAGACATGGTTATAATATAGTTGATGGTAGCGGAAAAACTATTGGCGTAGTAACATCCGGTACGATGTCGCCTTCTATGGGAACCGGAATCGGACTAGGGTATGTTCCACCGATATTTACGGAAGTAGGTAGTAAAATCAACATTCAAATAAGAAAGAAAGCTGTGCCTGCAACTATAGTTAAATTACCATTTTACAAAAAGTAAATGATAGATTTTCAACGTATTCTTACCGCTATAAATGAAGCTGCATCCAATGAGAAGGAAAGGGGAGAAATTGCTGATTACATTCCAGAGTTAGCAAAAGTAGATGTAAACAATTTTGGCATACACCTCATTGACAATCTACAGAACGACTTTTCTGCAGGAAATTCAAACGAACTTTTTTCAATACAAAGTATTTCTAAAGTTCTTACATTATCTATGGCATTAAGCCTTATTGGTGAAGACGTTTGGAAACGTGTTGATGTTGAACCATCTGGTGATCCATTTAACCATCTATCGCTATTAGAATTAGAAAACGGAATTCCAAGAAATCCCTTAATAAACCCTGGAGCTATAGTTATTGCAGATATTTTGGTTTCACAATTAAAGAATCCGAAAGAAGATTTTCTAAACTATGTTAGGAATATTGCAGGTGATAACACAATAGATTATAATGAAACCGTAGCACTTTCAGAAAAGAAAACAGGATTTCGAAATTTTGCAGCTGCCAACTTATTAAAATCTTATGGTAATTTAAATAATGAGGTAGATGTTGTACTAGACTTCTATTTTCATCAATGTTCACTTGCCATGAATTGTGCACAGCTAACACATATATTCTATGTTTTCATGAATCATGGTAAATGTAGAAGAAACAAATCATACTTGACCTTATCTCAGGTAAAACGTATTAATGCCATAATGCTAACCTGTGGATTCTATGATGAAGCAGGTGAATTTGCTTTTGAAGTTGGTCTACCCGGTAAAAGTGGCGTTGGCGGTGGCATTGTAGCATTGCTACCAAATAAATTCTGTGTAGCCACATGGTCTCCAGGACTCAATGCCAAAGGGAATTCCAAATTAGGAATGCTAGCCCTAGAAAAATTAACTACAGATACAGAACTTTCTATTTTTTGAAATTAGACTCTAAAAAAATATTGATTCTTGGCGGAAGCGGATTCATAGGTAATGCAATTTACAAGGAACTTTGTAATTATTTCGATACCTATGGTACCTATTGCCATGCCGCGAATTCATTTTCCTCAAACAAGCAATTTGTACATTATAACCTTGAAGAAGACGATATCGTTGAAATTTTAGAAGAAATTAAGCCACAAGTAATCATTTCAGCCGTTAGGGGAAATTTTGCCGCTTTGGTCATTGCCCATAATCATATTGTAGAATATGTTTTAAAAGAGGACTGCAAGATATTCTTTATTTCTTCTGCCAATGTTTTTGATGCATATAGCAAGTATCCATCTTACGAACTGGACAAGACTTTATCCGAAAGCATTTATGGCAGACTTAAAATTAAAATTGAGAATATGCTACTTAGGCTACCAAAAAACAAAATGGCAATACTACGGGTACCTATGGTGTTTGGCAACAGTTCTCCAAGGGTTAGGGATATGAAAAAGGCCATCCTAGAAAATGAACCGGTAGAAGTGTTTCCTAATTTGATATTGAATGTTACCAATGATGACAAGTTAACACAACAAATTCACTACCTTATAAATAGAAATAAAACGGGTATTTATCACTTAGGCAGCAATGACCTTACTCATCATGAAGATTTTATAAAAGAAATATTAGAGCGTGTCGGTAATTTTAATCCTATTATAAAAAGGGTGTATACCACCAATGAGGATAGATATTTGGCTGTTTTGCCAAAGACCAATACCTTACCTAAAAATTTACAATTTAACTTTCAGGAAATTATTGACCATCATGTTTTAAATTAATAACAATTATGAAAGAAATGGAAAAATTTACGGACCAGCAAATAGCGGACTATTTGGGTCAACTAGACGGATGGGAATATGTGGATGGTGCCATAGAAACCACTTTTGAATTTAAAAATTTTAAAGAAGCATTTTCTGTAATGACAAGAATTGCATTTGAATGCGAATCCCAAGGTCATCACCCAGATTGGAGCAATGTGTACAACACCTTAAATATTCGTTTAAACACTCATGATGCCAACGGCGTTACTGAAAAAGATTTTGTTCTAGCAAGAACAATTGAAGACATAATAGAGAGTGAATTTTAATAACCGATACAAATAGTTAAAAATGGCATTCATGAAATTCATTTTATGATTTCTGAACATTGACCGTTTTTGTACATTTGTTAAAAATAATATACCATGGGAAGAGCTTTTGAGTTTAGAAAAGCACGTAAAATGAAAAGATGGTCAGCAATGTCCAAAGCCTTTACTCGTATTGGCAAAGATATTGTGATGGCCGTAAAAGAAGGAGGACCAGATCCAGATTCTAATTCGCGTTTAAGGGCAGTTATACAAAATGCCAAGTCGGTAAACATGCCGAAAGACAACGTGGAACGCGCTATAAAAAGAGCGAGTGATAAAAGTCTTGGTGATTATAAAGAAGTTCTTTTTGAAGGATATGCTCCTCATGGTATAGCTGTTCTAGTAGAAACCGCTACAGACAATAATACTAGAACCGTTGCTAATGTTAGAAGTTACTTCAATAAATGCAACGGTAATTTAGGCACTTCGGGTTCTGTTGAATTTATGTTTGACCACACCTGTAACTTCCGTATTCCAGCCGAAGGTTTAGACCCTGAAGAAATAGAATTAGAATTAATTGATTTTGGTGCAGAAGAAGTTTTCGTAGACGATGACGGAATATTAATATACGGACCCTTTGAAAGTTTTGGCGCTCTTCAAAAAGAATTGGAGAACCGTGAAATTGAAATCTTATCATCAGGCTTTGAACGTATACCACAAGTAACAAAGGCACTTAATGAAGAAGAAACTGCCGATGTAGAAAAGCTTCTAGAAAAACTAGAAGAAGATGATGACGTACAGAATGTATATCACTCTATGCAGGAATAAGATTGATTAAGTTATATAATAAAAAAGGAGACCTAGTTGGTCTCCTTTTTTATTTCAGACTAGACTGGTTTATGAATTCTATTGTCGCTGAATTAATATTTGTTGTTAAACTTCAAAAGTTTTTTATTTACCAGACACATAACACTTTACTCTTTTCAATGCTTCCCCTCCACCCCATCAAAAAAAGCATGATATTTTTTAAAGTCGGCTTCTTTATCTTCTGTTGGGATAATAGGTTCAGATAATTTTATTTCCTTTTTGCCATAGTCAAACGCAACTAGTACAATAGGTACATTAGCAGTTTTAGCTATATAGTAGAATCCTGTTTTCCATTTTTCTACTTTTTTGCGTGTACCTTCTGGGGACAATGCTAACCTGAATTTTTTTCGTTCACCGAATATGGCTGCGGTAGCTTTTACAGTATCATTGGTTTTGGTACGATCTATAGGTGCTCCACCTGTCCAACGAAAAAACCAGCCAAAAGGAGGCTTGAACAAACTTTTCTTACCAACGTAATTTATTTCTTCTTGCCAAACTGCTCGAATCAATAATCCTAATAAAAAATCCCAATAACTGGTATGTGGTACTACAATAGCAACAAACTTATCTAAGTGAGAAGGGAACTTTCCATTCAGTTTCCATCCTAGAATTTTGTAATATATAATTTTTGCTATTTGCTGCATAAGACTAAGTTGTAGGCCATAATATTAATTAGCCTACTGATTAAATAAATGATATAAACTATATTTTTTGATAAATAGCCTTAAGCTTTTCAGGAGTAATGATTGATTTCCATTCTTCCCCTAACGCATTTTCCCATAAAGGTTCCATACCCATAGCAACAGAAATCATAGTATCCATTTCTGCGGTTGTCAATTTTGAGCATATCTGTTTTGGTAATACTATTTGATGCTTTTCAAGCATTTTGTTGAACACCTCTACTCCTTCCGGATAAAATTCTTCCAAATATTGAAAAACAAGACAATTACCTATTCCGTGCTTTACACCTAAAACGTAACCCAAACCATAACTCATAGCATGTGCTACGCCAACTTGTGAATATGCAATACTCATACCACCATGCCAAGATGCCATCATCAGCTTCTCTCTACTTTCCGATTCTTCTATATCTTCTAAAAATACTTCTTTACAAAGTTCTAATGATTTCTCGCCATAACTTTGACTAAAAGCATTTAGAAATGTTCCGTTCAAAGATTCTACACAATGTATATAACAATCCATACCTGTATAGAACCATTGTTCTTTTGATACACCTTTAGTTAACTCTGGATCTAATAAAACCTGATCAAAAGTGGTATAATCTGAATTTATACCCAGTTTCTTTTCTGGACCCATTAACACGGTAGTTCTTGAAACTTCTGCACCGGTTCCACTTATTGTGGGTATACCTACATGGTAAATTGATTGCTTATTCACTAAATCCCACCCTTGATATTCTGATGCACTACCTTTATTGGTTAGCATAATAGCCACTGCTTTTGCTAAATCTAATAACGTACCACCACCAATACCTATAATACCCGATGGCAATTCTGTAAACTTTTCCTGTATCATTTTAACAAGAGCATCCACTTGTTCGGTTTTAGGCTCTTCTTCTGCAGATATTAATATAATCTGATCACAAAAAATGCTTGGTATCCTACTTATAAGTTCAGTATTCTCAAAAACATCATCTACCAAATAAATCATTGGCGCTTCTGAATGCTTTCTTTTAGGCATTAAAATATCGCCTAGGGTATTAAAACTTCCTTTTCCATAAACTACTCTTGGCACCATTGGAAAATTTCTAAACTCCTCCGATGCTTTTGTTGGTATTTTCTTCAATGTCATTTGTTTATTCACGTCCCTCTCCATTACACATATTCCAAAATATCCGTTAGTGTAGAAATTGTCATGTATCCCTTATCCTCTATCGGTCCTTTTACCTCTTCGTGTTCCCATGTAGTATGAAAAGGTACATGTATGGCGCGTGCACCTAATTCTACTAATGGCAAAACGTCTGATTTCAGGGAATTACCTATCATTAAAAACTCACTTGGCGCTATTTGTAAATGCTCTAAAAGATCACTGTAATTTTTTTCCTTTTTATCGCTCAATACTTCTACATGATGAAAATATTCCGATAATCCCGATCGTTCTAGTTTTCGTTCTTGATCTAAAAGATCTCCTTTTGTCAGGACAATTAATCGGTATTTATCTTTTAAGCTTTTTAAAACATCTTCTACTCCATCCAATAATTCTACGGGCTGGGTAATCATATCTTTTCCCAAATCTAATAGTGCACTTATGGTTTTGGATGAAACTTGATTATTAGAAAGTTCTAAAGCACATTCTACCATAGAAAGCACAAAGCCCTTTATACCGTATCCGTATAAATCTAAATTCTTTATTTCAGTTCTAAAAAGTTCTTGATCTATCTTATTCTTGGTTTCATACTTCTCCAATAAATTAGCGAACTTATCTTCTGTATCTCTAAAGTAAGTCTCATTTACCCAAAGGGTATCATCAGCATCAAAACCGATTACATTAATTCTGTCAAAATTTATTTCCATGCTGCTTGAGCTTTCTTTAAGTCTTCAGGAGTATCAATTTCTATGCCCTGAACATTCGTTTCTACCATTTTAATTTTTTTACCGTATTCCAAATAACGAATGGCTTCGATTTTCTCCGTTGCTTCCAATTGCAACATAGGTAACCTTTGAAAATCCATTAAAGCACTTTTTCTAAAAGCATATATACCTTTGTGCTTATAATATATGGTGTGGTCACTTTTTGCTCTTGGATAAGGTATAGGTGACCTTGAAAAATACAGTGCAAAATCTCTATTATCCACTATTACCTTTACCGTATTCGGATTATTGATTTCTTCCTCATCTGTAATTTTCACCATTAGAGAAGCTAAATCAATTTCTTTATGAATATCATCTTCAAAAACCTTCATCACCCCTTCTAAGCTTTCCCTATCTGTAAACGGTTCATCTCCCTGAACATTTACGATAATATCAACATCCATCTGCATAACGGCCTCTGCAATACGATCACTACCACAATCATGCTCTTTTTTACTCATGATTGCCAAACCACCTGCTTTAACGATAGTATCATAGATTACCTCACTATCTGTAACCACGTATACTTCATCAAACAATTTGGTATGTACTGCAGCTTGATATGTTCTTAAAATGACCGGTTTACCAGCTAAATCTTGCATTAGCTTCGCAGGAAATCTTGATGCCGCATAACGGGCAGGTATCATTGCTATTTTCTTCAACTACTTTTATTTTATGTTTTTGCCTTTGGTCTTAAGCTTCTGTATATCCTAAAAATGACAACCAAAATGATTATGACCAAAACCGCTGCTAAGATAGGTGCAAATATCGAGGCGACCGATACTACAGCTGCAGTACCTGTTTCTACCGTAGTAATTAGCGGATTCGCCAAACCACCTGTTGTGGCAGTAGATGCCAATCTTCCTGTTGCCCCTGCCCCTTTAATTGCCGTAGCTGTACCGCCACCAGCTATAATAGCCAATGACCACGTTATTACTGGATCTAAATCTGCAACTGTTGAAACCATAACCGCTGTACCTGCAATTGCAGCCAAGGGTACTGCAATACTATCTAACAAATTATCGAACCAAGGGATGAAATAGGCGAATATCTCTAATAATGTAGCTACACCTAAAGTTAGCACAGCTACCAAACTTCCTATCCATTGCCAATTATCATTTAATTCCCATACTCCAAAATGGGAAGCCAAACTCAAAGCAAATAAGGGTAGAAATACCCTAAAACCCACAGATGCGGCTAAACCTATCCCTAAAAAAATACTTAAAACCGTATCTGTTGTCATATCCTATATACTATTTGCGAAATTTTTTGTTGTATCAATAATTACTAAAATAACCTTTTCTTAATCAAGAAAAAAATCATCTTTAAAACCAATAAGATACAACTTGCTCTTTGCTCTGGTTACCGCGGTATACAGCCAACGCAAGTATTCTTTATCTATCCCATTAGGTAAATATGGTTGCTCAACAAAAACGGTATTCCATTGTCCCCCTTGAGATTTATGACAGGTTATGGCGTACGAGAACTTTACTTGCAACCCATTGAAGTACTTGTTATTCTTAACCCCTAAAAATTTCTTGTACTTTGAACTTTCATGTGCAAAGTCTTTCATGACTTCTTGATACAACCTATTGCCATCTTCATAAGACAACGACGGAGATTCTGCCGTTATGGTATCTAACAATAATACGGTTTCAAATGGAGGCATATTAGGGTAATCTACCATCTTCACCTTAACCTCGGCAAACTTAAACGTAAAAATCTCTTTGATATCAAATATTTCCAGAATCTCTATAATATCTCCGTTTGCAATAAAACCAGCTTCTGTGCTTGGCTTCAACCAATAATAGTTATTCTTAACCACCATCATAAAATCGCCTACGGCAATATCATTCTCTAAAAATAATATGCGTTCTCGAATATTCTGATTGTAAAGATTTGCACGTTTATTTGAGCGTACAATAAATGCCGTTTCCTCTTTTCCGTTTTCTGAGTATGAACTGTCAATGGCTTCTTGAATTTCATTACCATCTATTAAGCGTACTATATCAGTGAACGGATCTACATCAAATTTAAAATCTTCAAAGAATTCACTTTGTAATTGTTCTCTTAATAAGGTAGCATTTGCCAAAATTCCTGAATCGCCTGCTTGCCTAACTACTTCATTCAATTCTAAACGAACCACTTCTTTATTATAATTAAGTGAAAGTTTATCGCCATCCAAAGCTGGACTCAACACTAAATGTACCGGAGGTAATTGCGCGGTGTCTCCTATTAGTAACAACTTACATTTGTGACCAGAGTACACGAACATCATTAGGTCATCTAACAATGAACCGTTTTCAAATAATTTAGAATCTGCAGCTGTATCCGGTATCATAGATGCTTCATCAACTATAAATAAAGTATCCCTATGTTTATTAGGTGCCAAAACAAACTGTACTCCTCCTCCACTTTGTTTCTTCGGAAAATATATTTTTCTATGGATGGTAAATGCCTGTGTTTTTGAATAATTTGACA
>JAHDDP010000075.1 GCA_020629285.1 Maribacter sp.
ATGTTCGTTGAAATCACCTTCATGTGGTGAAGATAAAAAAAGCACTAGTATTTATAATCAAAGGTTTACCTAAAGTTGACCAAACTGTTACTAAATTGGTTGAAAATAGCTTGTGTAAATGATTAACTATAGATTTTTATGCTTCATATTTGCTAATTTCTAAATTTAGAAATAAGACTATTTGTATTGATTAGTTGTCACAGTGTCTAGTAATATGCCAGTATTTTGAACATTTTGTGATGAGCTATTTTCTGGGAAGTACCAGAAGGGGATGGTGACTAAAACTTTCTCAATGGTTTTGGATTTTGGGTCTATTTGATTTTTTTTAGCAGGACCTGTTATGGTTAAAATGTGTTTTCCTTGATCTAATTTTTTGATATTTAAATAGGTTTCAAAGCCTAATCTTTCTTTAGTATTTGAGCTTATTATAAAATCACTTTGGTATTGATTTGAATCTATTTTAATAGTGTAAATTTCATTTACTGTTTTAAGATATTCTTTTAAATTTAATGAATCTTTTATTCCAGCAGCATCATTCATTCCTCTTTTAAAATCAATGGTTAATGAAGATTGAAAACCTCTTTTGTCGTCTTCAGGTTCTAGGTTGTTATTTTTGTCAAATATAAAATCTTCTATTTCTTCATTATATATTAAGAAAAGAGGTAGGTATTTAGTTTCTATAATTTTTGAAGGTATTGAGGCTGTGTTAATAAATTTCCCTTCTTCGATTGATAAATTATCATAGTGCTCACTTAATATCTGAAATTCAGAAGAATCATTTGTAGAATTCACATAATTCGAATTTCTATATTATAACGAAGAAATAGTAACTATTATAAGATATACAGGGAGTATTATAAAACTTAAGCGTTTGCCTAATTTGTTATCTAAAAAATTATATGCTAAAGGTCGATATAAAAAGGATAACGTTAGTTTGCTGAATACCCAGTATATTGGAAAATATATTGTTGATGTCCATTTTTTCTTTTTCAAAAATCCTTGACCTAAAAAGTCAATAAAAACTACTAACGATGAAAGAATAAAAGGTATAACTAGTGCTATAATTAGAGTTCGTATTGCCCATTTTGGAAGAAAAGTAAGAAGTTCGAAACTTTGAGTAATTAAAACGAAACTAAATGTTACGGTAAAGATTCCGATAACATAAAATATCATTAAAAATGAAGCTGCAAAAATAATACTACAATAGGTTTCGAGATTGGCAATATATTGATCAAAAGACCCAACCTTTCTTTTTAAATAGGATGTAAATTTTTCCGAATAATTAAGAGTTTTATAATTAATATCACCAGATACATATCTTAAGCCTATGGCACCTATCCATAGCCCTCTTAATAGGACATGTACGACCAAGTTAAAAGTAAATATTTGACAGCATATAAGAATAACAGCCCATAGTATTCCAAATTGATCCGATTCTGTAACAGAGCTTGCTGCGGCTTTTAATTCTAAAGGTTCATTTGCAGCAAACAAACCATAAATAGCAAAACCAGAGATAATTAATTCTAATTGCCAACTTTCTTGTTGTAACTTATCAAGTAGCTTTTTGAAATTGACGCTGCGGTAGTTGGTGCTCATTTAATTCTAAGTTTCTATGCTGAAAGATAACAACATTTAACAAAAAAGCCACTACAATAAATGTAGTGGCTTTTCTTAAAATTATAGGAAATGGAAATTACTTCACCATCTCGTAGCTACGCTTAATAAAATCTGTTAAAGCTTTACCTTTAAGTAAACCTTTAGATAACTTCGCTAAGTCTAGTGATTGATTGATCAATCGCTCTTTTTTCTTCGCTGTTTTTGTATTTAAAAACTCACTAACCAATGGGTGATTCGTATTAACGATCAGGTTGTACATGTCTGGCATAGAACCCATACCAAACATACCACCGCCACCGCCAGTCTGTTGCATTTCTTTCATACGACGCATAAACTCAGGCTCTGTAATAGTGAACGGAGAAGAATCGCTATCCATAGCTTCTAATTGAACTGTAAAGCTTTTATCAGTAATAGCTTCTTCCAATTCTTTCTTCAAGGTTTCTTTTTCTTCTTCAGATAATTTAGAGATTTGAGTTTCTTCCTTTTGAATCAATTTGTCAATATGATCAGCATCTACACGAGCAAAAGAAATATTCTCTTTAGAGCTTTCTAGCTTCTGCATTAAGTGCCCGATGATTGGCGAATCTAATAGCAATACTTCGTACCCCTTAGCCTTTGCAGTTTCAATATAACTGTGTTGTGCTTCTTTGTCAGATGCGTAAAGAATAACTGTTTTTCCGTCTTTATCTGTTTGTGTGTCTTTTATTTTCTCTTGTAACTCTTCAAACGTAAAGTAAGAACCATCTACGGTTGGGTAAAGTGCAAACTTATCTGCTTTGTCAAAGAACTTATCTTCAGAAAGCATTCCGTATTCAATAACGATTTTAATATCGTTCCATTTTGCTTCAAACTCGGCACGATCATTTTTGAACAGCGAGTTCATTTTATCAGCCACCTTTCTAGTGATGTAAGAAGATATTTTCTTTACTGCACCATCAGCCTGTAAATACGAACGAGATACGTTTAACGGAATATCTGGAGAATCTATAACACCACGTAGCATGGTCAAGAATTCAGGAACAATACCTTCAACGTTATCAGTAACGAATACCTGGTTTTGGTATAGTTGAATTCTATCTTTCTGTTGATTTAAATCGTTAGAAAGTTTTGGGAAATATAAAATACCCGTAAGGTTAAAAGGATAATCTACATTTAAATGAATATGAAACAAAGGCTCCTCAAATTGCATAGGGTAAAGCTCTCTGTAAAAACTCTTATAGTCTTCTGGCTTTAAATCTGCAGGTTGCTTTGTCCATGCTGGGTTAGGGTTGTTAATGATATTGTCAACCTCTTGCGTTGGCGCAGGATCTTCTTCTTTTGCACCTTCAGGTTTTGGTAAAGTTTCAGTCTTCATTCCAAATTTGATCGGAATAGGCATGAACTTATTATACTTTGTTAAAAGCTCGTTTATTTTACCATCTTCTAAAAACTCGGTAGAATCATCTGCGATATGAAGAATGATTTCCGTACCACGCGTTTCTTTTTCAGCTAGTTCCATGATAAATTCTGGAGATCCGTCACATGACCAATGAACCGCTGGCTCATCTTTAAAACTCTTGGTAATGATCTCTACTTTATGGGCAACCATAAATGCAGAATAGAATCCAAGTCCAAAATGACCAATAATTCCTGAATCTTTAGCAGAGTCTTCATACTTGTTCAAGAACTCTTCAGCACCAGAGAAAGCTACCTCATTAATGTATTTCCTTACTTCTTCTTCTGTCATACCAAGACCTTGGTCAATGATATGTAGTTTTTTGCCTTCTTTGTCTGCTTTAACCTCTATAATAGGGTTGCCATATTCAACCTTTGCCTCACCAATAGTGGTCAAGTGCTTCATTTTTAAGGTTGCATCTGTTGCATTAGAAATTAATTCTCTTAGAAAAATTTCGTGATCACTGTACAAGAACTTCTTGATCAGTGGAAAAATGTTGTCTACGGACACATTAATTTTACCTGTTGCCATTTTTTATATTTTTTATGCCACAGTCAGTGCGGCCATTGTTAATAATGATTGTTCGTTGCTATTGGTCAAAAAAAATACCATAATAGCTTATTGTGACAAACTGACAGTTTACTGCCGATAAAAGTTTAACATATATTTTTGTTTATGAAATATTGAAAAACGTTAAACATAATGTATATTTGTATTGTGGTTATGAAAAAGTGCTATGAAAAAGAATTTTAAGCATAATCACATGTTGATTATTTATTGGTTAGGTTGTTTTGAAAACGTGCTATTTTTAAATAGCACGTTTTTGCTAAATAAAAGCTAATGTTTCATGAAAACTTCTAACTATGAAATCTGCATCGTACCTTATATAAAAATAATTTGATATGCCTGCAAAAGCCAAAAAAGTAACAAAAGAGACGATTATAACAATGTTTATGGACTACGTTTTAGAAAACGAGAAGTTACCTAAAACAGTCTACAAATTTTGTAAAGTAAATGCTATTGAAGAATCAGATTTTTATCTTCATTTTGGATCAATAGATGCCATCAAGAAAGGTATTTGGAATACATTTTACACCAATACAGTTAGTGTAATAGAGAAAAATAAAGAGTATCAGGATTTTACAAATAGAGAAAAGATGCTTACGTTTTTCTATACCTTCTTTGAAGTATTGACACTGAATAGAAGCTATATTTTATTTATAATGGATAGTGCTTCTGGTCCGTTCAAAAATATGGAGCAGTTAAAAGGACTAAGAAAAAATATTAAGGAATTTTCTAAAGGCTTGATTGCAGATGGCAATGCAGACAAGAATTTAAAAATTACGAAACACAACCCGCAATTGTTTTCAGAAGGGGCATGGTTGCAGACTATGTTTTTAATGAATTTTTGGAAATCGGATGATTCTGCAGCATTTGAAAAAACAGATGTTGCTATTGAAAAATCTGTAAACACCATTTTTGATGTGTTCGATAATACGCCATTAGAGAATATTCTTGACTTTGGGAAATTTCTTTACAAGGAAACCTTTGCCTAATCTAAATCATACGATTTGAAAACACTTGATAAAATACCTACCGGAAAAATAGAGCGTGCTAGTAAGCTGGTGAAAACCGGAGCTAAGATTGGTGGTAATTATGCCAAGTATTTGGGTAAGAAAATCATAAATCCGGACACGACTAAAGACGAGTTGAACGAAGATAATGCCGCAGATATTTATGACGGATTGAAATCGTTGAAGGGTAGTGCGCTTAAGGTTGCACAGATGTTGAGCATGGAGAAAAATTTACTGCCTAATGCTTATGTAGAGAAGTTTTCACTTTCACAATTTTCAGTGCCCCCTTTATCGGCACCATTAGTTAGAAAGACTTTTAAAAAGTATTTAGATAAGTATCCAGAAGAAGTTTTTGATACATTCGATAAAGATTCAATAAATGCCGCTAGTATAGGTCAGGTGCATAAAGCAACCAAAGACGGTAAAAATTTAGCGGTAAAAATTCAGTACCCAGGTGTAGCACAAAGTATAAGTAGCGATTTGGCGATTGTAAAGCCAATTGCTATTCGTATGTTCAATCTTCAAGGCAAAGATTCAGATAAATATTTTAAGGAAGTTGAAAATAAACTGGTAGAAGAGACAGATTATATTTTAGAAGTAGCGCAAAGTAAAGAGATTACCGAAGCATGTTCAGTAATACCTAATATCAATTTTCCAAAATATTATACAGAACTGTCTAGTTCACGTATAATTACAATGGATTGGATGACCGGTAAACACTTAAGTGAATTTACAAAAACAGATTTTTCTCAGGCAACAGGAGATAAGTTAGGTCAGGCATTGTGGGATTTCTATATGTTTCAAATTCACGGATTAAGAAAAGTACATGCCGATCCTCACCCTGGTAATTTTTTGGTGAATGATAATGAAGAGCTTATTGCAATTGATTTTGGTTGCATTAAGGAAGTGCCAGATTCTTTCTATGTGCCGTATTTTGAACTGGCAAGACCAGAGGTAATATCAAATGATGAAAAGTTTACTGAAAAGCTATACGAGCTTGAAATATTGATGCCTAATGATACTCCAGAAGAAATATTATTTTTTAAATCCATATTTCATCAATTATTAAGTTTGTTTACATCACCTTTTCATGAAGATGATTTTTATTTTGGCGATGAGGTTTTTTGGGGCAAAATTGCGGCATTGGGAGAACAATTCTCTTCAGATAAGCAAATACGCAAAATGAATGGAAATAGAGGGTCTAAGCACTTCCTGTATATGAATCGTACTTTCTTCGGCCTATATAATCTTCTGCATGATTTAAAATCGAATATAAAAGTTAACGACTATCAGAAATATATGAATTTGTAATTTCTCGCTTATCTTAATAATAGATGATTGTTATATTTTCAAAAAAAATTCTCAATAGTTGTTTATATTGCAACACTAATTCAACCTGAGTTTTATCAGGATTAAAAAAATACTATGTATAATTCAAAAATAATCGGCTTAGGTCATTATGTACCTGAAAACGTAGTGACAAATGATGATTTGTCAAAAGTGATGGATACTAATGATGCTTGGATTCAAGAAAGAACCGGTATTAAAGAAAGAAGACATGTAATTAGGGGCGATGGAGATACCACCACGACTATGGGTGTAAAAGCCGCTAAAGTTGCCATTGAAAGAGCTGGTATAGATAAGGATGATATTGATTTTATCATTTTTGCAACTTTGAGTCCTGATTATTATTTCCCTGGTCCTGGTGTATTGGTACAACGAGATTTAGGAATTAAAACCGTAGGTGCATTAGACGTTAGAAATCAATGTTCTGGTTTTGTGTATGCATTGTCTATTGCTGATCAATATATTAAAACAGGCATGTATAAAAATGTACTGGTTATAGGGTCAGAACTTCACTCTCATGGTTTGGATATGACCACAAGGGGTAGGGGAGTTTCTGTAATATTCGGTGATGGGGCCGGTGCTGCAGTTTTAACTAGAGAAGAAGATACAACCAAAGGTATATTGTCAACACATCTACATTCAGAAGGTCAGCATGCAGAAGAACTTTCTTTAATAGCGCCTGGTATGGGTAACAGATGGGTAACCGATATCATGGAGGACAATGATCCAAATGATGAATCTTACTTTCCTCATATGAATGGTCAGTTTGTATTTAAAAATGCAGTTGTTCGTTTCAGTGAGGTAATTGTAGAAGGTTTAGAGAAAAATAAATTAAATGCGACCGATATCGATTTATTGGTTCCGCATCAAGCAAATTTGAGAATATCTCAATTTATTCAAAAGAAATTCCAGTTAAGTGATGACCAGGTTTTCAATAATATTATGAAATATGGTAACACTACAGCTGCATCTATCCCTATTGCACTTACAGAAGCTTGGGAAGAAGGTAAGGTAAAAAGTGGAGACTTAGTTGTTTTAGCTGCATTTGGTAGTGGTTTTACCTGGGGCAGTGTCATTATAAGATGGTAAAAATATAGCACCCATAGGTTTGGCTATGGGTGCTATATAGTTTTACCTAATTAGAAAAAACCAACCAATCTTCTTAATTAAACATCCCTATATAAAGTAATAGACGTAATTATATTATAAATGTTACTTCGTCTTTCGTTTTATCGAAAAAATGAAGTGCAGTTATTATGGTAAGTGTCTGTCAAGTTTTAAAAAAAAAGAAACCCGAACATTCCAAAATAAATTGGAAGTCGGGCTTCAGCATGTTGATAGGCTATACTAAACACTAACCATTAACTATAAACATATAGCGTTACCAACAATATTATAATCTTGTAAGAATACTTAACTATTTTAATAGACGAAATATTGTCTTAATAGTTACAAGTTAATCAATTTTTAACAATCTAATATTATGAAAAAGACTCTAGTTTTCGGAGCCTCCTTAAAACCAAATCGATACAGCAATATAGCAATTCATCGATTAGTAGATTCGGGCGTAGAAACCTTGGCTTATGGTTTAAGAGAAGGTACGGTTTCTGGTGTAAATATCAGTAACAATCTAGACAAATTTAACGATATTCACACAATTACCCTATATATAAATCCAAATAGACAAGAAGAATATTATGAGCAGATAATTTCGCTGGCACCGAATAGAGTAATTTTTAATCCGGGGACAGAAAACCCAAAGTTTTATAAGTTGTTGGAAAGTAGTGGTATAGAGGTAGATGTTGCTTGTACTTTGGTACTTTTAGGTACTGGTCAATATTAAGTGATATCGTTAATACTGGCGACAGTATTTTTTTTGCGAATAAGCCATAATCCTATAAAAGTTAGCAGACCATTCAATGGTAAAAGTTCATAACCGAAGACATAGCCACCAAAAAAGGCACTAGGTAGTTTTGCTAAAATGAGTATTATGGATACGCAAATTAGAGCTACGATCCATACATATTTATCTTTTACTTGATGTTTGGTGAAAATGCCAAAGGAGAATAACCCTAATAAAGGACCGTAGGTGTATGAGGCAACAGTGAGCAGCCCGTCAATTACATTTTTATCCAATATATATTTGAAAGAGATTACTACTAGAATTAATAGAACGCTCATGCCAACATGTGTTATTCTACGGGTCTTTTTACCCACATGTTCAGATTTGTTCTCCGTACCTAGAAAATCTATACAAAATGATGTGGTCAATGAGGTAAGTGCACTGTCTGCGCTACTGTAAGCAGCTGCAATTAAACCTAACATGAACGTAACGGCAACTGTAATGCCTAAACCACTATTAAGTGCAATTTCTGGAAATAAAAGATCAGATTTCGGTGAGCCATCCATAAGTGGTAGGGCTATATTATATGTATCTGCATAAATAAATAAAAGAGCGCCAAGAAGCATAAAAATAAAAGTAACTATGACAAGTACGATACTGAAGGTGACCATATTTTTTTGAGCTTCACCTAAGTTTCTGCATGTCAGGTTTTTTTGCATCATATCTTGATCAAGTCCTGTCATACAAATGGTAATGAACATTCCACCTAAAAACGATTTTACCAAATGGTTTTTAGAAGAAAGGTCGTCAGTAAAAAAGGTTTTGCTATACTGACCTAATTCCGGAGAATTTAGAAATTCCATAAAAGTCCAATCCATTTTTTCCAGTATAAAATAAATGGATAGCCCTACGGATACCAACATAAATAAAGTTTGCAAAGTATCAGTCCAAACAATTGTTTTGATTCCACCTTTAAAGGTATAAATCCAAATTAGCAATATCGATAGAACAACAGTGATTTCAAAAGGTACGTTCCAAGCATCGAACACGAATTGTTGTAGAACAATAGCAACTAGAAATAAACGAAAAGCAGCGCCCAGAACTCTTGAGATAAAAAATGAGATAGCGCCCACCTTATAGCTTACAAAGCCAAATCTATCATCTAAATACTGATAAATAGAGGTTACATTCTGTTTATAATAAACAGGTAGTAATACAAATGCCGTAACCATGTAGCCTAAAAAGTATCCAAAAACAACTTGCATATAACTGAATTCAGAAGCCTTAACCCAGCCTGGTACAGAAATAAAGGTAACACCAGATAAAGAGGCGCCCACCATACCAAATGCAACCAAATACCATGGCGACTGTTTACCAGCTTTAAAAAAATCTTCGTTAGAATCGTTTTTGCCGGTGAAGTATGAAATAACCAACAGTAAAACAAAGTAGCCGGTAATTAGAAGTAAAATATGAGAGGCGTTCATGTTGTTAAATTTGCGCCAAATTACAAAAAGTTAAATGACGCCGCCCAAAGAGTTTAAAATGCATTGATAGTAACGACAAGAATGTATCTCTTTTATGCTATTATAGCTGATAGCGTTGATTATGCTGTAGTTTTGTTAAAATTTAAGAAAACTATACGATTAGCATTATAAGTTTAATCGTAAATTTATACCCATATTAGCCTATGGATTTTTCATCAAAATTATTGGAAAACGCAGTGTATGAAGTTTCGCAATTACCGGGTATTGGTAAGCGAACTGCATTACGTTTGGTATTGCATTTATTAAAACAGCCAGAGCAACGTACAGAAAATCTATCTACATCTTTGGTAGATTTAAGAGGTAAAATTCAATTTTGTGAAAATTGCCATAATATTTCAGACACGAGCATGTGTGAAATATGTGCCAACCCTAAAAGAGATGGCGCATTGGTTTGTGTCGTTGAAGATATTAGAGATGTTATGGCAATTGAAAATACAGGTCAATTTAGAGGTAAGTACCATGTTCTTGGTGGTAAAATATCTCCTATGGAAGGTATTGGTCCACAAAATTTGAAAATAGGAACTTTGGTAGATAAAGTGAGAAAAGGCGTAATAAAGGAGTTGATTTTTGCGTTGAGTTCTACCATGGAGGGCGATACCACCAATTTTTATATTTTTAGACAGATAGAGGGGTTGGATGTAAAAACGTCTACCATAGCAAGAGGAATAGCGGTTGGCGATGAATTGGAGTATGCTGATGAGGTCACTTTAGGACGAAGTATTTTGAATAGGGTGCCATTTGAGGGGTCGTTAAGACAAGATTAGCACTTGATTTTCGTTTAAATATCAATAAAAAGGTATTTATTTTATTATTTTTGCAAAAAACATAAACAAAACAAGCTTTAAATTATCGATATGTCAAAATTTGAATTGAAACTACCACGTATGGGAGAGAGTGTTGCAGAAGCAACATTAACGTCATGGTTGAAAGAGGTAGGTGATACGATTGAGATGGACGAGGCCATTTTTGAAATTGCTACGGATAAGGTTGATAGTGAAGTGCCAAGTGAGGTTGATGGTGTTTTAATTGAAAAATGCTTTAATGTTGATGATGTGGTAGAGGTCGGTCAAACGGTAGCTATAATTCAAGTAAGTGGTGATGTTGATGTAAGTGATGCTACAGAAACCGTTCAAGAAATAGCAGAACCAGAGCCGGTTCTTCAAGAAATGGTTGTGGCGGCAGAATCAGCGGTTATGCACGCTAGGGCAGAGACATCTACAGCGCAGTTGAATGGAACTTCTGATCGTTTTTACTCTCCCTTAGTTAAGAACATAGCAAGAGAAGAAGGTATCTCTTTTGAAGTTCTTGAAACTATTCCCGGTACGGGAAAAGATGGTAGGGTCACCAAAGATGACATTCTAAATTATGTAAACAGAGGAGAAAGTAAATCGGTAGAAAAGGTAGCAGCTCCAAAAAGGGAAGTTGTGCAGCATAGGGTTGAAGTGCCAGTTAGAGAACCAGCTACGGTACCTACACCTGAAAAGGTCACGGCACCTGCGGTTACCGCTAAAACCGAACCTGCCAAACCTAAATCGACTCCTGCTCCGGCACCTGCTCCAGAAAAACCGAAAATGCAGGTTTCTCGTGGCGATGAGGTAATACCAATGTCGAGAATGGGCAAATTGATTGCCAAGCATATGGCAGATAGTGTTTCTACATCTGCACATGTACAGAGTTTTATAGAGGTAGATGTAACCAATATCGTTACATGGCGAAATAAAATCAAAGATGCTTTCTTTAAAAGAGAAGGTGAGAAGTTTACGTTTACCCCGATTTTTATGGAAGCCGTTGCCGTGGCATTAAAGAAATATCCTATGATGAATATTTCAGTTGATGGTGATAACGTTATAAAAAAGAAGAATATAAATATAGGTATGGCAGCAGCCCTGCCAGATGGTAATTTGATAGTTCCGGTTATAAAAAATGCGGATCAGTTAAATTTATTGGGTATAGCTAAAGTTGTAAATGATTTGGCAGACCGTTCTAGAAACAATTCGCTTAAGCCAGATGAGGTGCAAGGTGGTACTTATACGGTAACCAATGTTGGTACGTTTGGTAGTGTGTTCGGAACTCCTATAATCAATCAGCCACAAGTAGGTATTATGGCATTGGGAGCCATAAGAAAAATTCCTTCGGTTATTGAAACTTCAGAAGGTGATGTAATTGCAGTGCGTAGCAAAATGTATTTATCTCATAGCTATGATCACCGAGTGGTTAATGGCGCTTTAGGTAGTATGTTCGCCAAAGCTGTTGCAGACTATCTGGAAGGTTGGGATGTTAATAGAGAGGTGTAAGCCTAAAGAGATATTATAATTATAGTACCCCATTATACAAAATGTATAATGGGGTATTTTTTTCTAATGGTATAGTTTTTAATTCATTATACATGTTGGTTTGGTTAATGTAAAGTTGATTGACTATTTAGGCAAATCCGTATTTTCTTCAGCTTTTTGATTTGAAATAAAATTAATCGCGAGTAATTTTATGTGTCTAAAAAACGAAAGTGTATTTTTGTTAAAAGTTGAACACTTATGGAATTAAAGCTTACCAGACCTATTTGTTTCTTTGATTTAGAGACAACTGGGGTTAATGTAGCAAAAGATCGTATTGTAGAAATAGCGATTTTAAAAGTATACCCTAACGGAAATAAAGAAAGTAAAACGTGGCTGGTGAATCCTGAAATGGTGATACCGGAAGAGGTAATTGCCGTTCATGGTATTACCAATGAAAAGGTGGCTAACGAGCCAACCTTCAAAGAACTTTCTAAAGAAATTTATAAGATTATAAAGGATAGTGATTTAGGCGGATTCAATTCTGACCGATTCGATATTCCTTTGTTGGCAGAAGAATTATTGCGTGCAGATATAGATTTTGATATGAAAAATACAGTATCTGTAGATGTACAGACCATTTTTCATAAAATGGAAAAACGTACCCTAGAAGCTGCTTATAAATTTTATTGTGATAAAGACCTTACCGATGCCCACAGTGCTGCGGCAGATACCAATGCTACTTACGAGGTGTTGCTTTCTCAGTTAGATAGGTATCCTGACTTAGAAAACAATATTAAAAAACTATCAGAATTCTCAAGAAGAAAGCAATCTGTAGATTTCGCAGGTTTTATAGCAATGGATGAGGAAGGTGAAGAAGTTTTTTCTTTTGGTAAGCATAAAGGCAAAAAAGTACATGCGGTTTTAGAAAATGAACCAGGTTATTTTGGCTGGATGCTAAATGCGGATTTTCCATTGTATACTAAAAAGATTCTTACTCAAATTAAACTGAGCAAACTCAATAATAAATTAAGTTAAAATGCGAATTTGTTTAGTATTGTTTTTATTGATAATGGGTATTGGTCACGCACAAGAAGTTTTGGTTGAAGGTCATGTATATGATGATAAAACCAAAACCGCAGTGCCGTATGCCAACATAAGTTTTCTAAAAACGCTCAAAGGAACTTCTAGTGATGAAGAGGGTTATTTTTATATAGATGTTCCAGAATCATATTTAGAGCGAGAGGTTCATATTTCGGCATTGGGCTTTAAAGACACCATAATGTCTGCCAGAGTTATTTCTGAAAAGAAGAAAATTTACATGAAAGAAGAAACCTTTGAGCTTGAAGAGGTGGTGGTTTCTCAAAGTTTGGGTGATTCACAGGTGTTAAATCCTGTGAGTTCCTATAGTATTAAAAGTGGATTCTCGTCTGCAGAGACCCCTTGGGTATTGGCTTTGTATTTTCCCAATATAGGTGCTGCGAAAAAGTATCTGCAGAAAATAACTATTCATGTACAACAGAATAGCAAGTTTAAAAGAGCTTCGTCTAAATTTAGACTTCGTGTTTATGATGTAGATAAAAAGACACGTAAACCAAATCACGATTTAATTCGCAAAAGCATCATATTAGAGAGCTCTACAAAAGAAGACTATGTTTCCATAGATCTTTCGAGCATGGGTATAAGAATGCCTGACGAAGGTGTGTATATTGGACTAGAGTGGATTTTCCTTCCTTATAATTGGTATACAAATACGTACAAACATGCCATTACAAATAAGAATGTAGTGGAAGATCGTTTTGCACCTACATTTGCTGCGGTATATCAAAAGAATCAGAATTTTAAAACTATGGTTTACGGTATGGGCGAGTGGAATGAATTTGGGATAAAGGCACCTGGTAATAATGAAAACTTAATACCTGCCATCAGTTTAAAATTGTCTAAGAAAAAATAAGTCTGGGATGAAAATTATATGCATAGGTAGAAATTATACAGCACATATCGATGAACTGAAGAATGAAAGACCAGAAGAACCTGTCGTTTTTATAAAGCCAGATTCATCTGTTTTGCCTAAACAGCAAGATTTTTATATTCCAGAATTTACAGATAATGTGCATTATGAGGTTGAGGTCTTGGTTAAAATTAAAAAAGTAGGTAAGCATATAGCTAAAGAATTTGCACCTACTTATTATGACGAAATAGGATTGGGTATAGATTTTACCGCAAGAGATTTGCAATCTACATTAAAAGATAAGGGGTTGCCATGGGAAAAATCAAAGGGGTTTGATGGTGCTGCCGTGATAGGGGAATGGCTTCCTAAAACTGATTATGAAGATATTAATAATCTAAATTTTAAGTTGATAAAGAATGGTGAAGTCGTTCAAGATGGCAATACTAGTTTAATGCTTTGGAAGATTGATGAAATAATTGCCTATGTTTCAACGTTCTTTATGTTAAAAAAAGGAGATATTATTTTTACCGGAACACCTGCGGGTGTTGGCAAGATAAGTCCAAATGACTATCTTACGGGTAGTTTGGAAGATAAAGAACTTTTTACCTTAAAAATTAAATAATGATTTATAACCTGGATAAGATTAATGAGATGGCAGAGGGGGATCAGGATTTTATAAATTCTGTTATATCTGTTTTTTTGGAAGAAGTTCCAGAGGATTTACAAGCCTTGGAGAAAGCACTGGAGGAAAAAGACCATGTACAAGTCTATAAGCTTGCACATAAAATTAAGCCTAATGTAGATTTATTGGGGATGGAGCAAACACGTGCCATAGCCTTGGATTTAGAAACTTTAGGTAAGCAAGAGGCTAATATGGCAGAGATCGAGAAAAGATTTCCGATGCTGAAAACCGATATCAATCAGGTTGTGGCAGAATTAAAAAATGACTTCCAGTTATAATGCTTGCAGAAATTATTACTATTGGCGATGAAATTCTCATCGGTCAAGTTATTGATACTAATTCCGCATTTATTGGTAAGGAGTTAAATAAGATTGGTATCTCGGTTTATCAAATAACTTCTATTCAAGATGAACGCGAACATTTATTAAATGCTTTTAAAGATGCATCAGAACGCGTAGATGTAGTCATCATCACAGGTGGTCTGGGTCCTACAAAAGATGACATTACCAAACATACTTTATGTGAGTTCTTTAATGATACCCTTGTTGAGAATACAGAGGTATTGGCACATGTAGAAGAACTGTTCGCTAAATATATAAGTAATACCCCAATATCCGATATTAATAGGATGCAGGCTCTAGTACCTAGTAAGGCAGAAGTCTTGCATAATGCCAATGGTACCGCTCCTGGTATGCTGATAAGGGAAAATGAGGTGACATTTATTTCTATGCCCGGTGTGCCTTTTGAAATGAAGCACCTAATGACGGAATCTGTGATTCCTAAACTGGCATCTTATTATAAAAGACCACACATTATCCATAGAACTGTAGTTACTTATGGTTTGGGAGAAAGTGCAATTGCCAAACGTATAGAGGCTTGGGAAGACGCATTGCCTTCTAACATTAAATTGGCTTACCTGCCTAATTTAGGTAAAGTGAGGTTACGATTATCTGGTAAAGGAGCTGATTTCAATGAGTTGGAAACGGCAATGGATAACGAATGCAATAAATTATATCCGTTAATCGATGATATTTTGTTCGGTCTTGAAGATGACGAAAGTTTAGAAGAGACTGTAGCGAAATTATTGACTAGCAAAAATTTAACCTTATCCACTGCAGAGAGTTTTACAGGTGGTAAAATTGCCGAGAAGATTACTTCAATACCTGGTGCGTCCAATTATTTTAAGGGAAGTATAGTCAGTTATGCTACAGAAGCAAAAATAAATGTATTGAACGTACCTAAAGAAATTGTAGATCAATATTCTGTAGTTAGTGCAGAAGTTGCTACGGCAATGGCAAAAGGGGCAAAAGAATTGATGAAAACCGATTATGCAATAGCAACAACTGGTAATGCAGGACCTACAAAAGGAGATTCAAATGCAGAGGTTGGAACGGTATTTATTGCGATCGATGGTCCGAAGTCAAAATATGTACAAAAATTTCAAATGGGAAGCACCCGTGAGAGAGTTGTGGAAAAGTCTGTAAATAAGGCATTTGAGCTTCTTCAAAAAGAAATTTTAAAAATGTGATCTTTATTGTTGTTGGAACGATAAAAAAGATATAAATTTGCACCCTGTTTAAAAGAAAAAGTCAGCACGATGT
>JAHDDP010000076.1 GCA_020629285.1 Maribacter sp.
GTCAAGGTAACTTTGGTTCTGTTGATGGTGATAGCCCTGCGGCAATGCGTTATACGGAAGCCCGTATGCGTAAGATTGCAGACGATATGCTAATTGACATAGAAAAGGAAACCGTAGATTATCAATTGAATTTTGATGACTCTTTAAAAGAACCAACGGTTCTGCCTACTAGGGTTCCAAGTTTGTTGGTGAACGGTGCATCTGGTATTGCTGTAGGTATGGCAACCAATATGCCGCCACATAACTTATCTGAGGTAATTGATGGTACGGTTGCATATATAGATAATAACGACATTGAGATAGATGAGCTTATAACACATATTAAAGCACCGGATTTTCCAACTGGTGGTACTATTTATGGTTATGATGGTGTAAAAGAAGCTTTTCATACAGGAAGAGGACGTGTAAAAATGCGTGCAAAAGCAACTTTTGAAGAAGTTCAAGGTCGCGAATGTATTGTTGTTACCGAAATTCCTTATCAGGTCAATAAGGCAGACATGATTAAGAAAACTGCCGATCTTGTCAATGATAAAAAATTGGAAGGTATTGCCAATATTAGAGATGAATCCGATAGAAACGGTATGCGTATCGTTTATATTCTAAAGAGAGATGCAATTCCTAATATTGTGTTGAACATGCTGTTTAAGTATACGGCATTACAAACATCTTTTAGTGTCAATAACATTGCATTGGTCAATGGAAGACCTCAATTGCTGAATGTCAAGGAAATGATTCATTATTTCGTTGAGCATAGACATGAGGTTGTCGTTAGGCGTACGCAGTTCGAATTAAAAAAGGCTGAAGATCGTGCTCATATCTTAGAAGGTTTAATTATTGCATCGGATAATATCGATGAGGTAATTGCTATAATAAGAGCCTCTAAAAACGCTGATGAAGCAAGGGCAAATTTAATAGAACGTTTCAAATTAAGTGAAATTCAAGCGAAGGCAATCGTAGAGATGAGACTTCGTCAACTTACTGGTCTGGAGCAAGATAAGTTAAGAAGCGAATATGATGAAATCATGCTTCTTATTGCAGATTTAAAAGATATTCTTGATAAGAAGGAGCGTAGAATGGACATCATTAAAGATGAGCTTCTTGAGATTAAAGGTAAATATGGAGATGAAAGAAGGTCTGTAATTAACATTGCAGGTGGTGATCTTAGCATGGAAGATATGATTCCAGATGAGCAAGTGGTTATTACTATTTCTCATGCGGGTTACATTAAAAGAACTCCTTTAAGTGAATACAAGACACAAAATAGAGGTGGGGTTGGTCAAAAAGCATCTTCTACAAGAAATGAAGATTTCTTAGAGCATTTATTTGTAGGTACCAATCACCAATATATGCTGTTCTTTACCCAGAAGGGTAAATGTTTCTGGATGCGTGTATTCGAAATTCCTGAAGGAAGTAGAACATCAAAAGGACGTGCAATTCAGAACCTTATAAATATTGAACAAGATGATAGTGTAAAAGCTTTCATTTGTACACAAGATTTAAAGGATGAAGAGTACATCAATGCGCACTATGTTATTATGGCTACTAAGAAAGGTGTTGTTAAGAAAACATCTTTAGAGCAATATTCAAGACCACGTCAAAATGGTATAAATGCCATTACCGTTCGTGAAGGTGATGAATTGTTAGAGGCTAAATTAACTACAGGTTCTAGTGAGATTTTCTTAGGACTTAAATCTGGTAAAGCTATTCGTTTCGAAGAAAGTAAAACACGACCAATGGGTAGAAATGCTTCTGGTGTTCGTGGTATTACTTTAGCAAATGACGAGGATGAGGTAATCGGTATGGTTTCCGTTCATAATTTTGAAGATGAAATATTAGTTGTTTCGGAAAAAGGTTATGGTAAGCGATCAAGTATTGATGATTATAGAATTACCAATAGAGGAGGTAAAGGAGTTAAGACTATTAGTGTAACCGATAAAACGGGCGGACTAGTAGCAATTAAAAACGTTACCGATTCTGATGATTTAATGATTATCAATAAATCTGGAATTGCAATACGTATGAGCGTAGAAGATTTACGTGTAATGGGTAGGGCAACACAGGGTGTTAGGTTGATTAATATTAAAGGTAACGACTCTATTGCTGCAGTAGCGAAGGTTATGAAGGATGAGGATGATTTAGAAGAAGCTGAAATACTTGATATAGAGGTAAATGCAGAAGATGGCACGGAGATTGATACTTCTGATTCCGAAGAAAGAACAGACACGGATAATTCTGAAACTGAAGAGTAACATTATTTAAAAGTAAACACTAATAATTAATAAATTAAAAATGAAGAATAGATTATTACTTGTAGCGGCACTGACATTTACAATGGTCGGTTTTGCTCAAAAAAATGAAATAAAGGCTGCTGAAAAAGCATTGAAAGGTGGTGATGCTGCAACTGCACAAACAGCTTTGGAAGCTGCTTCAGGTACTATTGCTGCTGCCGATCAAAAAACACAAGCTCAGTATTATTTTACAAGAGGTAAGATATATAACGACTTAGCTAAAAAAGGAAATAATGAGGCATTCGAAAAAGCTGCTAATTCTTTCAAAAAAGTAGTTGAGATCGAAGAAGCTTCGGGTAAGCAGAAATATACTTCAGAAACTAACCAATACATGGCTGCATTGACTGCTGATCTTGTTAATTCTGCAGTAAGTGACAATAGCAATAGCAAATTTAAAGAAGCTGCCGAGAAATTGTACATGAGCTACACGCTTAGTCCAAGAGATACATCTTACTTATACTATGCGGCAGGTAGTGCTGTAAACGGTGGGCATTATGAAATGGCATTGGACTATTATAACAAGCTTCAAGAAGTTGGTTATGATGGTGGTGGTATGGTCTACAAGGCTACAAACGCTGCATCTGGTGAAGTTGAAGAAATGGATAAAGTTCAGCGTGATCTAATGGTTAAGTCTGGTACTTACTCTAATCCTGTAGATGAAAAAACACCATCTAAAAAAGCTGAAATCGTTAAAAATACTGCTTTGATCTACACACAGTTAGGTCAAGATGAGAAAGCTTTAGAGGCTTATCAAGCAGCAAGAAAGAACGATCCAGAAGATGTAAACCTTATTTTGAACGAAGCAAACTTGTATTTCAATCAAGGGAATAAGGATAAGTTTAAAGAATTGATGGCTCAAGCAATTGCATTGGCTCCTGATAATCCAGATTTACACTATAACGTTGGTGTAATTAGCATGGAGCAAGAGAATTACGAAGATGCTCGTGTATCTTATAAAAAAGCTATTGAGTTGAACCCTGAGTATACTAATGCTTACTTAAACCTTTCTACTACTTATGTAAACGAAGGTAACAAGTTAATTGATGAAATGAATTCTTTAGGTAACTCTAGAGCTGACATTGCAAGATATGATGAGTTAAAAGAAAAGAAAGATGGTTTGTTTAAGCAAGGTGCAGATGTATTGGAAGATGCGTTAAAGAGCAATCCAGAAAATGAAAATGTTATGACTCAGCTTAAAAATATTTATGGAGCAATGGGTGATAATGAGAATTTCATGAAAATGAAGAAGATGTTAGGGGAGTAATAATAAGCTCATCATTAAAATTAAAGGCCCTATAAAAGGGCCTTTTTTTATACTATTTTTTTAATGACCCGTAATTGGTGGGTGTATGTTCTAAGGTCGTTGTTGAATATACCGGTGTGATCTAAGCGATCTATTCTAACTTTTCCGTTCACATGAATTACATAATTATTTTTCATGATAATACCTACATGGTCAATTTCCCCCAGAGCATTATCAAAAAAAGCTAGGTCTCCTTCCTCACTTTCTTCTACAAAACTTAAGGCTGTACCTTGTGTAGATTGACTCTCTGCAGTTCTTAAAAGATGGTGTCCGTTTATTTTGTACACCATTTGTGTAAAGCCCGCACTGTCAATACCAAAAGGAGATTTTCCTCCTTTTAATTCGGGTGAGTTTAAATAAAGCAATGCTATTTTTACAAGGTTCTCTTTTGTTTGTGCTTTGTCGATAAGTTTACCATTAAAATGGTGAGGTAACGACTGAGTATCGGGTATACAAGATCCAATTAATATCGGTGTTAAAATATGATTAGCATCTTCTACAAACGATATTAATTCGGATACATGATTTATTACTTTGTTAGTCTCAATGTCATTAAACTCATCTTCAGATATAAAAGTCAATTGACTGTTCGTTATCCAACCTTCACATTTGTCGGCAACGGTCTTTATTCTAGACCATTTTTTTCTGCATTCGAGAACCTTATAATGTTCACCGAACAAAAGTTGGGTGATCAGTTCAGATGCCTCGTCTGGAGTACTTCTTACAGGAACAATGCTTAATTGACAAATACCGTATTGCATATACAAATTTTATGCGCCTATGCTTTTTCAACAATTATAGCTGAAGCACCTCCACCACCGTTACATATTGCGGCAGCACCTAGTTTAGCATTATTTTGTTCCAATATATTTAATAATGTAATTAAGATTCGTGCACCAGAGCATCCTAATGGATGTCCTAAAGAAACAGCGCCTCCGTTTACATTTACATTTTTGTCGTCTAGACCTAATATTTTCATATTGGCAAGCCCAACTACAGAGAAAGCTTCGTTAAATTCAAAGAAATCAATCTCTTCTAATTTTAGATTAGCTTTAGCTAAAGCTTTTGGTAATGCCTTAGCAGGAGCGGTAGTAAACCATTCAGGTTCATGAGCTGCATCAGCATAACTTTTAATCACTGCCAGTGGTTTTAGGTTTAATTCTTCCGCTTTTTCTTTGCTCATTAAAATCAATGCAGCAGCACCATCATTAATTGTAGAAGCGTTGGCAGCGGTTACCGTTCCGTCTTTTGAAAATGCAGGTCTTAAATTCGGAATCTTCTCAATATAAACATTGCTGAATTCTTCGTCTTTGGTAACCATTTTAGGTTCTCCACGTCTTTGTGGTACAGCTACTGGTATAACTTCATTATCAAATTTTCCGTTTTCCCAGGCGTCTGCAGATCTTTTGTATGATTGTATGGCATAAGCATCTTGATCTTCTCTACTGAATTCATATTCGGTAGCGCAAGCATCTGCACAAACACCCATGGCATTCTCATCATACGCATCTACAAGACCGTCTTTTTGCATACCGTCAACCAACGAAGAAGGTCCAAATTTAGTGCCGGTTCTCATATGAACATAATGTGGTATTAAGCTCATATTTTCCATACCGCCTGCAACGACAACATCGGCATCGCCTAAAGCGATTGCTTGTGCACCCTGCATTACCGATTTCATACCAGAGGCACAAACTTTATTTATAGTTGTACAAGGAACGGTGTTTGGTATACCGGCAAATATAGCAGCTTGTCTAGCAGGTGCTTGACCTGTACCGGCTTGCACTACATTTCCCATTATTACTTCATCTACCAATGTAGGTGAAAGGTTGATTTTTTTCAATGCGCCTTCAATAGCAATTGCGCCTAATTTTGGAGCGGCAACTGTTGATAATCCGCCCATGAAACTACCTATTGGAGTTCTTACGGCTGATACGATAACGACTTCTTTCATGTTTTCAATTATTTGATTACACGAAATTACTAAATTCTATAGCAACCCAAGGGATATCGTTTCAATTACTAGTTATCAGTTTATAATTTTCTATTTTTGAAGAACCTAATACAATTTTCTTTTGGATAATCTTTACAAACAGCAATCGCTCATATTCAAGTATATACTCTATTTTGTAGCAGTTGCATTTATTGTGTTTTTCTTGCCTAAGGGAGGGAAGTTCAAATACGAATTTCAAAAAGGGAAACCTTGGCAGTTTGAAAATCTATATGCTCCGTTTGATTTTTCAATTCAAAAAACCGATGCGGAAATTGAAAAAGAAAAACAGGTTATTGAAAGTAATCAGTTGCCATATTATAGGTATGATCAGGCTGAGGTAAGCAATGTTACAAAAGAATTTGAGCAAAAATTTGAAAATCAATGGGTTAGGGCCGCACTTACTGAAAAAGAGAGATCGCGTTTAAAATACTTTTCTAAAGTGGTCTTAGATTCGGTATATACTCAGGGAATTTTACAAAATAACGGTAAGCAAGTTCAGCGTAATTATATTTATTTGGTTAAGGATAATGAGGCTAGAAAAGTTAGGGTTTCAGATTTTTATAGGGTAAACGAAATCAACAACTTGGTAAGTAAAGTTCTTGCAGAGAATAATCTAGCTGCTTTTGAAAAAGACACTCAGGCATTATTTTTTGATATTATTGCCCCTAATGTAAGTTTTGATAATAGTCTCACCCAAAAAGCTAGGGCAGAAGCTTTATCTAAACTATCATATACAAGGGGAACAGTAGATCAAGGAAGATTGATCATTGCTAAAGGAGAAGTTGTAGAGGCAGAAAACCTTAAAATATTAGAGTCGTTAAAATCTGAATACGAATCTGAGTTATGGACTGCAAATAACTATTATTATATATTGATAGGGTATACTGTTCTGGTGGCACTAGTGCTTATTATGCTTTTCTTGTTTTTGAAAAAATACCGAAGAACCGTTTATGATAATAATGTTAAGGTCACTTTTATATTTTTCAATATTTTATTGATGGTATTTATCACCACTATGGTTATTAAGTACAATGATCAATTAGTGTTTGTTGTGCCATTATGTATACTTCCTCTGATCTTAAAAACGTTTTTTGATGCTAGATTAGGCTTGTTTGTACATGTATTGACCATACTGATTTTAGGTTTTGTAGTACCCAACAGTTTTGAGTATATATTTCTGCAGATTATTACAGGTATCGTTACAATTTTGACGGTATCTGAACTGTATAAAAGAGCAAACCTATTTGTAAGTGTTGGTCAAATAACATTGATTTATATTATTGGATATTTAGCTTTTCATACGATACATGAAGGAGACTTAAGTGATATTGAATGGTATACACTGGGACTTTTTCTGTTAAATGGTATGATTACCCTTTTTGTACAGCCCTTGATATATATCTATGAAAAAGTTTTCGGGCTGGTGTCAGATGTGTCGTTATTGGAGTTGTCAGATACCAATTCTAAGCTTTTAAAGGAATTATCTAACAAAGCACCAGGAACTTTTCATCATTCGTTACAGGTAGCCAATTTAGCTGAAGCAGCTGCTAATGAAATTGGAGCAAATGCTATGTTGGTTAGGGTAGGGGCATTATACCATGATATTGGTAAAATGAACGATCCTACTTACTTTACTGAGAACCAGGTGACGAATGTGAATCCGCATGATGAGCTTAGTCCTAAAGACAGTGCGCGTATTATAATAGATCATGTCATAAAGGGAATAGAGATAGCCAGAAAGAACAATATTCCTGATCGAATTATAGATTTTATACGTTCTCACCATGGTACCACATTGGTATTTTATTTCTACAAGAAACAGAAAGAATTAGAAGAAGATGTAAATGAAGAGGATTTTAGGTATCCTGGTCCGTTGCCATTTTCTAGAGAGACTGCAATATTGATGATGGCAGATTCTGTAGAAGCGGCATCAAAGAGTTTAAAGAATCCTACTTTTTTAATTATTGATGAGTTTGTGGATAAAATAATTTCGGGTCAAATGAAAGCAAATCAATTTTTGAATGCAGACATTACGTTCAAAGAAATAGAAACAATCAAGAAAATATTCAAACAAAAGCTCATAAATATTTATCATTTGCGAGTGGAATATCCTGAGTAACAGGGATGTATTTTTTTATTGAAAAAAAACATTAAAAATAGTTGTGTATAATCAGTAATACTTACTACATTTGCATCCGCTATTTAGAGCAACAGTTCATTGAAGAATTACTGGAGAGGTGCCTGAGTGGCCGAAAGGAGCGGTTTGCTAAATCGTCGTAGGTGGAAACACTTACCCAGGGTTCGAATCCCTGTCTCTCCGCAACAATATGTTGAGAGACATATTTTTTGATAACCAATTCGGGGTGTAGCGTAGCCCGGTTATCGCGCCGCGTTTGGGACGCGGAGGTCGCAGGTTCGAATCCTGCCACCCCGACCAATTTTAATTACCCTCGTAAATCATTTGATTTGCGAGGGTTTTTCATTTGTAAGTAAGTCTGTTGTATTATTTATAAGATAAGTGCAGATATCCGCTAAAACCGGTTAAGTGTAGACGGTTAAACGCTTAAATTATAACTGACATTGCCAATTGAATAATAGAGATTATAAAAATTCGATAAAGATTAGCGTAGTTCAATTAAAACATGAACTACAAATTTTCTGTAACGAAGGTTGATTCTTTGTTTTTCTATTGTTCAGCATATATATCCATAATCTCAGCGCTAAACTTCTCTCTTATGACCCTACGCTTTAATTTAAGGGTAGGTGTCAATTCTGCAGCTGCACCATCTGCATGTACTGGTAGCCATTCTTGAGAAATAAGTTTAAATTTTTTAATTTGTTCTACATGGCTAAATTCAGGGTTGTATCTATCAATTATTTTTTGATATCGCTTCAGTACCTTGGGGTGCTTTGCTATTTCATCTAAACTGGTCCAAGGAATATCCTTTTTATGGCAGTAGCTTTTCAATGCTTCCTCTGCAGGGACAATCAAAGCGGATACAAATTTTTGTTTATCACCAATAACCATCATTTGTTCTACTAAAAACTCCTCTTTTATTCTATTTTCAATAGGTGCCGGTGCAACATATTTACCACCAGAAGTTTTAAGTAATTCTTTCTTTCTGTCAGTAATTTTTAAGAATTCTAGTCCCGTTGATCCTTTTACAAGCATACCGATATCACCTGTACGAAAATATCTTTTGCCATCGATTTGGCAGAAAACTTGAGCATTTACCTCTGGTTTTTTATAGTAGCCCATCATTACACTAGGACCGTGGGCTAAAATCTCACCTTCACCTTCTCTGTAATCCCCGCCATCTTGGTCAATCACAATATCGACTCCGTCAATAAGTGGACCTGCAGAGCCTAATAAGGCACCGCCCGGCTCCATAGTATTTACACTTAATGTCGGTGAGGTTTCTGTGAGTCCGTACCCTTCACGAATAGGAATTTTTGCTGCGCAGAAAACACGCATTATTTTAATTGGACAAGGCGCAGCACCTGTAATTACTGCTTTTAAATTTCCTCCAAGTGCTTCTCGCCATTTTGAGAAAATGAGTTTATCGGCAATTTTCCATTTCAATTTGGCGCCAAAAGATAAAGTTTGGTTCAATTCATAATCATCTGTTAATGCCAAAGCCCAAAAGAAGAGCTTTTTTTTTACACCGTCTAAGGCTAACCCTTTATTGTAGATGGCTTCGTATATCTTTTCTAACAATCTTGGAACGGTTGTGAAGGTAACGGGTTTAACCGCAGCAAGATCTCCGTTGGGTCCGCTTAAATTATCGGTGCCTGCAAAAAAGATTTGAGCGCTTTTATAGTAATATACAAAAGAAACTGTACGCTCATATATATGGCATAATGGTAAAAAACTTAATACATTTTCACCGGGTTTCGCCTGTAAATGTGTAGTAGTACTTTTTACTACGTGTAGTATGTTTTTGTGTGACAACATTACCCCTTTGGGGTTACCGGTGGTACCAGATGTATATATAATAGTAGCTAAATCTTCGGTAGTAATTCTTTTTTTGATTTTTTCAACTTCTACAAATAGCGAATCATTAAAAACATCTTGCCAGTAAAGTTTGTCGGTTTGCTTGTCAAATGTATAGATCTGCTTTAAAGTGGTTACATTTTTTTGTGATGCTTTTAATTTGGCGTACAAATCTCCGCCACCGCAAAAAGCTACTTTTACCTCGGCTTCGTTTAAAATATATTCATACTCGTCAACACTAATAGTAGGGTATAAGGGAATACTTATAATACCGGTCATTTGCATGGCAAAATCTAAAATCATCCATTCGGGTCTGTTTTTGTAAACTACCAACGCAACTTTGTCTCCTGGTTGTAGACCAAGGTGTAATAAGCCAGATGCCATATTTTCGGCAGCCTCTTTTACTTGCCGTGAACTATACGATTGCCATTTTCCAGAGGCATCTCGACCATTTATGGAATTTTCTAATGGATAATTTTCAAGTTGATGGTATAAAAGGTCAAAGAGTCTGGTCATTGCTTCTGTTTGTTTTTGCTAGTTTAAAATACGAAAAATATTTAATAGATTCTATTTACATAACTATGATTATTAAGGGCTTATGAGAACATAAGGCTGATAAATTCTGCCACACAGGCTGGTTTTTCTGAACCTTCAATTTCAACGGTACAGTTCCAGGTAACTTTTAATCCGGTATCGCCGTATGCTTCGATGTTGGCAATACTGCCTACTAATCGAAGGCGGCTACCAACTAAAACGGGACTTGGAAACCGAACTTTATTCAATCCGTAATTGACGCCCATTTTAACTGACTTTACCGAAATAATATTTTCTAACATTTTTGAAAGCATGGATACTGACATAAAGCCATGTGCCACAGGTTTTTTGAAAGGGGAGTGTTTGGTCGCTTTTTCAACATCTACATGAATCCATTGATGGTCACCGGTAGCCTTTGCGAAATCGTTGATCATTTCTTGGGTAATGGTCATCCAATCACCTTCAGGAAGTGGTTTTCCCACTAGAGCTTTAAATGCCTGAAAATTTTCTATCTCTAATTTTGCCATGCTATTATCTTGAAGTTCCACCATCTATGGTTAAACATGTTCCCGAAACAAACCGAGCTTCATCAGATGCCAGGTATAGATATCCATAGGCAATATCAATGGGTTGTGCAACGGTCTTTAACGGGATACTTGCTTCTATAGCAGCAAAATGTTCTTTTGGTATTTTGGCAACCATATCTGTCATTGTGAAACCAGGTGCAATTGCATTGGCAGTAATGCCGTGTTTACCCAGTTCCATAGTCCATGTTTTTGACATAGCAATTACTCCTGCCTTTGTTGCGGCATAATTGGTTTGACCAAAATTGCCCCTTAAACCAACATTAGAAGCTGCACTTACTATTCTACCATATTTATTAGCTTTCATATAAGGTGCTGCGGCCTGAGTACACAAGAAGACACCTTTTAGATTTACGTTTACTACAGAATCAAATTCTTCTTCACTCATTTTTTCAAGAGTTTTATCTCTTGTGATCCCTGCGTTATTTATTAATATATCCAGTTTTCCGTGCTTTTCGTTTATAGATGCAAAAAGACTTTCAATAGCCGTTTTGTCTGTAACTGATACGGCGTGAAATTCTGCTTTACCGCCACTAGCGTTAATACCATCTGCTACGGTTTGCCCCTCTGTCAATAAATCAACTATCATTACGGTTGCACCTTCTTTAGCAAAAAGTTCTGATATCGCTTGTCCTATACCTCTAGAACCGCCTGTGACTACTGCTATTTTGTTTTCTAATCTCATGATGTTCTGTTTCGTTATTCTTATATTTTTAATAGAATTGTTATGTTAAGAATGCTTCGCTGTTTGGTACTTTCTCTTTCAGGTTTTAACAATCAATTTACCCTTCACTTTTCTGTCGGTCATTTCTTCAAGTGCCGTGGCAGTATCTTCCAAATTATAAATGGCGTGGATATGTGGTTTTAGTTTTCCTTCAGCATGCCATTTCATTAAAGCCATTGTATTTTGCATATTCGCTTTAGCATGTTTCATGGCAAATGCACCCCAAAAAACACCGACAATCGAAGCTTCTTTTAAAAGGGGAAGATTAAGCGGAATTTTCGGGATATCGCCTGCGGCAAACCCTACTACTAAATACCTGCCATTTCGTGCTATACCTCTAAAAGCGGCTTCTGAATATGATCCGCCAACAGGGTCATATATAACATCTACACCTTTACCATCTGTTAATTCCTTAATTGAAGCTTTAAGGTCTTGTGTGGTGTAATTTATTATTTCATCGGCACCATATTCTTTACATAGAGCCAACTTGTCATTGGTGGAAGCTGCTGCAATAACCTTAGCTCCCATAAGCTTCCCTAATTCAACAGCTGCCAAGCCTACACCACCAGAGGCACCTAAAACCAAAAGTGTTTCTCCTTCTTTCAAATTACCTCTGTCTTTTAATGCATGATATGACGTACCGTAAGCCATCAAGAATGAAGCTGCAATAGGGAAATCCATTTGAGGAGGTTTTGGAAAGCATGCGTTAGCAGGTATTAATACCTCTTCTGCCAAGCCACCATGTGCTACAAAACCAAATACTTCTTGCCCTACTTTTAAATGAGAAACTCCCTCGCCAACTTCTTTAACGATACCGGCTACATCACTACCCGGTGTAAAAGGTAATTCTGGTTTAAACTGATACAGACCTTGAATAATCAATGTATCGGGAAAATTTAATCCACATGCTTTTACTTCTACTAAAACTTCTTTTGCTTTCGGACTCAAATTATCGACTTCTTCTAGTGATAAAGAAGAAGGGGGACCAAATTTTTTACACCGTATTGCTTTCATACCTATTAAAATTCAAAATTTAAAAGTCAAACTCAACTACCAATTCAAATTCAAATTTCAGCTTTTGTCTTTCTGAAATTGATTTTTGTATTTGCGCTTGTATTTTATTATTTATTCCTCAATTATTTTCAACACCAATTTACCCATCTTGTCACCAGAGAAAAGCCGGCTATAGGTTTCGGGGAAATTTTCAATTCCCTCGTAGATGTCCTCTTTGCTTTTTAGTTTTCCTTGTGCCATCCAGCCACCTAAAATTTTAGCGCCTTCAGCATATCTATCGGCATAATCAAAAACAACCATACCTGTCATGCTTGCTCTGTTTACTAATAAGGATAGGTAATTACTAGGGCCTTTCACTGCAGTTTTATTATTGTATTGTGATATGGCCCCACAAATAACTATTCTTGCGTTCATGCGCAATCTGCCTAAAGCGATGTCAAGTATTTCGCCACCAACATTATCAAAATAAATATCTAACCCTTTAGGGCATTCTTCTTTTAATCGTTGTTTAACATCTTCATTTTTATAATCAATACAGGCATCAAAACCTAGTTCGTCAACAACGTATTTGCACTTATCGGTACCACCTGCAATCCCTACTACTTTACATCCCTTTATTTTTGCAACCTGCCCAACAATACTACCAACGGCACCGGCTGCACCCGAAACTAAAACAATGTCACCTTCTTTTAATTTACCTACCTCTGTAATGCCAAAGTATGCGGTCATACCAGGCATTCCTAAAGTGCCGATGTAAGTGGGTAATGGTGCCAGTTTTGGGTCTACTTTATAATAGCCGTCTGCGTTTGTAGCAATGTATTGTTGCACACCGGCATAACCGGAAACATAATCACCTACTTTGAATTCTGGGTGATTGTTAGCTTCTATCACCTGACCAACAGAACCCGCTCGCATTACCGAATTTATTTCCATAGGCGGTATGTATGATTTTGCTTCATTCATCCAACCGCGCATAGCAGGGTCAAGCGAGACATAATGTTGTTGTATCAATACTTCTCCTTCTTTTATTTTAGGGATAGGATTAGACACCAATGACCATGTAGAGGCATCTGCGTCTCCTGTTGGTCTCTTTACAAATAATAATTGTTTGTTCATGAGTTCGTTATTTTATGATCAATCCGATAAGAGTTAGAATCTGATTTACTTTAATTTAAGTGTGTTGCTTGTTTATTTTTTTTTACTGGAAAAGCTTTCTACATAAGCTTTCATCTTTGCACGTATTTCGGGTTTCCACCAAAGTTCTGCTGCTTCTTTTAGGGAGTTTTCTCCATTTGCATCTAATTTTTCAAGAAGATGTTTTCTGATTTTCGCTTTGGTATTTCTCCATATTTGCTGGTCTGCTTTCATGTAAAGGCGCATTTGCTTTTCAGCACGTTCCAAAACATTTTCTAACGGAACCAATTCATCTACTAAACCGGCAGAAAGCGCTTCTTTACCAGTTAACAATTTTCCCTCTAGAATATATTTGCTTGCTAATCCGTCACCCATCCAAAAGGCATAGACCTCTGTTAGGTTTTGACTGATCTGAATATTTACGGCAACCTCGTTGAGTCCTATAACATATTTTTCCCCATCTGCCATGTACCGATTGTCACTGGCAACTGCTAAAACGCATCCTCCAGCAGGAGAATAACCGGTTATAGCAGAAATAAAAGGTTTTTTAAATTGTACCAGTTCTAAATACAAACTACCAAAGGCGGAAAAAAAATCACTAATTTGATTTTTGTCATATTGAAATAGTTCAATTAAGTCTAGCCCTGCGGAAAAATAATGAGGTTGACCGGAAAGTATTACACCTTTAACCTGATCATTTACGGCTATAGATTTGAAGGTTTCTCTCATTTCTGAAACCATTTCCGCATTAATAGCGTTTACCTTTCCACGGTTCATCTGTACAATAGCGTACTCGTCTTTATATGTAATTTCTAATGTTTTCATAATTGTTATAAGGAAGTTCCTCCGTCTAGAGTTAATGTTTGTCCTGTCATAAATTTAGAATTATCAGAAGCCAGAAAACAAATGCCTTCTGCAATTTCATTGGCTTCACCAAATCTCTTCATAGGGATCATTCTTTTAAGCAAATCTCCCATGTCAGACCTAACGCTTAGCAGTTGATCCAATAGTGCAGAATGTGTGTAACCTGGGCAAACTGCGTTAATGCGAATATTTTTACTGCCATATTCCAAAGCTGCGGATTTCGTCATACCCACCACGGCGAATTTACTTGCACTGTAAGAAAGATTATTTCCGGAGGCTTTAAGCCCCGCTAAAGAAGCTACATTGACTATGTTGCCATGACCTTGCTTCGTCATTTGTTTAAGAGCTGCTTGCATGCAGTAAAAGACCCCTGTTTGGTTCACGGCAATAACATTATGCCAATCTTCATGTGTGTGCTCTGCAGTTTTTAATTGATGCTTGCCACCAATGCCGGCATTGTTTACAATAACATCAACACGGTCGTATTTTGATACTGTTTGAGATATTAGTTCTTCTACCTCTTCATATTTTGTGACATCGGTTTTTATGGCAAATGCTTTGCCACCGTTTTTTTTGATTTCTTCAGCAATTTTTTCGGCATTGTTCAAATTGATGTCTGAAACCACTACGGTTGCTTTGCGTTCACCTAACAGTTTAGCTGCTGCTGCACCAATACCGCTTCCGGCACCAGTAATAATTACTACTTTATCTTCTAAATTCATTTATTCTATTTTAACCTTAGTATTCTAAGTGCTTATATTTTAAATCTCAAATTTTCAATGGCATTGAATTAATCTGGAATCCTGTAAAGACTGATCTCTTAAATGTGCGGGATAGCCTTTTGCTGTAATCATTTTTAAAAAATCAACCGGAGTTTTATATCTTATAAGTAATATTTTGTCCCATAAAATTTCGTCTTCTGGTCCAATCAATGTTCGTTGAGGTTTTCCCAAATAAAGAATTTCAGCGTTCGCTTTTTGAAAGTAGGGCATAGCCGCTTTCATATACTCTTTATAAGATTCTGCTCCAGATAATCCGGTTTCTGCAACCGTATCTTTAAATTTTAGCAAGTTCATCATCACCACAGGTTTATCAACAGGTAATAGCGAAAAGGCTTTTAACTGTTCTTGATTGATTTTATGATGCGATGTTGTTTTCAAATATTTTAAAATAAATTATCGATTTGTTTTTTTTGAATTGCCTCCCAAGCTGTTTTACAGCATAATTCAGATGCTTTGTTTAGGTGCGCAAATTTTGGGTCGCTCGTATGTCCATTTTTATAGCGATAGTAGATTTGCTGAGCGATTACAGCAATTTTGAACAATCCGTAGGCATAATAAAAAATTAGGTTATCTACATTTCGTC